>NZ_BAABAB010000045.1:0-13300 GCF_039537205.1 Microlunatus ginsengisoli | reverse complement strand
AGCGATCCCGCGACCACGTCGGCATAACCATCAGATCGGCATAATGGGTGTTATGCCGACGTCGGCATAACACCCACTATGCGGCGAACCTGATGCAGGTCACCCCGAAGTCTTCCTGGGGCTGGGTGAAGGCGTTGCTGCATTCGGTCTACGACCAGCCCGATGCTGAGGCGGTGCATGCGCAGTTCGACCGGATCGTCGACGCCCTCGCCGACAAGCTTCCCCAGGTCGCCGCCCATCTCGAGGACGCCCGGACCGAGATTCTGGCGTTCACCGCCTACCCGAAGGACCTGTGGCGTCAGATCTGGTCGAACAACCCCAACGAGCGGTTGAACCGGGAGATCCGGCGCCGCACCGACGTAGTCGGGATCTTTCCCGATCGCGGCGCGATCATCCGCCTGGTGGGCGCCGTCCTCGCCGAGCAACACGATGAGTGGGCCGAAGGACGCCGCTACCTCGGACTCGACATCCTCGCCAAAGCCGACTCACCAAGATCACCAACGACACCGACGAAAGCGAGGCCATGACACCCGCCGCACTCACCGCCTAAAGTGACCGAAACAGATCACCCGGTGACGTCTTCATCCACCACCACCCCGGACTCGGCCCTTGAGCCGGGCGATCGAGGCCGGTGATGCTCGACAATCAGGTGGCGCGCTATGCCGACCATGCGCAGGTTCAGGTGCGGGAGGTCGGCCCGAACAACAACTCGCCGGGACCGATGCTCCAGTTGCTCGGTACGCTGGCCTCCAGATCTGGTCCACGCCACGGCTGCTGAACACGCCAAGCCTCCAATCGTTTCGCTCGGTGTGGTCGGGGACCACCTCGCGTTCATCGAACGATGGCGTCACCGCAATGGCCTGAACATGTTGTCGAGCAGCACAGGGAGCGAGCCGCCTGGCTTCGTGGAGTCTCGTTCACGATCACTCACCGACCCGTTGGTGGGCGCCGTATCGGCTCGGTCTAGAGGCAGCGCGACGGGGCGTCCCCACTGCCACCACGTCCGCGATCTCATCGAACTCCTCCAAGAGTTTCACGACTTTCAAGATCACCAGGGAAGCAAGGTCGTATCTATCACCCGAATCCGGCTCCATCCCTCGCCCGTCAAACCCTGACGACAACCTGACGCACAGAACGCGACGGTCGAGCGGTAGGTCGTTCGTCTGTCCATCCGACGCCGACGGATCGTCGACTCGCCGAGGTTGAATGTCGTTCCTGGCTTGGCGAGCGCAGGCAGGGACGGTTGGGCCACCGGTCGCGGACCCAGGGCCGTGGTGGTCAGCTACGCGGTCACCGACGACCGGGTGGTGTTCGCTTACCCGAGTACAACGAGATCCGCCAGTACGCGCCCGGGCGCCGGATCACGTTGAGTGTGAGCTGGGTGTGTGCCAGGACCCACCTCCGCACCGAGGTCGTGGTCCGCGGGGTCGGCTTCGTGCCCGATCATCAGTCCAGCCTGGCGGCGGCGGTTGATCTCGGCGAGGAGTGGCCGCCCGGCATCTCCACCCAGCTGATCTGTCTCGATCTGGCCGTCGTCGAAGGCACCACGCAGCGCCCTCGAACCTGAGAGTTGGGGACGACGGGTAGTGTGTGGCCGCGCCCCTTTTGAGCGGGGCCGGTCGCGACGTAGGGACGCAAGACCCGCCTGACACCCCGAGCCTCGCGTCTCCGATCTAACGTGGAGTCGAGCGGGGGATCGCCCCTTATCCGAATCGCACGCCATACCGGTTGGCGCTGCCACCAAGGCAGCAGGTCTGACTACCGCCAGGTACCCTCGGAAGGACGCAGCTCAGAGGTACCTGCCTTCAACCTACCCGTTGAACGGCGCTCAGGATGAGGATGACGGCGTCACTGTTCATGATGCGCTCAGACACTGACGTCGTCGTCGCCGAGCCTCGGGCGGTCGTGCGGGCCGCCGGCCGCTCGTCGGACGGCGGTGGCCACGGTTTGGTGCACGTCGGGGTTGAACACGCTGGGGATGATGTAGGTGGCGTTCAGCTCGCCGTCGGTGACTATCGATGCAAGCGCGCGAGCGGCGGCGAGGAGCATGGTCGAGGTGATCTCCGCCGATTGGGCGTCCAGCAGTCCGCGGAAGACACCGGGGAACGCGAGCACGTTGTTGATCTGGTTCGGGAAGTCCGACCGTCCGGTGGCGACCACTTCCGCGTGCTCGAGCGCCTCGGCCGGGTCCACCTCCGGCTCCGGGTTGGCGAGCGCGAACACGATCGCCCGGTCCGCCATCTTCGCGACGTCATCCCCGGACAGCACGCCGGGCGCCGACACGCCGATGAACACGTCGGCGCCGATCACCGCGTTCTTCAGCGACCCGGTGAAGCCCGGGTGGTTGGTGTTGTGCGCCAGCCAGGCCAGTTCGCCGGTCAGCCCGTCCCGGCCGCGATGCACCACGCCGTCGATGTCGGCGACCACCACGTGCTGGACGCCGGCCGCCATTAACAGCTTGATGATCGCGGTGCCGGCCGCCCCGGCCCCCGACATCACGATCCGCACGGTCTCGATGTCCTTGTCCACCACCCGCAACGCGTTGTACAGCGCGGCCAGCACCACGATCGCCGTGCCGTGCTGGTCGTCGTGGAATACCGGGATGTCCAGCAGCTCCCGGAGCCGCCGCTCCACCTCGAAACAGCGTGGCGCGGAGATGTCCTCCAGGTTGATCCCGGCGAAGCCGGGCGCGACGGCCTTCACTACCGCAACGATCTCATCCACGTCCTGGGTGTCCAGGCACAGCGGCCAGGCATCGATCCCGGCGAACCGCTTGAAAAGCGCCGCCTTGCCCTCCATCACCGGCAGTGCAGCCTGCGGCCCGATGTTGCCGAGCCCGAGCACAGCTGATCCGTCGGTGATCACCGCGATGCTGTTCCGTTTCACTGTCAGCCGTCGCACGTCTTCGGGATTCTTGACGATGGCCAGACAGACCCGGGCAACCCCAGGGGTGTAGATCATCGACAGGTCGTCACGGGTGCGGATCGGGTGCTTGCTGTTCATCTCGATCTTGCCGCCGAGGTGCATCAGGAACGTCCGATCGGACACCTTCCCGATTGCCACCCCGGGCACCGCCGCCATGGCCTGCGCGAGCCGCTCCGCATGATCGGTGTCCCGGGCCGCGCACGTCACGTCGATCTGCAACCGCTCGTGACCCGACGCCGTCACATCCAACGCGGTGACCAGCCCGCCGGCCCGCTCTACCACCGTCGCCAGGTGGGAAACCATGCCGCCGCCGGCTGGGACCTGCAGACGGACGGTGATCGAATACGAGACAGAGGGGACGGCACCCATCGGCGTTGTGCTCCTCGAGCCTGGGCGGGCAGCCACCAGCGATGATGCGGATACCCGCGTGGGTCAATAGTACGCGCGTTGCGCTGTGGCGCCGGCCGCATCGATTGGTGTAGCTGAGTTCGGTGCATGCGGACAGCGGGTGCTTGGTCGGTCACTAGTATCGGTGCTGACGACTCGGCAGACGTCACGCTGCGCACCTGCTTGCTGAGCAAGCCGAGCTGGCATCCCCAGCCACGATGCGCAGGTCGCGCCACGCGGACACGCGCCGAGCTATCCGAACAGGACCGTTGCCCCTCGACTGATGAGTGGCTTTGATATCGCCGGTTGAACCGATACGCGAGGTCGTTCGTCGACGGGGCGCGACGCGGATGGCTGGCCGACGATGTGAGGACAGGTGTCAGCTGGCGTCACCCACGCTGGGGGTCGGCGCATCACCCGGTTCGACGGCGCTCCCTGAAATGGTGCGGCCACCGGCCGCCGCGTGGGTAATCTCGATCCGGCGCGGCTGGCTCCGCGATGATGCGGGAATGGTGACGTGCAAGACGCCGTCTGTGTAGGCGGCCGTGAGGTTCTCCGAGTCCACACCCTCTCCGAGTGAGAGCTGCCGGGCGAACGAGCCTTGCGATCGCTCGGCAACGATGACCTGCTGCCCTTCACCGTAGCCAGGTACTCGCTCGGCCTGGATCGTCAAGGCTCCGGAGTCGACGGTCACCTCGATGCTGGCTGGGTCGACGCCGGGCATGTCGAGATCGACATGGTAGCTGCCATCATCGTCACGGTAGACGTCCAGCGGCATCCCAAGGGGTGCGCGCGTCCCGCCTGCCGCGATCGACATCAGCCGATCGAGCTCCCGGGCAGGGTCACGGAAGGGCTCGAAGAACCTGATCACGGACATCGCTGCATCCCTCCTGGCGCGCGGTTGGCTCAAGGTCTGCGCACCGTCTCGCACAAGGTGTCCTTTTAAAACATGGTAGTCCTCCCAAGGCCTGCCGGCTCATGCCTGGCAGCCCTGAATGTGTGTGCGCGCAGACATGCGGCGCCCGGCCGGCTCGACCTGTCGGCCTTCGCGACGCCGGATCCACCAGGGCGACCTCGCCACGTCGTCCGGGCCACCGGCGCTGGCCTTCGGACCATGTTCGATGCAGTCGGCAACGGTTGGAACCTCAAGGCCGGGATCGTCACACAAGCTCGGCTCGCCAAGTCCCGGCCCGTCCGGCTCCGGAAGCCGCCCTTGGGTTCCTGCCGGCACCGTCGGCCGAAGAGATCCGCACCGGGCTCGTCACGTTCGCGGCGGTCTACGAGCTGGTCGAGGAGGCACAGCGGATCACGGACCTGGGTGATTCCAGTGGACTCCACTGTGGCTCGGGCGCATCAGCATGCTGCTGAGCACGCAAGCTCCACGGGAGCTGAGTGGAACCAGAGCTGCAGCCTGGGCCGCCGACCTGGGTTGATCCCAGGGTTGATGGAGCAGTGGACCGGCGCGGACGACCGCTCGATTCGGCTCACGCCTGGGTCAGGCCGGCGACTACCCGCAGCGGTCTCCTTCGACAGGGTCAGTGCATTCCCCGCTCAGGGCACAGCCGATCGGCCTCGACTGGGAGTACGTCCAGCGGCTCCTGCGGCAAGCTTACCAACCAGGCCGTTGCGGGACTCCGTCAGTTCACGGTCGATCAACACATCGACGAGCTGCTGCGGCGACGACCCCAGGCCATCTTCAGCTTGTTCGGACGCTCGCTGCTGGCGTTCGCGGAGACCACGGCACAGAAGTCGCACTTGGGCGTCGGTAGACGCGTCGTCCTCACGACCATGACCCCAGGCTGTCGCATCGCTCCCCGCACGCCACGTCCGGTGGCTCCTGAGGCGTCGAGCGGGGAGTCCACGTCAAGACGGTGTGACGGGCGGCTCGGAGCTTCTTCCCGACGATGAGCCATGGAAACTCGCAGCATGACCCTGTGGGGGCTCCCTAGTGACCGCCGCGGGCCGACTGGTCTGCCGCGACATGTAGGGCGTTGGCTGTGGTACGCCACAGCCACAACACGCACGGTAGCGCCGACAGCCAGGACGAACGGTCACCGCCCCGTCTGTCCGTCGATCTGCTCCCGAATGATGTCGGCCTGGCCGGCAGGACGAAGGGTTTCCCCGATCGCCGCGAGCAGCACCCACCGCAGGTTGTTGATCTTGCCGCTTCGAGTTAGCGGCGCGTCTTGGTCGCCGATCGCTTCAAATATTCGGTTGCTGGCCGTAGGCCTCCTTGTAGGCCCGAAGCATCCGCAGCGAGAGCGACGGATCGACCTCCATGAGCGGACCCTGTCGCCTTGCCGCCGGCGGCGATCTCCTCGAACCACAAGGACTCGACGAAGGTGAGGTGCTGCAGAATGCCGGCAGCGTTCGTCCCAGAGTCGACGGTACTACGACGGGCATCAGCCTCGCTGAGTCCGCAGCCTTCCTCAGGATCCCGGCCCGAACTCCGTCGAGCACTGCGCGGAGCTCCTGCAACTCAGGGGTCAGGCCGGGACGACGATCAGCGGGCAGTGGGTTCGGTTTGCCACGGCATGCGCGACCGAACGGCTCCAGCCTCTCCGGCCGTGTGGTCGGGACGCCCGACGACTACCGCCGCGGCGTCGAGGACTCCTGCACCAACGTCGAGCTCGGGGTGTGGACGTTCCTTGACGTGGTGCTTGGACATTTCCGGAGCCTCCATGACTGCGCTCCACGGCCGAAGTACGGCGGGTCGGCTCGCTCGCGCCGGGCGGGGATGTGCAGCTGGGGCGGTCGCGTTGGGAGGGCCTGGCAACGCCGTCACGTTCAGCCTACCGAACGCCGCGGACGAACGGGCACAGCTTTCCGCTGCGACGCGCGGCGCCTTCCGCGGGGACTGGGTCAGCGCTCGTCGTCGAAGGCGTCGTCGTCCAGGCTTCTTTGACAGGTTCGCGAGGCCGTTGGGGCTCGGTCGACCGTCGCTACTGCCTCGAGGAACTCCGAACTTCGCCTTGGCCGCCCATCGGCGCAGGAACTGATCCTCAGTTGCCGGAAGAGGGAGCCGTTCCGCCGTCGTCGTCCCAGTGCAGCAACAGGTCTGCCCGGTCTTGATCTTGGGACTCCAGCAGGATGGTCGTGGCGGACTTGGAGTTGGATGGGGTGGCGGCGGTTCGCATGGCGTGTCGGGCTGCCCTGGCGTCGCAGTCGAAGGGGACTACCAGTAGTTGGAGGATCTGCTCGGCGTGTGCCGAGACTCCGACCAAGATCACGCGGTGGGTGTCGTCGTGAGGGAACGATCCGAGCCTGACGTAGCCTTTGGTGGCGGTGAGTCTTCGGCGGCTCACGTCCCAGTCCGGGGTTGAGTAGGCGATGTGGCAGATTCGGTCGTAGCCGGCGGGAAAGTGGTCGACCAGGGCGACCGCCTCGACTGCTAGGTCGCGGCTGTACGGCCACCATGCGCCATCCAACGCGCCGCGGCCGATCGAGGCCGCCAGCTGGAGACGTAGGGGATGCTTCTCAACCGGGGTGTTCGACCGACGCGGAGCCGGCAGCGTCACCGCGGTCGGAGAGGTACGGTCGTTGGGAGGAGCAGCGAGTTCTGAGACGGACATGACTGTCGCGATTCCACCTGGTCCTCGGGAGAGTCCGGGGTTGGAGGCTGCTGGGAGCAAGTAGCTACAGTCTACTCCGACCGGCGGCCCCAGCGACGCGTGTCGCGGCGGAGTCGGTCGACTCGGCCGGTTGTCCGCCGGAGGTCTGCGCGAGCGGCGCGACGACCAAGATCAAATGATCGGTGCGTGCCCTCGTCGTGGTGCGGGTTCGGGGGGTCGCCGGCGACAATCCGGATGACGGCCGCGGTCGGGCCGTGGTCGTCTTCGTCACCGACGCCGGGCTCGCGTCGGTCGGTTCTCGGCCAGGCGGGCAGAACTGCCGGCAGGGTGGTGGTGACGGATGCTTGGGTTACAGGGCGCGGCGTTGCGCGACGAGGGGGCAGAGGAAGGGGTCCTTGCCGTGGAGCCCGACGCTGTTCAGATAGCTGATGACGGTTCGGTAGGCCTGCCACAGGGTGGTCCGCGTGTACGGGACGCCGTTGGCTGCGCAGTAGGCAGAGACCAGGGGCTGTGCCTTGCGTAGGTGGGGCCGGGCCATTGACGGGAAGAGATGGTGCTCGATCTGATAGTTCAACCCGCCCATGAGGATCGAAACCGGCCAGCCGCCACTGATATTGCGGCTCATCAGCACCTGACGCCGGAGGAAGTCCAGCTTCAACTTCGGCGACACCAGCGGCATGCCGATGTGGTTGGGGGCGAATGACGAACCCATGTAGAGGCCGAACATGGCGAGCTCCACGGCGAGGAACGCCGCCGCTTTCTCCGGTGGGAGGACGAGAAAGACCAGCGCCACCAGCCCACCAAGGCGGACGGTGAGGAAGGTCAGTTCCACCCAGCGTCGCTGAACCCTGCCTCTACCGACCACGCGACGGATGCCGTCGAAGTGCAGCGAGGCTCCTTCGAGGAGCAGGACGGGGAAGAAGTACCAGCCTTGATGGGCCACGATCCACCGCATCTGTCGGCTTCGGTGGCGGGTGGCCATCGCGGGGGTCATGGCGATCGCGGTCAACGCGATGTCGGGGTCGGCGCCTTCCTTGTTGGGGTTGGCGTGGTGGCGGTTGTGCTTGCTCTGCCGTGAGCCGTAGCTGATCCCTACCAACAGGTTGGCGATGATCAGACTCACCCAGTCGTTCCAACGGCCGGACCTGAACATCTGGCGGTGGGCGGCGTCATGGCCGAGGAACGCAATCTGAGTCGCTACGACGGCGAGGACGGCAGCGTTGGCGAGTTGCCACCAGCTGTCGCCGATCACGATGAAACCCACCACCCAGGCGATCAGGACGACGATGGCACCGATCAGCTTTGTCCAGTAGTAGCTGTAGCGGCGTCGCATCAGGCCGAGCTCCTGGATATTGCGGGTCAGCGCTGTGAACGAGCTGCCCGACCGGTCCGCGGGTGGGCCAGTGCTGACGCCTGCGTCCTGCGCGACGGGTACGCCAGATCCAAGCGGGTCTTGGCCCACAGGAACTATGAGGACTGAGCTTGTCATGGGAAAGCCGATCTAGCAGGCGATCCGAGTAGGTGCTGGGCGTGAGCAGGATGCTCGTCGAGCCGCGAAAGGACGTGAACGGCGGCTTGGCCCCCAGGCCGGCTGCTAGCCACAGCACACCAATCATACGACCGCTCACATGGAAACGGGTGGGCGAGCCGGCGTCCAATATGGACGGAACCTTTGGCGGCGGTTCGACTCCTGGTTACAGCCCGGCTGCGGCCAGGAGCCGTCCCGATTCGGGACGCTGCTGTCTACTGCACCGCGAAGGGTTCAGATCAAGCGTGCCCGGTGTGCTCTCTCCGGGTTCTGTGCACCTGTTTGAACGTTCCGATTCTCGAGAACCCGGCGGCCGGCCGCCTCATCGTCGTGACCCAAGTATGCCGCCGTATGGGCGCACGCATCAGCTTGCGATTCTCCTGGACCCGGCCCGATGGTGTTCCTGGTCGTCGTGCTCCGTCGTTTGGCGACAGCCGCCACGCCTCCCCAGTCCGCGCCGCCAGGCCCGGTCCTGGCACAGCCGAGTCTCCACCAACAGGCTTGGGCGTATCACGCGAGGTGGGAATTCGATGTTCAGCACCGATGCTGCGCGATCGGCAGCCCCCGACCCCGTGTGCCGGACGTCCGCGCGGGCGGCGATCCGGCCGAACCCTGTGGTCGTCATCATCTACAGACTCCCCACGGCTGTCGAATCCTGACGTCATGGTTGATCGACGCGGCCAACCATCAGGCTCAACTGGCCGACCCCTAGACTGAGGTCTTCACAAAGCCCCGGGAGCCGAGATGGCACTACGCCTGAACAGCCGGGTCGTTGCGGCACATGACATCAAACGCGGCGATGTGCGCGTCCCCGTCGGCACACCTGGGCGGATTATCGCCCGCGGAGGCATCATCACTCTCAGGTTTACGGTTCAATTCGAGCCGGCGGCTGGCGAGGGGCCTGTGACGGTGTTCAACCGCTTGACGTGGAGAGACGTGACCGAAATGCCCGACGAGCCGGAGCGCCTCGCCGGGCTCAGCCGGCGAGCCTGACGGCCTCCGCACCTTCTTCCATTGTGGGGTGGCCTCCCCGACCCCGCCGCCGAGCGGAGGCATTCCCCGCCCGGGAGTGGGGTTATCGGTGGCTGCCAGTTCCCGCGCCGACCTGCGGAGCGGTCGGCCTGAGAAGTCGATCACGGTCCGATCCTGTTCTGACGGAATGATCATGGGCGCGATTTGGCCGCGGGAGCGGCCTACTTGGCTCTCACTGCCCGCGGAGCGGGCATATCGGGCGGAGACCAAACGACAAACACGCCCTGGAGAAGGGGCTCCCTGGAGCACCCCTTCGCCGCTGCTCGCTTCCGGGCTGCAACTGTCGGGATTCACTGCGGACACGCTCGCGGTAGGTGCATGACCTCGCCGCTTCACTGGTGCTCTGCAGAACGGGGCCCAGCAGACCGACGCTTCTTCCGCACGAAGCGAAGTCCCCCTCCCAGCCCCCGCGGACGCCGGGGGAGCCGGTCTGGGGCCTAGTTTGCGGATGGCGGTAACTGGGTGACCGGTGCTCAATGGTTAGCGCACGACGGCGGTCGAGGCGTTGAGGATGCGGGAGAATCGCTCAAGGTGGCAGTCGGGTCCGCACTGGTCGTCGTCGTGTCCGCCGGGCCCGTCGTTGTCCTGTTGCTGTTGCTGGTGTTGGTCGTGGTCGTGACCGTCGTGGCCGGGTCCGCTGTGGTCGGCGCAGTAGGTGCCCTCGATATACACGCCGTAGTGTGTCCAGCCGGGCACCTCCGCGGGACCGAGGTGACTATGCAGCGGCCCTGCGTCGTGCGACACGATGACAGCCTCGCGGTCGACCACCGCTCCGACGCCTGGGTCTTTCTGCTCCAGCCAGCCGAGTACGAGTGCGGGGTCGCGGGCCTTGTCGCGGCTCCGCGGCACCCGGGTCCAGTCCGGAACGTTGTCGCCGACCTCGTCGAACAGGCGCCTGACGTCGACGCGCGGTCCGACGGCACGGCCGAGCGATCCCGCGACCGCCAGGGTGCCGACCGTCGCCGACAGCTGGACGGTGAAGGTCAGCTTGTCGCCTAGGTGGACGATCGGGTCGGCGACGATCTCGGCAGCAATAGCAGTCCGCGCGTAGACTCCGACGACCACGGTGCCGGACGGTCCGTCGGACCGGTTCGTGCCCAACGGCATTGTGTCGAGCCGGTGTGCCGGACCGTTGACCACAACGTTGCGGGTCGCCACCGTCCCACGCCGTTTGATCGGCAACGCGCGGGCATACCGTGCACCGCGGGTGGGCCAGCCGGCGACCGGGGTGATCAGTTCCCCGACCAGCGGCATCACCATCGCGTCGTCGAGCCGGGCCCGATAGCTGACCATCAGCATCCAGGACCCAACCCAGCAGTCCGTGCAGGCGCGGCCGCGTTGGACCACCAGCGACAGCCTGCCGGCCGCGCGGCTGGTCGTCACGTCTACCCCGGGACAGCAGCCGCAACCACCGCCATGGCCGGTGTGGCCGGACATGTCAGCGGTCATCGAGGACCCGTAAACCATCTCCCCGCCCGGTCCGTGCAGCGTGAAGCCCCAGTTTTCGTCGATGAAGTCCATTCCTTGCGCGGTCAGCACGAATGCGTCCTCGGCCGTGGTGGTGTCGTAGGTGAGGTGTGCGTGCTCTCCGGCGAACAACTCGACGACCGGGTCGAACACGGCCGTGAAGCCGATCGCGCGGGCGAGGGCGTTGGTGTAGAACTTGTCGATCGTGCCGGCATTCTCGCCGTGAAACACCTGCTGGCTCGGCAACGTCACCTCGCCCTTGGCGACCAGCGCGGCGAGCGTCGCATAGTCGACATCGGCGCCGGTGCCGAAGCCCATCGCGAACACGGCGGTCCGGGTCAGGCTACCGTCGGGCACGGCGGCCAGCGGTGTGCCCGAGGTCAGCAGGCCGTCGGTGAGCATGGCGACGTAGCGGTGCTCATCGGCCGGCAGGGCGGCGAACGGCGGTTCCGACAGCGTGCTCCGGGTATCGAGCAGAGCGTCCGCGAGCGGTGTGTCGCCGCCGGGTGTCATCGGCGCGACGGCGGCGTCAAACCCGGCCCGGCTGACCGCGCCGCCCGGCTTGACCAGGCCGTAGCCCGGTGCCGGGAAAACGTGGGCGAAGTCGTTGGCGCCCAGCCCACGGAACGTCTCCAAGCCGGCAACGACATAGGTGATCCCGCTCTGCTGCACCGTTTCACAGTCCTGCAGGAACGCCGACACACCCCGCTTCGCCGCGTCCCACTTCGTCACCGGCGGTAAGGCAAGGTCCATCGGGTCGGGCGTCATCTGCAACATCGAGCCGGTACGGTCCAACCCCAGGCCGATCACGGTAATCGTGTCGTAGGCGTAGCCGAACGCCGCCCGGTAGTCGAGGGTGTCGACGTTGCGCCTGACGGGTTCGGCCGAGAAGTCAGGCATCGGGATGCTGCTGGCGATCGCCGCGGTGGTGCCGAAGCCGGCCTGAGAGCCCACCCACGGATACATCACATCGTCGCGGTTGTGGTACGGATCGCCGCCGGCGATCGGGTAGACGTCCGCGTGCCCGTCGGTCTGCCACATCGCCCACAGCCGGTCGATGTTGCAGTGGTGCAGGTAGAACAGCGGGTCGAACGGAGAGTAGGCCGGAAAGCTCATCTGCCCGGACGGGCCGCCGACCCACCCGTGCAGGTCGTTGTGCATCCGGTTGCCGCTGGACAGACCGGCGCCGCTCTCCACGGCGTTCTGGAACGCGGCATAGGTCGGTTTGGCCAGGGCCTGCCGCAGGTCGGTGGCACTCGGAAGCTGCGCGACGGCCCCAATGCTGCGGCGGAGCGCACCGGCGCCTCCACCGAACGCCGTCGGCAGACGCCAGCCGACGAGACCGGCCGGCCACCAGGCCGGGACCGGCGTCGGGTTTGCCCCAGTCCCGGGCGCGTCCTCGGCGAAGTAGCCGCTGGTCACCCTTCCTGTCCCGGCTACGCCGTTCGGCCCGAGAAACGTCGGGGTCATGATCGAGGCCGGGTCGGTCCAGTCCCAGTACGGGATCGTCACACCCGGCACGTAGGACGCCAGCTGCTGCTCGACCCGGTAGAGGAAGTAGCGATGCCAGCTGAAAAACGCGTAGGCGCCGCTGCCGCCGTGGCCGAAGTTGACCGACGACGCCACCCCCGGCGCGGTCGCGAGCTGGATCATCTGGTGAATCGCCACGTTCTCGTCCCAGCGGCTGTACTGCTGGCCGGCCGGCGCGCCCGGATTGACGATGTCGGCCTTCATCAACACGCAGGCCCTGACAAAGTTCTCCCGCTCGACAGCGGACAGGAACTTGGCGTTCTTTCGGATGCTCATAGGGTCCCCAAGGGTCTCGACAATGTGCTGCTTGTCAATACCGGATCAGGTCCGGCTAATCTCTGATACCTCCGGGCATGGCTCAGTCGTGGATTTGAGCAGCGGTTCTCTGTCGAGCAACGTCGACTACTGGATGGAGGACTGTCCCGCGGCAGCCCGCACGACCTGCTCGGCCGGCCGACGGCCGCACCGCCGCCCTCGACCCATGATCGCAATCTTCGATCTCGAAGGTCGAGGGCGATCCGCCCCGATTGTGCTGCTTGAATTCGCATAGTCTGGTTAGGTCGTCGCACGCCGGGATCATTTGGAGCCGTGTGGCAACCGACGAATCTGGTTGCTGAGGATGGCGAGGCGGTTTCCGTGGAGCCAGTCGACCGCGTGATTTCGCGTTTGCATCGACGCGCTGCTTCAGTTTTGCGAGGCGGGGTATGCGGCGCTTCGAGTGGACGCGTCGCTCCTCGCTGTGGGGAGCCGTCAACCCGGCCCCGCCGCGCACGATCGCGGTGAGGTCGCTTCCACGATGGATCGTCGGGCACGTACCTGCCCGTGGAAAGGAAGTGTGGCGTGGCCACAGTCAGTTTCA
>NZ_BAABAB010000044.1:0-125111 GCF_039537205.1 Microlunatus ginsengisoli | reverse complement strand
GGAGCAATCGAGCACGCTGCGCGTCGCCGAGTGCAGGAGCGTTCGGTGAAACACGCCTTTCCGTTTCACCGAACGCGACGAACGAGGCGACCACAAGCGCAGCGGAGCGCGGAGCGAGGCTTGCCGAGCGACGCAATCAAACGCGGTAGGGATATCCCCCGGACCGATTGGCTGGATAGCCTGATCGCGCCGAGGCCCGCCGTCCGGGACCGTAGAGGCATGACCGAGACAGCGAGCACGAGCCGCAACCACCTGGTCGAGCACCAGGTCCGTGACCACCCGGTCCGCGACGACGCGGACCTGCCCGAGTTCCTCCTCTACGACACCCCCGCAGGAGCCGACGATGTGTCCGACGCCGAACCGGCGGTCACGATGATCCGCGGGGTCGGTCGGAACCTGGGAGCGATCTGCGGCCTGTTCGTCGTGACCCTGGTGGCGTTCATCGTCTGCACGACGCTGTTCAGCCTGGGCGTCTCGCTGCTGATCCTGGTCGTCGGCCTGTTCATCCTGGTCGCCTGTCTGATGGTCGCGGGCTGGACGTCGCGGGTGACCAAGGGACTGCTGCGGTTCGCCGGCGTGGCCCTTCCGGAGACGGTCTATCCGCCGCTCGGGTCCGGCTTCGCGATCTTGCGCCGGCTGCGCGATCCGCAGTCGTGGCGCGACCTGCTGCACGTGCTGGTCGGGTTCGTCGTGTCGACCTTCTCGTTCTCGGTCGCGGTCAGCTGGGTGGCCGGCGCGCTCGGCGGGATCACGTTCTGGTTCTGGGGTCGCTTCCTGCCCGAGGACAACCACGGGCTGGCCGAGCTGCTGGGCTTCCCGGGGTTCTATGCCGAGGTGATCCTGGAGTCGATCGTCGGCGTGCTCCTGCTGGTCAGCGCGCCCGCCGTACTGAGCGGGCTGGTTCGGTTGCACGGAGCGATCGCCCGCGGCCTGCTGGTCGACGAGCGCGGCGCTCTGCGGCGCCGGGTGAGCCAACTGACCGAGAGCCGCAGCGCCGCGGGCGAGGCGGAGGCGCACACCCTGCGCCGGCTGGAGCGGGACCTGCACGACGGCCCGCAGCAGCGCCTGGTCCGGCTCGGGATGGACATCTCCAGCGCTCAGCGCCGGCTCGAGACCGATCCGGACAAGGCCAAGGAGCTGCTGGCCGAGGCGTTCGAGCAGTCGCAGGAGGCGTTGACCGAGATCCGCCAGCTGTCCCGTGGGATCGCCCCGCCGATCCTGACCGAGCAGGGTCTGCACGCCGCCATCACCACGCTCGCGGCCCGCAACAGCGTGCCCACCACCGTCGACGTCGGCGCCGTCACCCTGACCGACGCAGCCCAGAACGCGGCCTACTTCGTGGTGGCCGAGTCGCTGACCAACATGGAGAAGCACAGCGCCGCGTCCCACTGCAGCGTGGAGGTCCACCAGGTCGGCGGCGTGGTGGTGATCGCGGTCACCGACGACGGCGTGGGCGGTGCCTCATTGTCCCGCGGGCACGGCCTGGCCGGCCTGGCCGACCGGCTCGCCGGGGTGGACGGGACGCTGACCGTCACCTCCCCGCGCGGCGGCCCGACCCAGGTCACCGCTACCCTCCCCGCCTTGGCCGGCTGAGGTCGTACCGCTCGTCTCCCACTGCCACATCGAACCCACTCCGCACCTCAGGTGGTGACTCCGCACCCTGCGCACAGGGTGCGGAGTCCACCTGCGAGGTGCGGAGTCGACGCGGTGAGGCGACCTTCGACCGCTGAGCCCGGCGTCAGAGCCCGCGTCGAGCGGACGGACCGGCCCAAGCGCTCGTCGCGGATCAGCCGAGACCGTGGACGAAGCCCTCCCGCCAGGACCGGTACGTCGGCTGCCAGTCGAGCTCACGCCGGGCCTTGGCGTTGGACGAGCCGCGTGCGCTGGTCATCATCGCGAACAGGTGCGGCCCGAGCAGGGGGCGAGCCAACCAGCCGGGGATCCGCCGCGGCGGCGGGGCGCCGAGCGCGTCGGCCAGGAACGGCAGCCAGACCGAGACCGGAGCCGGGTCGTCGTCGACGATGTTGAAGATCCCCGGCGGCCCGTCGAGTGCGGCCACCGTCGCCGCCGCGGCGTCCTGGATGTGGCTGAACGACCAGATCCCGCCGCCGTCCCCGACGACCGGGAACATCCGCTTCCGGATCGCGTCGGTCTGCTCACCCTCCCGGGCCAGCCCGGTGCCCGGGCCGTAGAAGCCGCCGTAGCGCAGCACGACGCCCTCGATCTCGGGCGCCCCGGTCACCAGCGACTCCAGCCGCCGGATCGCGGCCAGCGTCTGCCGAGCATTGGCGGCCGGCGACGGGTCGAAGGGATCGCTCTCGGTTTTCACCGGCCCGCCGACCGGTTCGTTGGTCCAGCCGGTGAAGCTCTGCGCAACGACCCGCCGCACTCCGGCCGGCCCGGCGGCGGCCAGCAGGTTCTCGGTTCCGACGGTCCGCAGCCGGTTGGTTTCGGCGAACGCGCGGTCGATGTTGCGCAGCGCGGACGCGCCAAGGTGCTGCAGCGCCGTCGCCTGATGGATCACCACCTCCGGACGCACCCGGTCCAACGCGCCGGCGACGGCGGAACGGTCCAAGACCTCCAGCACCACGCCCTCGCCGCCGGCGGCCTGGATCGCCGGCACTCGGGCCGCCGACCGGGTGGTGCCGAGCACCTGATGACCGGCCTCGACCAGCCGCGGCACCAGGGACGTACCCATCGCCCCGGTGGCCCCTACCACCAGCACCCGCATGATCGAACTCCTCGTCCTCGGCATCGCTTCCGTCCCGGAGACGAGGCAGCACCCGGCGTTGTGACACGATCGGGCGCGTGAGTCAAGCCGCCATCCTGGACCTGCGGCCGTACCTGTTCTCGATCGCCTACCGCATGCTCGGCACCGTGTCCGACGCCGAGGACGTCGTGCAGGAGGCGTATCTGCGGCTGGCCGGCGCGACCGACGTCGAACACCCGAAGGCGTACGCGGCCACCGTCACCACCCGAATCGCCATCGACACCCTCACCTCGGCCCGCGTCCGCCGGGAGCGGTACGTCGGCCAGTGGCTGCCCGAGCCGCTGCTGAGCGACGAGCTCGGCCCGGAGGAGCGCTTCGAGCTGGACGAGTCGGTCTCGATCGCGTTCCTGGTGCTGCTGGAGACGCTGAGCCCGTTGGAGCGCGCGGCCTTCGTGCTGCACGACGCGCTGGATTACAGCTACCCCGAGGTCGCCGCCGTGCTGGAGCGGGACGAGGCCGCCTGCCGCCAGCTCGTCTCGCGGGCCCGCCGGCACCTGGACGCGCGCCGGCCGCGGTTCGAGGCGGACCGCGACCAGCGGGACCGGCTTGCGAACGCCTTTCTCGCTGCTGCCGCCGACGGCGACGTCGCGGCGCTGGAGCAACTGCTGGCCGAGGACGTCCGCTGTGTCGGCGACGGCGGCGGCAAGGTTCCGGCGGCCGCGAAGCCCGTCGTCGGCCGGACCCGTTCGGCCCGGTTCCTCGCCGGCCTGGTCCGGCAAGCCGATCGGCTGGATCTCGCGGCGCGGGCGACCAGGGTCAACGGTCAGCCCGGACTGCTGCTGACTGCCGGCGAGTACGTCGTCGGTGTGCTCGAGCTGGAGATCGCCGACGGGCAGATCCAGGCCGTGCACAACGTGATCAACCCGGACAAGCTGCGCCATCTCGGCCCGGTGACCGACTGGGACTCGCTGCGAGTGGGGCGCTGAGCCGTGCGCGTGCTGGTTGCCGACGACTCGGTGCTGTTGCGCGAAGGACTGCTCCGGCTGCTGGACGAGGCCGGCCATACGGTGGTCGCCGCGGTCGGCGACGCGCCCTCGCTCGTCACCGCCGCGATCGAGCACCGGCCCGAGGTGGCCGTGGTCGACATCCGGATGCCCCCGACGATGACCGATGACGGGCTGCGGGCCGCGGTCGAGGCCCGCTCCGCGGTGCCGGAGATGGGCGTGCTGCTGCTGTCGGCGTACGTCGAGAAGAGCTATGCCGATGCGCTGCTCTCCGATGGCCGCGGCGGGGTCGGCTATCTGCTCAAGGACCGGGTGTCCTCGCTGGACGCGCTGAGCGACGCGCTGACCACGATCCGAGGCGGCGGGACGGTGCTGGATCCGGAGGTGGTGGCCCAGTTGCTGGTGTCACGCCGCGCTGATCCGCTGGACCGGCTCAGTCCGCGCGAGCGCGAGGTGCTCGCGCTGATGGCGGAGGGACGGAGCAACTCCGCCATCGCCCAGCGCCTGGTCGTCTCGCCCGGCGCGGTGGAGAAGCACATCGGCAACATCTTCACCAAGATCGACCTGGTCGACGCCGGCGCGGACAACCGGCGGGTGCTGGCCGTGCTGGCCTGGCTCGAGCGGCGCTGAGTGAGTAATTCCTGACCCTAGAATCGCCGCGATCACCCGGTTCGCGCTCAGCCGACCGGAGTGCCGCGAATCGAGAGTCGAGAATTACTCACGCGTCTGGAGTCACAGCCGGAGTCACAGTCCGAGCACAGTCGTGAGCCGCAGTCGGCACAGTCCGCCCGCCAAGAGTGGTCGCCATGACGATCAGCACGGATCCGGTCGCTGTGACGGACGATCTTCGGGCCCGCCGGCACCAGCCGCGCCACGATCAGTCCCGCCCCGAACAGGACGGGCTCGAACAAGACGGGCTCGAACAACACGGGCTCGAAAGGCACGGGCCCGAACGGCACGGGCCCGAACCTCACAGCCCCGAGGTCGCCGTGGTGGTCGACATCGTCGTGCCCGTCCACAACGAGGAGACCGACCTCGGACCGTCTGTCCGCCGGCTGGACGCCTACCTGCGCACCGAGTTCCCCTACTCCTACCGGATCACCGTCGCCGACAACGCGAGCACCGACGGCACCTGGCAGGTCGCCGCCGACCTCGCCGCCGAGCTGGACCGGGTCTGCGCGGTGCGGCTGGCCGAGAAGGGCCGGGGCCGAGCGCTCAAGACCGTCTGGTCGTCGTCCCCGGCACCGGTGCTCGCCTACATGGACGTGGACCTGTCCACCGATCTGCGCGCTCTGCTCCCGCTGGTCGCGCCGCTGATCTCGGGCCACTCCGACCTCGCCATCGGCACCCGGTTGTCGTCGGCCAGCCGGGTGGCGCGCGGACCGAAGCGGGAGTTCATCTCGCGCAGCTACAACCTGCTGCTCAAGGGCACCCTGGCCGCGTCGTTCTCCGATGCGCAGTGCGGGTTCAAGGCGATCCGGGCCGACGTGGCCGCGCGGCTGCTGCCGCTGGTGGAGGACCACAACTGGTTCTTCGACACCGAGCTGCTGGTGCTCGCCCAGCGCTCCGGCCTGCGGATCCACGAGGTGCCGGTGGACTGGACCGACGATCCGGACAGCCGGGTCGACATCGTGCACACCGCCCGCCAGGACCTGGCCGGCATCGCTCGGTTGGCGCGCGGTCTGTTCACGGCAAGGATCCCGGTGGACCGGCTCCGGGCCGAGCTGGCCGCCAGGGAGGCCGTTCCGTCGGCGGTGCCGGGGGTCCCGCGCGGCATGTTCGGCCAGCTGATCAGGTTCGGCGCCGTCGGCGTACTGAGCACACTGGCGTACTTCCTGATCTATCTCGGCCTGCGCGAGTTCACCGGTCCGCAGGCGGCGAACCTGGCGGCGTTGTTGATCACTGCCGTCGCCAACACGGCGACCAACCGGCGGCTGACCTTCGGGGTCACCGGCCGGGACTCGTTGATCAAGCACCACGCCGGCGGGCTGATCGCGTTCGGGGTCGGGCTGGCACTGACCAGCGGTTCGTTGTGGGTTCTGCACCACACCGTCGCCACCCCGGACCGCTGGCTGGAGATCGGCGTGCTGCTGATCGCGAACGCGGTCTCCACCCTCGTCCGCTTCCTGGCCCTTCGGCAGCTGATGTCTCGCCCTGGTTCATGATCTAGGGGTGAGCGAACCGATCGAGCGTCTCGCCGGCGGCAACGTCGCCGGCGAGGTCCTCAAGATCGGAAGCGTCGTGCACAAGCCGGCGACCGCGGCGACACCGGCCGTCGCAGCACTGCTCCGCCACCTCGAACATGTCGGCTGCGTCGCCGCGCCACGCTGGCTCGGTCTGGACGACGAGGGCCGGCAGATGATCGAGTACGTCGACGGCCCGCTGGCCGACACCCGGCCGATCATGGACCAGGCCGGCCTGCGCCGGCTCGGTTCGATCATCCGCGACCTGCACGACGCGCTCGCTCTGTTCCGACCGCCGCCCGACGCCCGCTGGGACGTGGTCATCCCACCGGACCGCGAGGATCTGATCTGCCACCACGATCTCGCGCCGTGGAACCTGGTGCTGGGCGAGGATCGCTGGGTGTTCATCGACTGGGACGGCGCGGGTCCGGCGTCACGGCTGTGGGATCTCGGCTACGCGGCCCACGGGTTCGTGCCGCTGCACGCCGGCGGCGACCCCGCCGTCGACGGACCGCGGTTGCAGGCGCTGGCCGAGGGCTACGGCCTCGATCCCGATCAGCGGGCAGCGCTGGTGCGAGCGGCGGCCGGTCACACCCGCGGGATGTACGACCTGCTGGTCCGCGGCGCTCGCGACGCCGTGCAGCCGTGGGCCCGGCTGTACGCCGAGGGACACGCGGAGCACTGGGGGCCGGCGGCGACGTACATCGAACAGAACGCGGATCTGCTCGCCGGACCCTTCCCGGACTGACCCGCTCGGGAGCGGTCGTTCGGCGGGTAGGGTCGCGATCATGGCGACGACCCCTCCGCGCTACGAGTTCGAGGTCGGCGACCGGGTCGTCAAGATCAGCAACCCGGACCGGGTCTATTTCTCCGCCCGCGGGGAGACCAAGCTGGACCTCGCCCGCTACTACCTCAGCGTCGCGGACGGGATCGTCAACGCGCTCTATCATCGGCCGTGCATGATGCACCGCTTCCCGGACGGGGTGGACGGGGAGAAGGTGCACCAGAAGCGGCTGCCGAAGGGAGCGCCGGACTGGGTCGAGACGGTGCGGGTGCACTTTCCGCGCTACAACCGTTTCGCCGACGAGCTGTGCGTGTCCCACCCGGCCGACGTGATCTGGGCGGTGCAGATGTCGACGGTGGAGTTCCACCCGTGGAACTCGCGTCGGGACGACACCGAGAAGCCCGACGAGTGGCGAATCGACCTGGACCCGATGCCGGACGCGGTCTATGCCGACGTCCGCCGGGTCTCGACCGTGGTGCACGAAGTGCTGGACGAGCTGGGCGCCGTGGGCTACCCGAAGACATCCGGCGGCAAGGGCCTGCACATCTACGTCCGGATCCCGCCGGACCACGGATTCACCGACGTACGCCGGGCCGCGCTGGCCTTCGCTCGCGAGATCGAGCGCCGGGCCCCCGACCTGGTCGACCTGACCTGGTGGCGCAAGGACCGCCGGCCGGACTCGATCTTCGTGGACTACAATCAGAACGCCCGCGACCACACGATCGCGTCGGCGTACTCCGTTCGCGGCACGCCCGAGGGGCGCGTCTCCGCGCCGCTCGCCTGGGACGAGATCGCCGACGCCGAGCCGGGCGACTTCACCATCGCGACGATGCCGGCGCGCTATGCCGAGATCGGCGACCTGCACTACGACATCGACGATCACCCGTACCCGTTGGACACCCTGCTGGACTGGGCGGCACGGGACGAGACGAAGCTGGAGACGCCGCCGGAGGAATAGCTCAGCGTGGCTTGGAGAGCTTGCTCAGCCCCTCGCGAATGCGGCGCTGGTTCTCGGGCTTGGACAGTTCACGGCTGGCGACCTGCACGACCTTGGCGATGACGGCGCCCTTGAGCAGGCCCTTGACGAGGCTCACGACTGGTCTCCTTTGGTGTCGGGGTCAGTCAGAAGTGCCGTCCACTCTAGGTGCGCATACCGAGCATCCGGCCGATCGGCACCCTGGACCTCCCCTGATCAAGCCCTTGCTCGGGTCGGAAGACCGCTGGACAGGGTCGGACCGGCCATGTCGCACATCGACCTCGCGCGGCGTCGAACGGCGGGAGCAAACGCTTTCCGCGAGTTGCGAGGTCGATCCGCGACATCACGCAGCCCTGACACCCGGGCATCGTCCAGTCGACCCCGAAACGGCCCGAGCCGGTTGGGCCGCCACGACGCTCCGACGCCGACCTCGCCGCGCCCCGCTTCGTGGACCTCGCAGCGCCCCGCTTCGTGGACCTCGCTGGGTGGCGCTGTGCGGCATGGGCTGGGTGCCGCCGCGCGGACCTCGCCCGCGGGTGCCATTCGCGGACTCACCGAAGTCGCACTTCGAACTTCGCGGACCGAACCGACGTGGGCGTCGGCCCTCGGTACTTCGAAGGCCACGTCGCGCGGCCGCCCGCGACTTCGCTCATCGGCGACGGCGAGCGAAGTCGCGGTTCGGTGCGCGAAGTGGGTTCGCGTGAGGCGGCACGCCGCGCAGCAGGACTGCAACGGCCGTCCTGCCGAACCCGACATCACGCCTGACTGTCGATCGCGTCGCTAGAGCCCGAGGGACTTTGCGAGCGCCTTCGCTTCGCGCGACGGCGCTCGAGCACCGAAGATGTCGCCGGTGCGCAGCCGGATCGAGGAGAGCTGTTCGAGGGCGTCGATCAACTGGGGCGCGTACGTCCGCGGGTCCGCCTCGGCCCGTGGGCGCAACAGTTCGACGACACGCTCGTTGGCGGCGCGAGACCGGCGTCGCTCCCCCGCCGCCTTCGCGCTCTGCCACTCCGCGATCGCCCGGTCGAGCTCGTCCGGCTGCTGGGGCTCGGGCTCGCCCTCTCCAGTTGCTTCCGGCTGCGCCGGCGGCTCGGGCTGTACGGCCGGTTCGGGCTGCGCGGCCGGCCCAGGCTGCGCGACCGGCTCGTCCACAGGGACGGCGTCGCGCTGGGCCGGCGAGTCGGCCTCGAGCGCAAGCGCCGCGTCGCGTTCGGCAGCCTCCCGCTCGGCCCGCTCGCGTTCTGCCAACTCGTGAGCTTCACGTTCGGCCTGCTCCCGCTCCGCCCGGTCGCGATCCGCCTGCTCGCGTTCGGCCTGCTCGCGTTCGGCCTGCTCGCGTTCGGCCTGCTCACGCTCCCGCTCAGCCAGCTCCTGAGCCTCGCGCTCGGCCTGCTCACGCCGGGCCTGCTCTTCGGCCACGCGCTCAGCCTCCTCACGCTCACGCGCCAACCGCTCACCTTCGAGCCACTCCGCGACCTGACGCTCGTGCTCGACCCGCTCCCGCTCCGCCTGCTCACGCTGAGCCGCCTCGCGAGTCTCGCGCTCCGCCCGCTCCTGCTCGAGTCGCTCCCGCTCCCGCTCCGCCGCCTCGCGTTCGGCCTGTTCACGCTCGGCCCGCTCTACGGCGACGCGCTCTGCCTCCACCGCCGCAGCTCGCTCAGCCTCCTCACGCTCACGCGCCACGCGCTCACCTTCGAGCCACTCCGCCACCTGACGCTCATGCTCGACCCGCTCCCGCTCCGCCTCCCTACGCTCCGCCTGCTCACGCTCCGCCGCCTCACGAGCCTCGCGCTCAGCGGCCGCACGCTCTACCTCTTCTCGCTCGGTCTGCTCACGCGCTTCGCGCTCTGCCTGCTCACGCGCTTCCCGTTCGGCCTCCGCGGCAGCCTGCTCGGCGGCTTCACGCGCTTCGCCCTCTGTCCGCTCCCGTTCCGCTTGCTCCCGCTCGACCCGCTCGCGCTCTTCGCGCTCAGCGGCGGCGCGCTGCGCCTCGGCCGCAGCAACGCGATCCACCTCGTCTCGCTCCGCTTGCGCACGCGCTTCCCGCTCAGCCTCCTCCACGGCAGCCTGCTCCGCGGCCTGACTGGCCTCGTACTCAGCCCGCTCGCGCTCGGCCTCCGCTGCAGCAGCCTGCTCCGCGGCCTGACGAGCTTCGAGCTCAGCCCGCTCGCGCTCAGCCCGCTCCCGTTCCGTCTTCTCCCGCTCGAACCGCTCACGTTCTTCGCGCTCAGCGGCAACCCGCTCCGCCTCGTCTCGCTCCGCTTTTTCACGGGCTTGGCGCTCCGCCTCCTCCGCGGCAGCCTGCTCTGCAGCCCGGCGAGCTTCGTGCTCGGCATGCTCCCGCTCTGCCTGCTCACGCGCCTCGCGCTCTGCCTGCTGACGCGCTTCGCGCTCTACCTGCTCGCGCTCTTCCTGCTCCGCGGCGGCGCGCCCGGCCTCCGCCGCGGCCTGATCCGCCTGCTCCCGCTCGGCCTGCTCCCGCTCGGCCTGCTCACGCTCTGCCTGCTCACGCTCGGCCCGCTCGAGCTCCTCGAGCTCGGCGGCGAGCTGCTCCAGCTCGCGCTGCTCGGCCTCCTCGCGGGACACTGCCTGCTCGACCGCCTGCCGTTCGGCCTCGGTCCGTTCCGCCGCCAGCCGCTCCTCCTCCAGACGGTGCGCCTCCAGCCGCTCCTCACGGCGACGCTTGATCTCCTGCCGCTCGGCCTCCTCCTCGGCGGCCCGCCGCTCGGCTTCGATCCGCTCCGCCTCGATCCGCAGCGCCTCCGCGCGCTCCGCCTCCAGCCGCCGTCGCTCCGCCTCCTCGGCGGCCCGGCGCTCGGCCTGGCGCTGCTCGGCGTCCCGTCGCGCCAGATCGGCCGCTGCCGCGGCCTGTCGCGCCTCCTCCAGCCGGTGCGCCTCGGCCCGCTCGGCCGCGGCCCGAGCCTCGGCCTGACGCACCAGCTCCGCCTCCGCCTCCGCAGCGGACTGGGCCGCGACGCCCGCGGTCGACGCGGCTAGCGACCGGACCGCGTCGAGCGCGTCCCAGCCGGGCTCGGCCGCGCCTGGACGACGCCCGGGCCGAGCCGCGGACGTACCCAGCTCGCCGACCAGCGCGCGATCGCTCACCCGCGCCGCCTCGGCGCGCGCATCATCCTCGGCCAGCGTCGCCTCGCCCTCACGGCCGGCCAGCCGCAGATCGGTGCCCAGATCGTCCAGCGCCAGCGCCAGCTGAGCGATCGCCGGTTCACCCAGCCGCTTGGTGAGGGCGCGAAGCGAGTCCACGAGCGCGCGCCGGACCACCAGCCCGCGCTCCGGCTCGCCGCCGCCGACAAGCCGGTCCGCGACGACCCGGTTCAAGGCGAACAACGGCTCGGCCAGCCGCGCCAGCAGTGCCGGGCTCAGCCGGCCCGCGTTTGCGAGCCGGCCGTCGACGACCCGGACGTACGCCTCCCGGGCCAGCTCGTCGTGGGTCAGCGCCGCGCTCACCTGGCCACCGGACCAGCGGCAGTCCGCCACCAGCCGATGCACGTCCATCGCCAGGTACGCGTCCGGTGCCGCGGCGAGACCACCCTCCACCAGCCGGTCCAGGGCCGCGTCGGCGAACGCGTTCGCGGGCCCGACGGTGCCGGCGTCGAGCGCGGCCCGGGACTGCACCGACAGCGCCCGGACGGCTGTAGCCGGCGACAGGTGCTCGACGATGTCGAGATGCTTGCGCAGCTGGTCCTGCCACTCGATCGTCGACGTCATGGTCCGGCCGGCGGCGTCGTGCACCCCGACCCCGAGCTGCAGCGCGGCCAGCTGGACAGCGGCGGTGAAGTAGCGGACGGCGTCGGCGACCGGCGTATACGGCCCGATCGGCCCGTGCTCGGCCAGCAGCTTGCCGGCGAGCACCACCGACTCCTGCGCGTCCGCGGCCGCGTCGCCGTACGCGTGCCCCTGCAACCGGTGCGCGGTCAGCTCGACCAGCGCGTCCCCGAGCTCGGCCCCACGCGACGGATCCGAACCCACCCAGCCACGGATCCGCTGGACCGACGACACCAGCTGCTTGGTGCGCTGTGCGTACGGATCCTGCGGTTGCTTCTGGCCCTGCTGCTTCTGCGCCATCGGTCCCTCTCCGGGAAGGGGTCGGTCGCGCCTACTGTTCCACAGCTGGGCATCCCGATCGGCGCAGATCTCGGCCCGGGCGTCTCAGCAGGGCCGGTGGTCACTCTTCACCCCCGACCGAACGCGTAACCCACCGGGAGATCACATGTCCGCGACGCCAGACCTCACTCCGACCGAGATCGACGCCCTGATCGCGACGATGGACGAGGCGGCCGACGCCTACATAAGCGGCCGCGCCCGGGACTACTTCCGGCTGATCCGGCAGGCCGAGGACTTCACCCTGATGCCGCCCTACGGCGGGGAGACCCGGCGCTACGAACCGGTCACGGACGAGGGGATCGCCGACACGGAGCGCTACTTTCCGTCAGGTGAAGCGACACTCCAGGTCGAGCAGACGTACGCGTCCGGCGAGCTGGTCGTGATCGTCGCCGTCGAACGGCAGCACGGCGTGCTCGACGGCCGCCCGGACCAGGATCTGTCGCTGCGCGTCACCCTCGTCTTCCGGCGCATCGCCGACGGCTGGGAGCTCGCGCACCGGCATGCCGATCCCCTGGTCCGCCCGATCTCGATCGACCACCTCGCCGCACTCGCGCGCGGTCTGGACGAGTAGCGCCCCGGGTCAGCCGGCGCGGTCCGCGGGCGCACCCAGGGCCGAGAGCACCCGGCCGAGCACCTCGTCCACCGGTCCCAGTCCGTCGACCTCGCGGAGCAGCCCGCGATCACGATAGATCGCGATCAGCGGCTCGGTCTGCTCGGCGTATGTCCGCAGCCGGACCCGGATCGTCTCGGCCTTGTCATCGGCCCGGCCCTCGATCTCGGCCCGCTTCAGCAGCCGGGACACCACCTCCTCGGTGTCGGCGACCAGCGAGACGACCGCGTCCAGGCCGGTGCCGGACTCGGCGAGCAGGGCGTCCAGCGTCGCCACCTGGCCGGCCGTCCGGGGGTAGCCGTCGAGCAGGAAGCCGTCCGCACAGTCCGGCTCGGCGAGGCGGTCCGCGACGATCCGGTTGGTGATCTCGTCGCTGACGTAGCCGCCGGAGGCCATGATCTCGCGCACTTGCCGGGCCAGCGGCGTGTCAGCGGTCTTCATCGCCCGGAACATGTCACCGGTCGAGATGACCGAGATGCCGATCCGCTCGGCGATCAGCGTGGCCTGGGTTCCCTTGCCGGCGCCCGGCGGGCCGACGATCAGCAGGCGCATCAGCTCGCCCTCGCCAGCAGGTGGCGCTCGTCGGGCCCCTGATAGAGCGACAGCGGCCGGATCAAGGCGTTTGACTCCAGCTGCTCCAGGACGTGTGCGGTCCAGCCGGCGATCCGCGCGGCCACGAAGATCGGCGTGAAGGTCAGCGTGTCGAAACCCATCAGGTGATAGGCGGGTCCGGACGGGTAGTCCAGGTTGGGCTTGATGTCCTTGCGCCGGGTCATCGCCTGCTCGAGCCCCTGATAGAGCTCGAGCACGTCCGGCCGGTCGTAGTAGTCGATCAGCCTCAGCAGAGCTGCGTACATGGTCGGCACCCGCGAGTCACCGTTCTTGTAGACCCGGTGGCCGAAGCCCATGATCTTGCGCCGCTCGGCGAGTGCCCGGGCCAGCCAGTCCTCCGCCCTGGCCGCGGCGTCGTCGCCGAACCCGATCTCATCGAAGGTGTGCAGCACCGCCTCGTTGGCCCCACCGTGCAGGGGACCCTTCAATGCGCCGATCGCTCCCGTCACCGCGGAGTAGTAGTCCGACAGGGTCGAGCTGATCACCCGAGCGGTGAACGTCGAGGCGTTGAACGAGTGCTCGGCATACAAGATCAACGACACCCGGAATGCGTCCACGACGACCTCGTCGGGAACCTCGCCGAAGGTCATCCACAAGAAGTTGGCCGCGAAGTCCAGGTCGGCGCGGGGCGCGATCAGCCCTTCGCCGCGCCGGCGCCGCTGGTCATAGGCAACGATGCCGGGGGTCAGCGCGAACAGGCCGACCGCCTTGTCCAGGTTGGCCTCTCGCGACGAGTCGTCAGCCGTCGGGTCGAGCGCACCGTACGCGCTCACGGCCGTCCGCAGTACGTCCATCGGGTGCGCGTTCAGCGGCAGCTCGTCGATCACGATCTTGATCGCGTCGGGCATCGCACGCCCGGCCCGTTCCTGATCGCTGAAGTGGGCCAGCTGCGATGCCGTCGGCAGCTCGCCGTGCCAGAGCAGCCAGGTGACCTCCTCTACCGAGGCTGCGGCGGCGAGCTCCTGCACCGGATATCCGCGATAGAGCAGGGAGTTCGTCTCCGGGTTCACCTTGGAGATCGCGGTCGTGTCGACGACCACGCCGGCGAGGCCCTTGCGGATCTCCGGCACCGGCCGTACGTCGGTGGGGGTTTGGGTCATGTCGCTCCTTTGCGGGAATCGGTCGGGGGAATGATCAGGTGTTGATGTGATCGTCGAGGGTGAAGCTGAAGACGTCGGAGTCGAAGCGGGAGTAGCCCTCGTAGTCGAGCAGCTCGTACAGCTCGGCCCGGGTCTGCATCCGGGGGACCTCGGCCTTCAGCGAGCCGTCGGCGCGCAGGGTGTCGAGTGCCCGCATCGCTGCCCCCATGGCGATCCGGAGCAACGAGACCGGATAGATCACGAGGTTGACGCCGATCTCGCGGAGCTGGTCGGCACCGAACAGCTCGCTCTTGCCGAACTCGGTCATGTTCGCCAGCACGGGTACGTCGAGTGCGGCCCGGACAGCAGCGAACTCGGACAGATCGCGCATCGCCTCGGGAAAGATCGCGTCGGCCCCGGCATCGACCAGCTGCCGGGCCCGATCGATCGCAGCGTCCAGCCCCTCCACCGCCCTGATGTCGGTCCGGGCCATGATCACCAGATCCGGGTCCCGGCGCGCGTCGGCCGCGGCCCGGATCCGCTGCAGTGCGGTCCCGGTGTCGACCACGGACTTGCCGTCCAGATGCCCACATCGCTTGGGATTCACCTGGTCCTCGATGTGCAGCGCGGCGACGCCGGCATCCTCGAAGGTCTGCACGCTGCGAGCCACGTTCATCGACTCGCCGAAGCCGGTGTCCGCATCGACGAGCACCGGAAGGTCGGTCATCCGGGCGATCTGCGCCGCTCGGGCGGCGACCTCGGTCAGCGTGGTCAGCCCGATGTCGGGCAGGCCGAGCTCGGCCGAGAGCACGGCACCGGAGATGTAGACGCCGTCGAAGCCCTTGCGCTCGATCAGCCTTGCGGACAAGGGATTGAACGCACCCGGGAACTGGAGCAACTCGCCCGACGCCAGTGCGGCGCGCAGCCGGCTCCGCTTCTCCGGGGGTGTGATCGCGCTGTACAGCATCAGAACAGCCCGCTCGGCGCCGGCACCGCGTCCAGCACGCCCGGCGGTGCGGTGACGGTCAGCTCGGCGACACCGTGGGCGTCGAGTTCGGGCAACTGTTGCGCAAGGGCGAGGAAACGCTCGATCTCCGCCTCGGCCAGCACGCCGTCGGCCAGGCTGCGGAACTTGGCCACGTACTGCTCCCGGCCGAAGGGTCGCGCCCCGAGCGGATGCGCGTCGGCCACCGCGATCTCGTCGGTGAGCGTCGACCCGTCGGTGAAGGTGACCACCACCCGGCCGCCGAACGCCTTCTCGTCGGGGTCGATCGAGTGATAGCGGCGGGTCCACTCCGCGTCCTCCCGGGTGGTGATCTTGCACCACAGCAGGTGGGTGTCCGGTCGGGCAGCCCGGCCGGGAGCGTAACTGTCGACGTGATGCCATCGCCCGTCCTGCAGGGCGACCGCGAAGATGTAGGGGATGGAGTGGTCCAGGGTCTCGCGGGATGCGCTCGGATCGTACTTTTCCGGGTCACCGGAGCCGGAACCGATCACGTGGTGGGTGTGGTGCGAGGTGTGGATCACGATCGAGACGACCTGGGCCGGATCGGACACCCGCGGATCGGTGCGCCGCATCCGCCGGGCCAGATCGATCAGCGCCTGCGCCTGATACTCCGCGGAGTGCTCCTTGGTGTAGGTGTCGAGGATCGCCCGCTTGGCCTCGCCCGCGGACGGCAGCACGACCTCGTACGCCTCCTCGGGGCCGTCCAGCAGCCAGGCGATCACTCCGTCCTCGCCCTCGTAGATCGGTGACGGGCTGGTCTGACCGCGCATCGCGCGGTCGACCGCCTCGACGGCCAGCTTCCCGGCGAGCGCAGGCGCGGACGCCTTCCAGGTCGAGATCTCGCCCTTCCGCGACTGACGGGTGGCTGTCGTGGTGTGCAACGCCTGACCGATGGCCTGATAGATCACCTCGGTGTCCAGGCCGAGTAGCGTGCCGATCCCGGCCGCCGCCGACGGTCCCAGGTGAGCGACGTGGTCGATCTTGTGCTTGTGCAGGCTGATCGCCTTCACCAGGTCGACCTGGATCTCGTAGCCGGTCGCGATCCCCCGGACGACCTCCGCGCCGCCGCAGCCCAGGTGCTGGGCGACGGCCAGGATCGGCGGGATGTTGTCGCCGGGATGGGAGTACTCCGCGGCCAGGAAGGTGTCGTGGAAGTCCAGCTCACGGACGGCGGTGCCGTTCGCCCAGGCAGCCCACTCCGGCGACACGCGTACGTCGGCGCCGAGCCCGAAAACGGTCGCACCCCGGCCGCCGGTCGAGGGCGGGTGTGCCAGCGCCTGCGCGCGGGCGGCGACCACCGGATCGCGGCTCAGCGACGCGGTCGCCACCGCGGCGTTGTCGATCACCCGGTTGATCACCATCGCCGTCACCTCGTCGCTGACCGGCACCGGGTCGGCCGCGACCTCGGCGATCTGCCAGGCCAGCTGCTCCTTGCGGGGCAGGCCTTCGGCCGATGAGTGGACGCGAACGAGGTGGGTCTGCACGGTTGTTTCTCCTTCTGTCTTGGTGCTATCGGGTCGGGCTCAGGCGACCTGTCCGCCGCGGAGGTGGCGTTCCACCGTGGCGACGAAGTGGGTCTTGCTCTTGTGGAGGTGGACGTGGGTGGCGTGCGCCGCCAGGCCGGCGTCTCCGGCGGCGATCGCCTCGACGATCAGCAGGTGTTCGCGGGAGGCCTCGACCAGCCGGTCGGGGTCGTGCCGGGCCAGCCGCCGGATCCGGGCCAGGTGCGTCCGGACGTTGACCAGCGCTGCGGTGAGATAGGCGTTCTCGACCGCGTCGTCGATCGCCTCGTCGAACTCGGCCACCAAGTCGTAGTAGCGGGGCAGCCCGAGCTCGCCGAGCCGCACCAGCTCCGGCGCGGCCCGGAATCGCTCGGCGAGCGCCAGGAAGACCCGCTTGTTGCCCCGCAGCGCCGCCAGTCGCGCGGCCTGGTCCTCCAGAGCCAGCCGGAGCTCGTAGAGCTGGTTGACGCGGTCGACGGACAGCTCGGTGACCACCAGGCCGCGAGCAGTCTGTGCCACCACGAGGCCGTCGTTGACCAGCCGGCTGAACGCCTCGCGGACGGGGGTCCGGGAGACGCCGAGCCGTTCCGCCTGCTCGACCTCGGCCAGCACGGTGTTCGGCGCGAGCTCGCCGTCGAGGATCTCCTCGCGCAGCTGCCGATACGCCCGATCGCTCGCTCGCACTGGGACCTCCTCGATGACGCGGCGGGCATCAATGTATACATCCAGACAAGCTCCGCGCAATGTGACGAAGGTCCCTTGCCGATCTGGCGCCTCTGTGTATACATTCTCGGCCAACCTGTGAGGCACGGCACTCGACGAGGAGAACGACATGGTCCACAGTCCAGGCAGCTATCAGCGGACGTACCACGCCAGTCTGGAGGACCCGGAGGCGTTCTGGCTGGCCGCCGCGGAGGCCGTCGACTGGGACGTCTGCCCGTCCCGCGCCCTGGACGAGAGCCGCGCGCCGCTCTACTCCTGGTTCCCCGACGGCCGGCTGAACACCTGTGTCAACGCCGTCGACCGGCACGTTGCCGCCGGCCGCGGGCAGCAGCCGGCGGTCGTCTTCGACTCGGCCATGACCGGCGTCCGGGGACGCTGGACGTACGTCGAGCTGCTCGAGCGGGTGAGCCGCTTCGCCGGTGTGCTGCGCGCGGCGGGAGTCGAGCGGGGCGACCGGGTGGTGATCTATCTGCCGATGATTCCGGAAGCGATCGTCGCCATGCTCGGCTGCGCCCGGATCGGCGCCGTGCACTCGGTCGTCTTCGGCGGCTTCGCGGCGCGGGAGCTGGCGGCCCGGATGGAGGACGCGAGGCCGGTCGCGCTGATCACCGCCTCGGGCGGGATCGAGCCGACCCGGGCGGTGGAGTACCTGCCGATCGTGGCCGACGCGCTGGCGCTGACCACCGGCACGATCCGGACCGTGATCGTCAAGGATCGCCCCGAGGTGGCCGGCTCCGCGGCGGACTTCGCCGCCAGCGGCGACGTGGCCTGGTTGGACTGGGACGCGGCCTACGCCGACGCCGGCCCGGCCGAACCGGTCAGCCTTCGCGCGACCGACCCGCTGTACATCCTCTACACCTCCGGCACGACGGCGAATCCCAAGGGGATCGTCCGCGACAACGGCGGACACGCCGTCGCGCTCGCCTGGAGCATGGCCAACATCTACGACGTCGGCCCGGGCGAGGTGATGTGGGCGGCCTCCGACGTGGGCTGGGTCGTCGGCCACTCCTACATCGTGTACGCGCCGCTGCTGGCCGGGGCGACCACGGTCATCTACGAGGGCAAGCCGACCGGCACGCCGGACGCGGGTGCGTTCTGGCGGGTGGTCGACGAGCACCGGGTGAAGGTGCTGTTCACGGCGCCGACCGCGCTGCGTGCCATCCGCCGGGAGGATCCGGACCTGAGTCATCTGGCCGGCCACGACGTGAGCGGACTGGACGCGCTGTTCCTCGCCGGCGAACGACTCGATCCGGAGACCTTCGCGTGGGCCGATGCGGGCCTGCACTGCCCCATCGTGGACCACTGGTGGCAGACCGAGACGGGCTGGGCGATCGCGGCCAACCCGCGCGGGATCGAGCCACTACCGATCAAACCCGGCTCACCCAGCGTGCCCGTCCCCGGATACCGGGTAGAGGTCGTGGACAGCAAGGGTCGCCCACGACCGGCCGGCACCGAGGGCAACATCGTGATCCGGCTGCCGCTGCCCCCGGGTTCGCTGTCCGGCCTGTGGGCGGGCGATGACGCCTATCGCAACGCCTACCTGACTGCATTTCCGGGCTACTACGCCACCGGTGACTCCGGCCACCTCGACGAAGACGGCTACCTGTCGGTGATGGGCCGCACCGACGACGTGATCAACGTCGCCGGCCACCGGCTGTCCACCGGCCAGCTCGAGGAGGCCCTCGGACACCACCCGGCCGTCGCCGAGGCCGCCGTGATCGGGGTCAAGGACGCGCTCAAGGGGCAGCGGGCGAGCGGCTTCGTCACCCTCAAGCACGGCGTTCGGATCGACGAGACGATCCTGCGCGCCGAACTGGTGAAACTCGTGCGTGATCATGTCGGTCCGGTGGCCGCTTTCAAGGACGTCGTGGTGCTGCAGCGTTTGCCGAAGACGCGATCTGGCAAGATTCTCCGCAAGACCATGCGTCAGATCGTCGACGGCGAGCCCGTCAGAGTCCCCCCAACGATCGAGGAGCCGGCGGTCATCGACGATCTCGTCGCCGCTGTCCGACGTCAGCATCATGACCTGCCGGCCGGTGTGTAGCCAGGTCACGTCTCGTCCGTTCGTGTCAGCTCAGAACCGCATCGCCCAACCACGGCAAGGAGGCCGCGTGTCAGAGATCAGCTCCCCACCGAGCACCGGTGGGATCGACTACATCGCCGTCCAACGATCGAGCGAGTTCACCCACCTGCGGACCAAACGCCGCGGCTTCGTGCTGCCTGTGACCGCGGCCGCGCTTGCCTGGTTCGGGCTGTACGTGATCTTGGGGACCTACTTCTCCGACTTCATGGCCACCCCGGTCTTCGGCCACGTCAACATCGGGTTGCTGCTCGGCCTGGCCCAGTTCGCCACGACGTTCGCGGTCACGATGATCTACGTCCGCTACGCCAACCGGGTGCTCGATCCGCCGGCCACCGCGCTCCGTACCGAGCTGGAGGAGCAGGCCGGAACGTCGCAGGGAGGTGCGGCATGAGCGAGAACAACCCCGTCCTCAACATCGCGATCTTCGTCCTGTTCGTCGGGGTGACGCTCGTCGTCGTGCTACGGGCCAGCCGCAACAACAAGACGGCGGCCGACTACTACGCCGGCGGCCGGTCCTTCACCGGCGGTCAGAACGGCTCCGCGATCGCGGGCGACTACCTGTCGGCCGCGTCCTTCCTCGGTATCACCGGGGCGATCGCCGTCAACGGCTACGACGGCTTCCTGTACTCGATCGGGTTCCTGGTGGCCTGGATCGTCGCCCTGCTGCTGGTCGCCGAGCTGATGCGCAACACCGGCAAGTTCACCATGGCCGACGTGTTGTCCTTCCGGCTGCGGCAGCGCCCGGTCCGGATGGCCGCGGCGATCTCCACCCTGGCAGTCAGCTTCTTCTACCTGCTGGCCCAGATGGCCGGCGCCGGCGCGCTGGTCTCCCTCTTGCTCGGGGTCAGCGGCCGGGTCGGCCAGTCCATCGTCATCGTGGTGGTCGGTGCGCTGATGATCTTGTACGTCCTCGTCGGCGGGATGAAGGGCACCACCTGGGTGCAGATCATCAAGGCCGTGCTGTTGATCACCGGCGCCGGCGTGATGACCTTCTGGGTGCTGGCGCTGAACGGCTTCAGCCTGAACCAGCTGCTGGACCAGGCCGTCCAGGTCGCTGGTGCCGACGTGCTCAAGCCCGGCAAGCAGTACGGCGCCAACCCGCTCGACTTCATCTCGCTCGGCCTCGCGCTGGTGCTCGGCACGGCCGGGCTGCCGCACGTGCTGATGCGCTTCTACACCGTGCCCACCGCCAAGGAGGCGCGCAAGAGCGTGGTCTGGGCGATCTGGCTGATCGGGCTGTTCTATCTGTTCACCCTCGTGCTTGGGTACGGGGCGATCTCACTGGTCGGCAGCGACACCATCCTGGCCGCACCGGGCGGGGTGAACTCGGCCGCACCGCTGCTCGCGCTGAGGTTGGGCGGCCCGATCCTGCTCGGGATCATCTCGGCAGTGGCGTTCGCGACCATCCTGGCCGTGGTGGCCGGACTGACCATCACGGCTGCCGCCTCGTTCGCGCACGACATCTACGGCAGCGTGATCAAGAAGGGCAAGGCCGATCCGGCCATGGAGGTCAAGGTCGGCCGGATCACCGTCGTGGCCATCGGCGCGGGCGCCATCCTCGGCGGGGTCGGCGTGCAGGGGCAGAACGTCGCCTTTCTCGTCGCGCTCGCCTTCGCCGTGGCCGCGAGCGCGAACCTGCCGACGATCCTGTACTCGCTCTACTGGAAGCGGTTCACCACCCGGGGCGCGGTCGCCAGCATGTACGGCGGCCTGATCAGCGCGGTGCTGCTGATCGTCTTCTCGCCAGTGTTCTCCGGCAAGAAGACGTCCGTCTTCGGGCCCGACGTCGACTTCGCGATCTTCCCGCTGAACAATCCGGGCATCGTGTCGATCCCGCTGGCCTTCTTCCTCGGCTGGCTGTTCTCGATCATCCCGTCGAAGACACCGGAGAGCGCCGAGCTCGCCGCCGAGATGGAGGTCCGCTCGATGACCGGCTTCGGCGCCGAGAAGGCGGTCAGCCACTAGCGCCGCGTCAGCCGATCCCCGGAAGTGGGCGCAGACGACACGTCATGCCGCGTCAATCTGCGCCTGCGCCCACTATCCGGGCCGAGCGGTCCTCAGCGTGCGCTCGTCAGGCGAGACCCTTCTGCTTCAGCCAGTCCCCTGCCACCTGGTCGGGATCCTGGTGGTCGTCGATCACGGCCTTGTCCAGCGCCACCAGGTCGTCGGTGGTGAGCGCGGCCTGGACCGCGTTCATCGCGTCGACCGCGGTCTGGTTGGATGCCACCTCCGAGCGCACCAGCGGGACGACGTTCTGCGGCAGGATCAGCGACTTCGGATCCTCCAGCTTCACGTAGCCGTTGTCCGCGATCGCGCTGTCGGTGGTGAAGAACGTGGCGACCTGGATCTTGCCGGCGTTCAGGTCGGCGACCTTGACCGGCAACTTGTCGTAGGGCTGGAAGGCCTTGAACTTGACGCCGTACACCTTCTCCAGGCCGGTCGGCCCGTACGGCCGGTCTTCCAGCTCGGACGGACCGCCCAGCGTCGAGCTGGACGCGATCTTGGACAGGTCGGGGATTGAGGTGATCCCGTTCTTGGTCGACGTGTCCTTGGTCACCACGTAGACGTCCTGATCGACCGCGGCCGACTTGTTCAGGACCTTCAGGTCGCTCGGCAGCGCCTTCGGCAGCGCCGCCTCGACCTCTTCGGCGGTGCTCGCCGTCGCGTTCTTGTCGAAGTAGAGCAGCAGGTTGCCGGTGTATTCCGGGACCACCGAGATCGACTTGTCCTGCAACGCCTTGATGTAGACCTCGCGAGCGCCGATGGCGTGCTTGGTCGACACGTCGAGGCCCTTAGCCTTCATGGCCTGGGCGTACAGCTCCGCGATGATCTGCGACTCCTCGAACCCGGCGGAGCCGACCACGATCGGGCCTGACGACCCGGAAGCCGAGCCTCCGGCCGACGGGGAGCCGGACCCCTCGGCCAGCGGATTGGAGCCGCCGCCGCACGCTGCGGTGAGCAGGAGGGCGGCGAGGCCGATACCGACGCCCGCGAGGCGCTTGCTGAGTTTCATGACGACTCCCGTCTGGAGGGGCTAATCCCTAGTCGACGACCAGGTTAGGTAGGTTGCGGCTGCCTGCGCACCCGCGTCTTGGCTCGTGGATGGGTCTTGCGCGCGGCGAACCAGCCGAGCAGGCCGAGGGCGAGATCGAAGAAGATGGCGAGTGCTGCGACCAGCACGGCTCCGGCGAACATCTGTGAGTAGTTCTGGGTGGCCTGCCCGCTGATCAGTAGCTGGCCGAGGCCGCCACCGGCGGCGAACCCGGCAACGGTGGCCGTGGCCACCACCTGCAGGGTCGCGACGCGTAGGCCGGAGATCACCAGCGGGAGGGCCAGCGGCCACTCGACCTTGCCGACGATCTGGCCGCCGGTCATGCCAAGCGCTCGCGCTGCGTGCACCGCCTCGTGGTCGGCGTTCTGGATGCCGACGGCGGTTCCGGTGAGGATCGACGGGAGGGCGAGAATCGCCAACACCCCGATGATCGGCCCCGAGCTGGTGCCGAGGGCCAGCACGGCCAGCACCAGCAGACCCAGGCTGGGGATCGCCCGGGCGGAGTTGCTGACGCCGACGACCAGATACGAACCACGGCCGGTGTGACCGACCACGATGCCGACCGGGATGGCGATCACCGCGGCGATCAGGACGGCCGCGATCGTGTAGTAGAGGTGCTGGAGCAGGAGCTTGGTGATGATGCCGTTCGGACCCCAGTTGGCAGGATCCAGCAGATAGCTGAACAGGCTCATGCTGCCCGCCTTCCCCGCGCCCACGGCAGGGTGCCCCGCTGGATCAGCAGGATGATGCCGTCGGCGACCAGGGCGAGCAGCAGGCTGAGCACCAGGCCGACGATGATCGGGGTGTAGAAGTCGCTCGACAGGCCGCGATCGAACAGCTGGCCGAGCGCTCCGCTGCCGACCACCGCCGCCACGCTGACCAGCGCGATGTTGGAGACGGTGACGACCCGGAGACCGGCGAAGATCACCGGCATCGCGATCGGCAGCTCGACCCCGAACAGCCGGCGGAGCCAGCCGTAGCCCATCGCCGCGGCGGACTGGTTCACGGTGGCCGGAACCGAGCGCAACCCGTCGACCACGCTGCGCACCAGCAGCGCGCTGGAGTAGACGGCCAGGGCGGCGGCCACGTTGACGGGGTTCAGGATCTTGGTGCCGAGGATCAGCGGCATCGCCACGAACAGTGCGAGCGAGGGGATCGCATAGATGACGCCGATCAGGGCGAGCAGCACATTGGCGGCGCGGCCGGTCTTGTGCACCAGATAGCCCAGCGGCAACGACACGATGAACGCCAGCAGCACCGGAACGATGGACAGCACGATGTGCTGCCCCAGCAGACTGAGGATGAGGTCGGCGTTGCGTCGAATCCAGGCCCAGTCGAGATTCATCGTGCGTCCGGTTCGTCCGCCGCGCGCTCGTCGGCCTCGAGCAGCTGGTCGGCGGGCGCTCGCTCGACCTCGTCCGCGCCCTCGGGTGGTACGTCGGTGGTCGGGGCCGCCTCGTCGGACGGGCCGTCGCCCTCCAGCGGTTCGGCCGCCGTCCCGGTGGAGTTCGCAGCCTCCTCCGCCGTAGCCGTGTCGTGCACCGCGGGTGTCTCATCCGCCCGCGTCTCGTCGGCCGGTCTCTCGTCGGCCGGTCTCTCGTCCGCCGGAGTCTCGTCAACCGGAGCGTCGTCCGCCTGAGCCGCCTCCACCGGGGTCGCCCCCGCCGGGGTCGCCCCCTCCGGGGCCGCCGCCGCCGGGGTCCCGGTCGTCGGGTCGTCCAGCGCGGCACGCGCCTCGGTCACCTGGGCCAGGATGTCGTCGGCGCTGACGACCCCGACGTACCGCCCGGTGTCGCGGCTGACAGCGACCGCGAGCCCGACCGGGGAGGTGAGCGCGGAGTCCAGCGCCACCCGCAACGTGTCGACCTGCGGATCGAACAGAGCGCCCATCCGCAGCACATGACCGCCGCGGGCCGGGTCGATCCAGCCCTGCGGTGCAGCGTCGCCGTCGAGCAACAGCACCGGGCCCTCGTTGCCGGCGCCCGAGGCGTCGCGGACGACCCGGACCGAGCCGAGCTCGACCGCCGAGGCGGGCATGAAGGAGAGCGCGCGATAGCCGCGGTCCTTGCCGACGAAGCCCTCGACGAACGCGTCCGCCGGTCGCTCCAGCAGCTCCTGTGGCGCTCCGGCCTGGGCGAGTCGTCCGCCGACCCGCAGGATCGCCACCTGGTCCCCCAGCTTGATCGCCTCGTCGATGTCGTGGGTGATCAGGATGATGGTCTTGCTCAGCTGGCGCTGCAGGCCCAGGAAGAACTCGTGCAGCTCGCCGCGCACCACCGGGTCGACCGCGGAGAACGGCTCGTCCATCAGCATCACCAGCGGATCCGCGGCCAGTGCCCGGGCCACCCCGACGCGCTGCTGCTGGCCGCCGGACAGCTGGGCCGGATAGCGCTCGCCGAGCTTGCGATCGAGCCCGACGGCGTCCAGCAACTCCCTGCTACGGGAGCGGATCTTGGTCTTGTCCCAGCCGAGCAGGCCTGGCACGGTGCCGATGTTCTCCAGCACCGTCCGGTGCGGGAACAGACCTCCGGACTGGATCACATAGCCCATCTGGCGGCGCAGCGTGGTCCGCCGCCTGGACTTGAGCGGCTCGCCGTCCCAGACGATCCGGCCGGAGCTGGGCTCGAGCATCCGGTTGACCATCCGCAGCGTGGTGGTCTTGCCGCAGCCCGACGGTCCGACGAAGACGGTGATCTTGCCGGACGGCACGACCAGGCTGAGGTCCGACACGGCATGCGTGCCGTCCCGATAGGTCTTGCTCACGGATTCGAACTCGATCACGTGCCGTCCCCTGCACCTCGCGCCGGCGCATTCGGCGCCGACTCGTTCCCCACGACCCTAACCAGACATACAGACAGTTCACGGCGACTCCCCGTTTCAAACGGGCTGTCGGCGCCAGCGTCTAGGGTGTGAGCACGCCTGGCGGACAGACCACCGGGCGAGGAGGTCTGCCCGTGTTGGTCGTCCCCGTCGTGGTCGCGCTGGCCGTATCGGTGGTCGGTGTCGCCCTGTTCGCGCGCGCGGTCGCGGCGATCGTCGGCGTGGTCAGGCTGGGTCAGCCGCTGCCGGGCCGGCGTGACCGCCCGGGCGATCGCTGGAAGCACATGCTCGCCGAGACGCTCGCGCACACCCGGATGCGGCAGTGGAATGCGATCGGCATCGCCCACTGGTTCGTCTTCATCGCCTTCGGGGCGCTGTTCTTCACCCTGATCACGGCTTACGGGCAGCTGTTCGACCCGACCTTTGCGTTGCCGATCATCGGCCACTGGGTGGTGTACGAGTGGCTGGCCGAGCTGATCGCCTGGGCGGGTCTGGTCTGCATCCTGTTCCTGATGGTGACCCGGGCGCGAAAGGGCACCGCCCGGGCCTCCCGCTTCTTCGGCTCGCGCACCTGGCAGGCGGTCTACGTCGAGTTCACCATTCTCGGCATCGTGCTCTGCGTCCTGTTCCTCCGCGCGATGGAATATCAGCTGCTCGGGGACGAGACCAGCCGCTGGCACTTCCCGTTCACCTGGTTCCTGCTGCCGCAGGGGATCGCCGCGGCGAGCCTCGAGGCCGGCATCGTGGTGCTCGCCGCGGTGAAGATCGTCATCTCGATGGCCTGGTTCGCGGTGCTCGGGCTGAACCTGACCATGGGTGTGGCCTGGCACCGGTTCACCGTCTGGCCGAACATCTGGTTCAAGCGCGAGTCGTCGGGCCGCCCGGCGCTGGGTGCGCTGCAACCGATCACGGTCGACGGCCAGCCGCTCGACTTCGCCGAGATCGAGGACCTCGACGCCGACGCCGCGCTGGGCGTCGGCAAGCTGGAGGACTTCACCTGGAAGGGTCTGCTGGACTTCACCAGTTGCACCGAGTGCGGCCGTTGCCAGAGCCAGTGTCCCGCGTGGAACACCGACAAGCCGCTGTCACCGAAGCTGCTGGTGATGGGCCTGCGCGAGCACGCGTACGCCAAGGCGCCGTATCTGCAGGCGGCCGAGACGGCCCGGGCGACGCTGCCGCAGTCGGTTCGCGACGAGGCCGCTCGGCCGCTGGTCGGGCCGATCCAGGTGGAGAACGGGTCGGCGGGGGTGATCGACCCCGACGTCTTGTGGTCCTGTACGACCTGTGGCGCCTGCGTCCAGCAGTGCCCGGTCGACATCGAGCACGTCGATCACATCATGGACATGCGCCGGTTCCAGGTGCTGATGGAGTCGGAGTTCCCGTCGGAGCTGAACGGTTTGTTCAAAGGCCTGGAGAACAAGGGAAACCCGTGGAACTCCAACCCGCGGCAACGGCTGGACTGGGCGAAGTCGCTGACGTTCGACGTGCCCGTGGTCGGTGAGGACGTCGAGGACCTGAGCGAGGTCGAGTACCTGTTCTGGGTCGGCTGTGCCGGCGCCTACGAGGACCGCGCGAAGAAGACCACCCAGGCCGTCGCCGAACTGCTGCATACCGCTGGCGTCCGGTTCGCGGTGCTCGGCCGCGGCGAGACCTGTACGGGCGACCCGGCGAGACGCGCCGGCAACGAGTTCGTCTTCCAGCAGCTGGCGATGGAGAACGCCGAGACGCTCAAGGAGGCCGGCGCCACCAAGGTCGTGGTGACCTGCGCGCACTGCCTCAACGCGCTGAAGAACGAATACCCGCAGCTCGGCGTGGAACTGGAGGTGGTGCATCACACCCAGCTGCTGAACCGCCTGGTCAGGGACGGAAAGCTGACACCGGTGGCGGCACCCGACGCGGGCGTCGGCGGACGGACGATCACCTACCACGACCCGTGCTACCTGGGCCGGCACAACCAGGTGTACGACCCGCCGCGCGATCTGCTCGGCGCCCTGCCCGGCACTCGCCTCACCGAGATGCCGAGGCATCGCGAGCGCTCCTTCTGCTGCGGCGCGGGTGGGGCGCGGATGTGGATGGAGGAGCGGATCGGGACCCGGATCAACGCCAACCGCACCGACGAGGCGCTGGCCACCGGAGCCGACACCATCGCCACCGGTTGCCCGTTCTGCCGGGTGATGCTGTCCGACGGGCTGACCGCCAGGCAGGCCGACGGCAGCGCTGCCGAGACGACCGAGGTGCTCGATGTCGCCCAATTGCTGCTGGAGTCGGTGCGGCGCGGCTCGAGCTGACCCTCGCCCCACCCTCTCGCCGGCGGCAGCCGGGCCCGCGCCAACCCCGGGTCTCACGTGGCCCATGCACGCGGTGGCCGTGCACCCCTGTCCCGCGCACCCCGGTGCACGTCAGGCAGGGCAGCCACACCGCCCAACCGCTTCCGGCGGCCGAAGTCCCAGCGAGACGCCTAGCCCACGGCGGGCACCCAGCCCCGTGCACGTGGCCCAGCCCCCGTGCGTGGCCCAGCCCCCGTGCGGGCGACCAGCCCACGTGCGCGCCGCCCAGCCCACAACGCGACCGAAGCCGTACTTCGCGCATCCAACTGCGACTTCGCTCACCTCCGCCGGTGAGCGAAGTCGCGTTTCAGCGCGCGAAGTCGGAGACGGCGACGTCGGAGGCGGGCCCGCTATCGCTCGGCGGCGCGGCCGCATCGCGTACGAGACTGGGCTAGCTCGTGGCCGCCATGGTCGTTGGCGCCGCTCAGTGGGCGCCCCCATCCCTCACGTGAAACCAGCCGTTCCGCATGCCCACTTCGCGCATCGCGGCGCGACTTCGCTCGCCGTCGCCGATGAGCGAAGTCGCGTTTCGGCGCGCGAAGTCGCTGACCGGACGCGTCGGCAGGCGATCCATTGCGGTAGGCCCGCCATCGAACCAGGACAGTGGACCCCGGGGGCCCGCCCAACGTCTGCCTCCCACTTCGCGCGGCCCAGCGCTACTTCGCTCGCCGTCGAAGGCGAGCGAGGTCGCCGTTCGACGCGCGAGGTGGTGGTCTGTTCTGAAGGATCAAGTGTGTCGAGTCGCGCATCGAATCCGGAGGCCCGCCAGGAGCGATCAGCAAGCGGCCGGCTACTGCGCGAGCCAAGGTGGATCGACGACAACCCCGAGCGATTCCGACTTCTTCGACGCCGCAAATGGGCCCCGACGGTTCATCTACCGACATGGTGAAGAACGGGCGGCCAATCCCGGAACGCTGTCCCCGGCGACCAGCATCGAGGCCCAAAGAGGGGCGAGTGTGTCCCATCGGCAACCGATCAGTGCGCCGCTGCGGCGGCGACACGCGACAGCCCAATGCGCTACCTGAACAAATCTGACGCCACACAGTGTTGATACTGACGTCACGTGATGTCACACTGATGTCATGAACCTCGACAGCTACGTGGACACCGTCCGCAACGGAGTGACCAACGCCGCCGCGCTTGCCGACGAGCAGACCCAGTCGATCGCCGCGCGGCTCGGCGCGACCATCGACTCCTCCGCCCGCCTCGCCCTGATCGAGGCCCTGTCCGACGCGGCCGGCGTGATCAGCGCCGATCTCGCCCCGGGCTCGGTGGAGCTCCGGATGGCGGGCGCCGACCCGCAGTTCGTGGTCACCGCGGCACCGCTCAGCGGTGAGCCGACGATGCTGCTGCCCGATCAGGAGCAGGACGACATGCCGACCGAGTCGTTCCCCGAGTCGACCGAGGACGAGCCCGTGGCCCGGATCAGCCTCCGGCTGCCGGCGTCGGTGAAGACCCGGGTCGACGAACTCGCGGACGAGGCCGGCATTTCGACCAATGCGTGGCTGGTCAGGGCGATCACCAACGCAATCGAGTCCCCGCGCGACGGCGTGCCGCAGCCGCCGAACGCGCCGCGGCCGCCGGACTTCGGTGGCATCTTCGGTCCCAACGGGCCGTTCGGCCAGCACGGCGTGTTCGGCCCGAGCGGGCCGTTCGGCGACCGCCGCGGCCGCCAGCAGCGAGACGACGTTCGGCGGATGGCGCGCGAGCAGGGCTGGAAGTCGGCTCACGGCGTCCAGGGGTGGGTCAAGTGAGCGCGCACTCCTTCGTCTTCGAAGGTGTCCGCCGGATCAACCTGGTCAACTTCGGTGACGGTTCGATCGTCGTCGAGGCAGGTCCGAACGAGCAGGCCGTCGAGGGCACGATCAGCGCCGCGGAGGACGTGATCGACGCCGTGGAGATCCGGCAGGACAACGACCAGCTGCGGATCGAGGCGCCGGTGCGGGGCTGGCGCGCGCTGCCGGTCCACCTGCGGCTGGGCGTTCCGCCGGGGCTGGATTATGCGATCACCTCGGGCGGCGCCGACATCCGGATCGGCACCGAGGCGGGCCGGGTCCGGGCCAAGTCGGGGTCGGGCGACATCACGCTCGACGTCACCCACGACGTGCAGGTCACCAGCGGCAGCGGCGACATCTCCATCGCGGCCGTGCGCGGCGAGTCGGCCAGCGTCGGGAGCGGGTCGGGAGACGTCCAGATCGGTGAGGCATTCTGCCCGCTGATCGCCAAGTCCGGCTCGGGTGACGTCACCGTGCACACCCTGCACAGCACCCAGCTCCGGGCGAGTTCCGGCTCCGGCGACATCTCGGTTCCCTCCACCCGCGGGTCGCTGGACCTCCGGTCGGCCTCCGGGGCGATCGTGGTCGGTGTCGCCGACAAGCTGCCGGCCTGGCTGGATCTGCACTCGGTCAGCGGCGACGTACGGATCGCGATGGATGCGACCGACGCCCCGGGCCAGGGCGAGCCGTTCGTCTCGATCAAAGCACGGACCGCCTCCGGCGACATCGCCGTCTACCGGGCCTGACGAGAAGTCCCCGCCGCGTGCTCAGATCTGGGTGCGGTGGAAGTTCAGGTGGGACCGGCTCGGGGTCGGGCCGCGCTGACCCTGGTAGTGCGAGCCGTAGACCGCCGACCCGTACGGGTGCTCGGCCGGTGAGGACAGCCGGAAGAAGCAGAGCTGGCCGATCTTCATCCCCGGCCACAGCTTGATCGGCAGGGTGGCCACATTGGAGAGCTCCAGCGTGACGTGCCCCGAGAAGCCCGGATCGATGAAGCCGGCGGTGGCGTGGGTCAGCAGGCCGAGCCGCCCGAGGGAGGACTTGCCCTCCACCCGGGCGGCGACGTCGTCGGGAAGCGTGACGACCTCGTAGATCGACCCGAGGGCGAACTCGCCCGGATGCAGGATGAACGGCTCGTCGTCGCTCGGTTCCACCGGACGGGTGAGCTCGGACTGGTCCTCGGCGGGGTCGATGTGCGGATAGCGGTGGTTCTCGAAGACCCGGAAGTAGCGGTCCAGCCGTACGTCGATGCTGGACGGCTGGACCAGCTCGGGGGTGTACGGCTCCAGCCCGATCCGACCGGACTCCACCTCGCGCTTGATGTCGCGGTCCGAAAGGAGCATGGGGAGAATCTAGTGGGACTCCGCGCGGCCGGGTCAGGCCGGGATCGCCTCGGCCACGAGCGCCGCCTCGGCCGGCGTCGGGGAGAGCAGCCGGCGACGGTGCACGGCGAACAGGGAGAGACCGATGCCGAAGGTCAGCAGTTCACTGATCGTCATCGACCAGATCACCCCGGTCAGACCGAACACGGCGTTCCCGATCAGCAGCACGGGGATCAGCAGCAGACCCTGGGCCACCGCCATGATGGTCGCCGGGAGCGCCTGACCGGTCGCCTGGAACAGCGTGATGACCAGTCCGGTGAAGCCGTTGAACAGGGCGGACACCAGCATCGCGGTGAGGATCAAGACCCCGACGCCGCTGACATCGGGGCTGTCGGTGAACAGCGTGAAGACGCTGCCGCGGAAGAGGAACACCGGGGTGGCGAACACCGCCACGATGGCGGCGATCCACAACGCGCTCTGGCCGATTGCGCCGCGGAGCCGATCGGTCGCCCGGGCGCCGTACGAGGCCGCGAGCAGCGGCAATGCGCCCATGAACACGCCCATGGCGAGCATCTCGGGCAGCTGCACGATCCGCAGGGCGACACCGAACGCGGCGAGCACGCCGTCTCCGTAGGCCACGGCGACGTTGTTGAGAAGCAGCGAGCTCAGCACCAGGAAGCCGCTCATCAGCAGCTCGGAAAGGCCGACCCCGAAGACCTCCTTTGCGGTGGCGAGATCAGGTCGGAACCAGCGCACGCCGATTCGGATCACCGCGCTGCGCCGCCACAGGTGCCAGACGAAATAGCCGATGGTGACCAGGTTGGACGCCACGGTGGCGAGACCGGCTCCGGCGACACCCCAACCGAGCAGGAGGATGAAGAGCACGTCGAAGACCAGGTTGGCGACGGTCGAGGCGATGATGCCGATCATCGAGGCCTTGGTGGCGCCCTCGGCCCGGACCAGCTGCTCCATGGCGAACGCCAGCACCAGCACGGGCGCGCCGGCAAAGAGGAGCCCGACGTACAGGGCCGTTGGAGCGGCCGCGCTCGCATCCGCCCCGAGCAGGCCGACGATCGGCCCGAGGAACAGCAGACCGGCGGCGGCCACGGCGACCCCGGCGATGACCGAGCCCCAAACGGTGAACGCGCTGAGCCGCTTGATCCGGGCCCGGATCGGTTCGGCGCCGTTCGCATCGGTCGTCTCCAGCTCGCCGAGCAGCCGCGACACCGCGGTCCCGCCGCCGGTCCCGAAGACCCCGCCGACGGCCATCAGCAGCGCGAACACCGGCAGACCGAAGGTGAGCGCGGCCAGCAGCGCGGTGGAATGTAGCGAGCCGATGAAGCCGGCATTGACGATGTTGTAGCCGACGCCGACCGAGACGGCCGCCATCATCGGGATGCAGAGGTGGATCAGCGCGCGCCCGATCGGGGCGTGCTGGAGGTAGTAACGGTCGTCGTGTGCGGACATGGCGACCCTCCTTTCAGAGTCGGGGAGTCCTCGTCGGACTCGATTTCGGGCGCGCGACAGCCCCGGTCGGCGGTGGTGCGCATGAGTTGTCTGTCAGCGATATCGGGCGTACGAACGCCCGGCGGGTCAGGAGGACGCGGCCAGGTGCCGGTCCAGCCTGCTCAGCAGTGCGATCAGGGTGCGACGTTCCTCGTCGGTGAAGCAGTCGATCCTCGACTCGATCGCACCCCAGGTCCGCTGCTCGAAGCCCTTGACCAAGGCCCGCGCCTTGTCGGTCACGTGCAGGGTCTTGCGCCGCGAGTCGGACGGATCCGTCCGCCGTTCGAGCCAGCCGTCGCGTTCGAGTCCCTGCAGCAGGCTCGACACGCTCGCCGGCCTGGTGCCGGTGATCTCCGCTACGTCGCGCTGGATGATCCCCCGGTCCTCGTTGGCCTCGATGTAGCCGACGATCCGGGCTTGATGCGGCGTCAGGCCGCCGAAGTCGGTCTCGGTGCCGATCTCCATGGTCTGACGCAGTCTCACCGCGACCCGGCCCAGCAGCTCCGAGACCGTGGGCTGGCCACGTGACTCATCCATAGCTCGAGACTAGTAGTTAGGTATCTAACTGTCAAGGTTCTAACTGTTAGGAACCTCACCATCGTCGGGTCAGTCGCGGCGGATCTCCAGCCAGTGGTCGCCGAACGAGACGATGCTGCCGGGCTCGACCGTGATCGCCTCGCCGGGTGCGCACCGGCGGGACACTCCGCTGACCGTGGTGACGGTGGATCCGTTGGTCGAGCCGCGATCGACGACGTAGAGGCCGGCACTGCCGATCCCGAGCTCCAGGTGGGACTTCGAGACCGTACGCGTGGTGTCGGCGATCTTGATCAGGGCCGCGTGCTCCTCGCCGGGGCGCGGCTGCGGGTTGCGGCCGAGCAGCACGAGCCCCTCGATCTCCAGCTCGCGGCCGTCGTCCAGCACCGCACGCCAGCGCCAGCGCCCACCGCTCGCCTCCTGCGCACCGGCCGCGGCGCCGGTCGCGGGCGGCGCAGCGGACCCCTGTGACCACGGACGATCCGGCGACTGGATCGGTGGCTGCTTGCCGCCGCCGAGAGGTGCGGCGGGGACGTACGCGCCCGGCCGGGTCGGCCCGGTCGGCGAGACCGCCACACCGGCCGGCGGTGGCGACGGCTCTGCCTGTCGCGCCGGCGGCCGGCTCGGGGGTGCCCCTGGCGGCGGCGGCGTCAGCGAGGGCGGCGGCGTCAGTGAGGGCGGCGTCAGCGAGGGCGGCGTCAGGGGCGGCGGGGCAAGCGGCGACATGACCTGCGGCGGTGGGGTCGGTGCCGGCGGTGCCGGCTGCGGCGGCTGGGCCGAAACCGGCGGGGTCGGATAGCCGCTCGCCGCCGCGTCCCTCTCCGGCTTGGCCGGCATGGCGTGGCGGGCCTGGCCGCGCAGCCGAGCGCCCTGGCGCTCGCGAATGACGACCGAGTTCACCGCGAGATCGTGCCAGCCCTGCCGCCGCGGCTGGCGGACCAGGAAGATCACCATCAGCAACAGCCCGATCCCCGTCAGGGCCAGACCGGTCAGGATCAGTTGGCGGAGCAGGAAACGCCCCCAGCCGATCGGGCGTCCGTTGGACAGGCCGACGAGTTCGAGGTGCATCAGGCGCATCCCGGGACCGGCACCCCGGACAGCGAACATCCACCACACCAGGACGGCCCAGCCGAGGAGGAGGACGAACGTCACCCACCCGACGGCCGTCGGCGCCAGGTTCGTGCGGAGGATCACCACACCGCCCAGCAGCGAGATCACCACCGGGACGACGTTGTCGATCAGATAGGCGACGAACCGGGTGCCGAGCGGACCCGGCGCGACGCCGGGCGGCAGCCCGGCGATGCGTGCCGGTGCGGCTTGGTCTGCCATCAGGCTCCTCGTCCCCCTCCGTGTCCCCGAACCGGGCTCCGGGTCAGTCGACCGCCTCGACGGTGATCGTCACGCCCTCACCGAGCTCGAGGGTGGCTCCGATCGGTACGGGTATCGGTTGTCCCGGCGGAAGCAGTCCCCGATTGCCGTTCGGACCGGGATCGGTCACGAATGTGCCGTTGGTGGAGTGGAGGTCGGTGACCACGACCTGCCAGTTCTCGGGCACCACCTGCAGATGCGTCCGGCTGATGTCCTGCGCCGGGCTGGCCAGCGCGACCAGGCGCGGCAGTGGGGCGGTCGAGCGCTGTTCGCTCGGTGCGCGGCCGAGCAGGACGGCGCGATCGAGGTCCACCACCGTCCCGTCGGCCGCCCGCAGCCGAGCCAGGAGTGGAGCCGGGATCAACTGCGGTGGACCCGGCGTGATCGGCGAGCGGCACACCCGGCAGACCGAGCTACCCGGCGCGTTCGGATGGCCGTTGGGGCACCGGACGGCTTCGACCAACGGGCCGCCCCGACCCTGGTCCGGCCTGCCCTGGCCTGGCCTGCCCTGGTCACCGCCACCCGGGCCGCCCGTCGACAGCGCCCCCTCGGCCTCGGCACTCCCCATCAGCTGCGTGTCGTCGTTCTCCATCTCGAACTGCTCGACGCTGAACTGAGGCGCGCCCGCGGTCGACCCGCCCACCCCGCCCGGCGGGGCGAAGGCAGACGCACCGGACGCGCCGACGGCTGCCGCGGCGCCCACCGGTCCGGGCTGCGGTCCCCATGGGCTGTCCAGGCCGAACCCGGGAGAGGCGCCGGTCTGCGCCGACTCGTCGCTGCGCTCCGATTCGAGTGGAGGAAAGTCCGGGCCGGTGTCGTCCTCCGCGAGGTCCGGACGTCTCCCGGTCTGCCCCGACCCGGTCTGCCCCGACCCGGTCTGCCCCGACCCGGCCGGCGTCTCGGACTGGTCGGACTCCCCGGACTCGACAACGGCCTCGTCCGGCGCCGTCACCGCGGAGTCGGCCGCGAGGCCCGCCTCGGCGGCCGGCGCATCGTCGGGCCCCGCCCCAGCGGCTGCCGGCTCGGATGCCGCGCCTGTCGTCGCGGCACCGGCACTCGCGGCTCCGGCTCCCGCGGCTCCGGCTCCCGCGGCTCCCGCGGCTCCGGCACTCGCGGCTCCGGCACTCGCGGTCCCGGCACTCGCGGTCCCGGCACTCGCGGTCCCGCCGACCACGGCCGGGGCGCTTCGCAGCAGCGGTTGCGGCGAGCGGACGACGGCGTCCTCGTCCGCGCTGACGGAGACCGCGCCGACCCGGACCACCCCCACCGACAACGGCAGCAGCTCCCCGTTCGGGGTCTGACCGCGGAGTCCGAGCCGGACGTTGGTGACGTGCCCGAGACCCACCTCGTTCCAGGTCACGATGCCCTCGCCGCTGGCGAGCGGCTGGCTCGAGTCGGGGTCGATCAGCTGGATACCGCCGCGCACGAGCGTACGCATCCCCGCCTGAGACCAGAACACGACGGCCAGGTCGGGCAACTCGGTGATGCCGTAGCCCGCCAGCCGGTCCACCAGGTCGCTCATCGACGCCGACGCGACGACATCGGACCACAGATCGGCGATCATCTCCGCGCGACCGGATCCGGGCTCGAGCACGACCATCGAGGTCGGGCCGGCGATCAGATACCAGTCGCCGGGGACGTACGTCGCGCGCCAGGGCGCGACGACGCCTGGCTGGGCCATGAGCACACCGACCTTCCTGACGGGAACTGACTCACGACGATATAGCGCCGCGTCGCCGCGGGACAGCGCCTACCGGGACTCGGCTCCCCGATCGGGTGCCAGGTCAGCCCGCCCGGGGACGCCACGGCTTGATCCACTCGGTCTCCGGCCATCCTTCCGCACCGGCCATCAGCTCATACATCGTCGCACCGTCGATGTGCTCGCGGATGATGTCGGCGTGCCCGGCGTGCCGGGCCAGCTCCTCGACCAGGTGCAGCAGGATCCAGCGCGCCTGATAGCCGTCGGGATTTCGCGGATACCACGGAGCGGGCGGCAACTGGACCCGGACCGCCAGGTCGTCCAGCGCTGCCACGGCCGCTGCCGTCTCCTCCCCCACCGCATCGAGCTGGCCGGTCAGCGAATCGACGGTGTCCGCCTCGGTCAGCGCGAACGAGTCCGTGTAGGCATCCTCGCCCATGCTCGGCCGACCCTGCAGGATGTGAATCCAGCCGCGTTCGGTGAAGGCGGCGTGTTTCATCAGCCCGCCGATACTGAGCGCGCTGCGGGTGGGCGTGGCGCGCAACTGGTCGTCGGTGAGGCCGAAGGCCGCGTATTTCAGGCCGTCGCGCTGCTGGATCAGATAGGCCAGCAAAGCTTCGGGCTCGGTGCTGGTCGGCGGCGGGTTTCCCGGCATGGTCTCGTCCTTCCCCGGAGAGTACGTCGGGTCAACCCTGGCAGCAGCCGCCGACAGTTTTTCGCGCCGTCCTCGCCGTCAGCGCGCCGAGATTACTGTTCGTGCTGGAGTCGGACCGGACTCCTCGGCGGCCGGAGCGGAGTAGATGACGAACCCTGGGAAGGCAAGCCGCGACCGGCGTACCGGCGCTGCCGGGCTGGCGGCGGGGCTGGCGCTCGGACTGGCGGCGAGCGGCTGCGTAGCGACGGCCGGCGCTCCCGCGGACGGCGGCGACGACGAGACGGCCCCCTCGGTCTCGTCCGCCCCGACCAGCGTCGCGCCGCAGACGTCGATCAGCGCCGAGTTGCCGGTACCCAGCCTGCCGTCACCGAGCCTGCCGACCGTTGCGACCAGCGAGCCGGGGCCGAGTTCCTCGTCCCGCCCCCGCCCGAACGGCCTGCGCGCCCGGATGGTGATCATCAGCGGGTCGTCGGGCAGGGTGTCCTGGCGCGTCCGGGTGCCGGAGTTCTCCGGTGCACCGGTCGCCGCCGAGGTGAACAAGCGCGTCCGCGCGGCCGTGGCCGGTCCGATCCAGCGGGCCCGGCGCGAGGGTCGCCGAGACCACGGGATCAAGCGCCGGCTGGACGGCGAGGGCACGGTGGTCACCAACGACGGACGTACGGTCCAGGTGCGGGTGATCTACGGCGACTACCTCAGCGGCACCGCTCACCCCGCCGACTACGTGACGACGACCGTCGTCGACGTGGCCCGACGTCGCCCGATCACGCTGGACCAGGTGTTCGCGCACCCCACCGCGGCGTACGGGGAACTTCGCGGTCAGATCCTCGCCGCAGCCGGCGAGCAGTCCTCGACGATCGACCGATCAGGGCTGAGCGCGACGGCCGCCAACTGGGCCAACTGGCAGAGCGACCGGACCGGCATGGTCTTCACCTTCGCCGACGGGCAGCTGGGTAGCCGCGGGTTGCGCCAGTACGCGGTGCCGTGGTCCGCCGTCGGGCCGCTGCTGACCGGCTACGCGACGAGGGTGCTGGCACCGCGCTGAGGACCGTCAGGACGCGAGGTCGTCGGGCTCGGCGCAGTGATAGCGGCCGATCGGGATCACCGTCGGGGTGTTGGAGACCGGGTCGGTGATGATGACCGCGTTCATCGCGAACACCTCCCGCATGGTGTCGGCCGTGATCACCTCGCCGGGCGTGCCCTGACCGCTGATCCGCCCGTCGGACATAGTGATCAGATGGTCGGCGTAGCGGCAGGCCAGGTTGAGGTCGTGCATGACGATCACGATCGTGGTCCCGCGCCGGCGGTTGAGATCGGTGAGGAGATCGAGCACCTCGACCTGATGGGTCAGATCCAGGTAGGTCGTCGGCTCGTCGAGCAGGAGCAGATCCGTCTCCTGGGCCAGCGCCATCGCGATCCAGACCCGCTGCCGCTGCCCGCCGCTCATCTCCTCGATCGGCCGGGCGGCCAGGTCGAGCGTGTCGGTCGCGGTGAGCGCGTCGGCGACGGCCCGGTCGTCGGCGGCGGACCACTGCCGGAACCAGCCCTGGTGGGGATAGCGGCCACGGCCGACCAGGTCGGCAACGGTGATCCCCTCGGGCGCCAGCGGCGACTGTGGCAGCAGGCCCATCACCTTCGCGACGTCTTTGGTCTGCCAGCTGTGGATGCTCTTGCCGTCCAGCAGCACCGTCCCGCTGGTCGGGCTGAGCAGCCGGGCCAGGCCACGGAGCAGGGTGGACTTGCCGCACCCGTTCGCACCGATGATCACGCTCACCTTGCCGGTCGGGATCTCGACGTCGAGATCGCTGACGATCTGCCGATCGCCGTAGCCGAGCCCGAGCTCCACCGCCGATAGGGTGTGCCGCTGGACGGGCGTGTCCTGGAGCACCATGGTCAGCCTCCTTGACCGATCTTGTTCGAGACCACGAGCAGATAGAGCAGGTAGGGAGCGCCGATGCAGGCCGTCAGGATGCCCACCGGAAGCTGGACCGGCAGCAGGTGCTGTCCGACGAAGTCGGCGGACAGCACCACCAGGGACCCGACCAGGGCCGCCGGGACGAGCGCGATTCCGGTGCCGTGGGTCAGCCGCCGCGCGATCGGGCCGGAGAGGAAGGCGACGAACCCGATCGGCCCTGCCGCGGCGGTGGCGATCGACGCGAGGCCGACGCCGAACACGACCAGCAGCAGCCGGGACCGCTCGACCCGCACGCCGAGGCCCGCCGCGGTGTCGTCGCCGAGTTGCAGCCCCGAGAGCGCCGAGCGTGCCCACAGCGTCAGCGGAACGAGTACGACCATCAAGGTCAGCAGGGTGCGCATGGTCGTGTCGGACGTGCCGTTGAGGCTGCCGGTCAGCCATTGAAGGGCGACCTGGGCGTCCCAGACCGAGGCCCGGGTCATCAGGTAGTCGATGACGGCGGCCATCATCGCCCCGATCCCGATGCCGACCAGGATCAGCCGATAGCCGGCGACCCCCTGCCGCCAGGCGAGGGCATAGATCAGCAGCGCGGTGACCAGAGCCCCGACGAACGAGAATGCCGAGACCGCGAACCCGCCCAGACCGAGCATCAGGATCGCCACCACCGCGGCGGCGCTGGCGCCGGCGGTGATGCCGATGATGTCGGGGCTGGCCAGCGGGTTGCGCATCATCGACTGGAAGATGGCGCCGGACAGGCCGAAGCAGGCACCGACCGCGATCCCGGTGACAGCCCGGGGCAGGCGGAGCTCGTACACGATGAAGTCGCTCGCTCGGGTGCCGCGCCCGGTCAGCGAATAGATCACCTGCTTGACGGTCAGCGGGAAGTCGCCGATCACCAGAGCCGCCAGGAACAGCCCGATCAGGACGGCCGCGAACGCGAGGCTCACCATGATCGTCCTGCGGCGCAGACCGAGCCGCACGCGGCGGACGGAGTCGACTCCCGGCGCCGTGGCCGGGATTGCGGCCGGCCGGTCGATCGTCGCGGTCACAGCTCGGCCAACTTCTTGCGGCGGACCAGAGCGATGAACACCGGCGCGCCGATCACGGCGGTGACGATCGCGACCTGCAGTTCGCCGGGGCGGGCGACAACCCGGCCGATGATGTCGGCCGCCAGCAGCAGGATGGGCGCGAGCAGCATGGAGTACGGCAGCGCCCAGCGATAGTCCGGCCCGACGATCATCCGGGCGACGTGCGGGATGGTCAGGCCGATGAAGCCGATCGGGCCGCAGGCGGCGGTCGCCGCGCCGCAGAGCAGCACCACGGCGAGCGCCGACACGGCCCGGGAGAACGCGACGTTGGCGCCCAGGCCGCGCGCGACGTCCTCGCCGAGCGAGAGCGTGTTGAGCACCCGGCCCAACAGCAGGGCCAGAGCACAGCCCACCAGAAGGAAGGGCGCGACCCGGACGACGACGCTCATGTCCCGGCCCGAGAGCGAGCCGACCTGCCAGAACCGGAACTGGTCGAAGGTCGCCTGGTCCAACAGCAGGAACGCCGTGGTGACCGAGCTGAACGCCGCGCTCAGCGCCGCACCGGCCAAGGCGAGCTTGACCGGTGTCGCGCCGTCGCGGCCAAGCGAGGCGATGCTGTAGACCACGACCGACGCGATCGCGGCGCCGAGGAAGGCGAACCAGACGTAGCCGAGGATCGAGCCGACGCCGAGAAACGAGATCGCCAGCACGACGAACAGCGCCGCGCCGGCGTTGACGCCGAGGATGCCGGGATCGGCCAGCGGGTTGCGGGTGACCCCCTGCATCACCGCACCGGCGAGGCCCAGCGCCGCGCCTACGAGCAGGCCGAGGATCGTCCGTGGCACCCGCAGCTCGACCACGACGATCTGGTCGGTGCTGGCGGGGTCGTAGTCGGTCAGCGCCTGCCAGACCGTGTGCAGCGGGACGTCCCGGGTGCCGATCGCCAGGCTCAGGAAGCAGAGCACCAGCAGGGCCGCCGCCGCGCCGAACAGGCCCGCGACGCGCACCGGGGCCCGGGTGGGACGTACCCGCATCTCCCGGCTCTCGGCCCGGGTATGCGGAGCCGCCGCCACACTCATAAGGGCAGCCTAACCTGATTTCGAAGGGCTCCCCAACCCGTGCGTTCTGCGCCAAGACTCCGGCCGTGGCCGGGTTAGAGGGCCACTCACCCGGCCGGGGTCCGAGCCCAATTTCCGGCCGCGGCGGGGTTCTTGGGGCCTCACTCGCACGATTGGCGCCGAATTTCCCGCCGCGGCGGGATTTTCGGGGTCCCACGTCCGCCCGGGTCCGAAATATCCGGCCACGGCGGGGTTCTTGGGGTCCACTCGCCCGGTCCGGGCCCGCATTTCCCGCCGCGGTCGGATTCTTGGGGTCCACTGGCGGGGTCCGGGACCGCAATTCCCGCCGCGGCGGGAGTTCGGGGCTCCTCACCACGCGCGGTTCTGAACCGAATCCGGCCATGGCGGGATTTTCGGGGTCTACCTCGCCCGATCTGAGCCCAGATTCCGGCCACGGCGGGGTTCGGGCCACGTCGCCCGGTCCGAACCCGAGAATCTCGCCGCGGCGGGATTTTCGGGGGCCTCGCGCCCAGTCCGGGGCCGAGTTTCCCGCCGCGGCGGGGTTTTCAGATCAGGCGCCGGGCTGAAGGATCGGCCGCAGGTCCTCCACGACGGCGGGGTCCTCGATCGTGGAGGGTACGGCCCCCGGCAACCCGTCGGCGATCTCGCGCATGGTCTTGCGCAGGATCTTGCCGGACCGGGTCTTCGGCAGCGCGGCGACGATGTCGATCCGGCGCAGCGCGGCGACCGCGCCGATCTCGTCGCGGACCAGCGCGACCAGTTCGGCGGCGATCTCGTCGGGTGGCGTGTCGATGCCGGCCTTGACCACCACCAGCCCGCGCGGCAGCTGGCCCTTCAGCTCGTCGGCGACCCCGATCACGGCGCACTCGGCCACCGCCGGATGCGAGGCCAGCACCGCCTCCATCGACCCCGTCGACAGCCGGTGACCAGCGACATTGATCACGTCGTCGGTCCGGCCCATCACGAACACGTACCCGTCCTCGTCGAGATACCCGCCGTCCCCGGTCAGGTAGTGACCGTCGAATGTGGTCAGGTAGCCGTCGACGAACCGCTGGTCGTCGCCCCAGACGGTGGCCAACGTCCCCGGCGGCAGCGGCAGCCGGACGCAGATGGCACCGTCGGTCCCGGTCGGTACGGCGTCGCCGCTGCCGTCCAGGACGACCACCTCGTAGCCGGGCACCGGCATGCTCGGTGAGCCGGCCTTGATCGGCAGCTCCTCGACTCCGCGCGGGTTCGCGGCGATCGGCCAGCCGGTCTCGGTCTGCCACCAGTGGTCCACCACCGGAACGGCGAGCTTCTCCCCCGCCCAGGCGTAGGTGTCGGGGTCCAGCCGCTCACCGGCGAGGAACAGCGTCCGGAGGCTGGTCATGTCGTGGTCGGCCATCAGCGCACCGTCCGGATCGACCTTGCGGATCGCGCGGATCGCGGTCGGCGCGGTGAACATGGTCTTCACCCGGTGTTCGGCAACCACCCGCCAGAACGCGGCCGCGTCGGGCGTGCCGACCGGCTTGCCCTCGTACAGGATCGTGGTCGCGCCGACCAGCAACGGGGCATAGACGATGTAGGAGTGGCCGACGACCCAGCCGATGTCGCTGGCGGTGAACATGACCTCGCCCGGCCCGATGTCATAGATCGCGCGCATCGAGTAGGCCAGCGCCACCGCATGGCCGCCCTGGTCGCGGACGATGCCCTTCGGCTTTCCCGTGGTGCCGGAGGTGTAGAGGATGTAGAGCGGGTCGGTCGCCTCGACCTCGGCGCAGCTGGCGGGTTCGAACGCGCCGGGTCGCATCAGCGGGGCGAAGTCGATGTCGCGCGGCTCGACCAGGTCGGCGCGCAGCTGCTCGCGTTGGAAGACGATGCAGTGCTCCGGCTGATGCGCGCTGCGGGCCAGGGCCGCCTCCAGCATCGGGTGGTACGCGATCGTCTTCGCGCCCTCCAGCCCGCAAGACGCAGACACGATCAGCTTCGGCCGGGCGTCGTCGATCCGGCTGGCCAGCTCTGCCGGCGCGAAGCCGCCGAAGACCACCGAGTGCACCGCGCCGACCCGGGCGCAGGCGAGCATGGCGATCACCGCTTCCGGCACCATCGGCATGTAGATCACCACCCGGTCCCCCGGCCGGATCCCGAGCTGGATCAGGGCGCCGCCGAACTGGGCGACCCTCTCCAGCAGCTCCGCATAGGTGTACGTGCGGCGTTGCCCGGTGATCGCGGAGTGGAAGACCAGCGCGGGCCGATCGGCCGCACCGCTGATCACGTGCCGGTCGAGCGCGTTGTAGCAGGTGTTCAGCCGGCCGCCGCGAAACCATCGATAGATGGGTGCTCGGTCGGCGTCGAGCACCCGCTGCGGCGGACGGAACCAGTCGATCGCCGCCGCCTGTTCGGCCCAGAACGCCTCGCGATCGGCGATGCTGCGTGCGTACTCCTCGGCGTAGGCCCCCATCGGCTCTTCTCCTCGGCGCTGCGTGGTGCTGGATCGGCTCTGCTTCGCATCCTCGCACCCGAACGCGGGCGCCCGTCAGGGCTGATCGGCCTTCGCGGTCGGCGCGGGTGCAGCCGGGGCCGCCGGCTTCGGGTTGGGCCAGACCAGGCAGAGCAGGATCAGCGCGATGGCGACGACGCCGATGCTGCGGGTCACGGTGAGGAAGGCGGTCCGCTCCAACGACCCCTCGGCCGCGGTCGCCCAGATCACCGGCGGGGCAACCAGCACCACCGCGCCGAGCAGCCCCCAGGCGAGCCGGCGACGCCGGTCGGCGGCGGGGTCCGGCGACGGGTCGTCGCGCCGGGGCGTGCGCCGCAGCCACCAGCCGAACCAGACCGCCAGCACCAGCATGCCGAGCAGTCCGCTGCCGAATTGGAGCCACTTGTACACCGGAAGACCGCCGACCACGTCGTTCAGCGCCGGCATCCGGGTCGTGCCCCAGCGATCCGCGTGGGTGAACGCGTCCCACAGCACGTGGCTGGCCGCACCGATCAGGACGGAGACCCCGGCCGCGACACACCGTCCGGGGTCCAGCGGGGTCCGGGGCGGCAGCCGCAACCGCAGCCACGCCGGGGAAGCGTCCGCCAGCGGCACCCGGAGCAGGAGCTCCCAGGCGATCCACAGCCCGATGCCGTTGATCAGGTCGAGAGTGATCGGGCCGTACCAGGCGTGCGAGACCTCCGAGGTCCGAGCGGGCGCCGGCAAGAAGTACGGCAGGTCCGGGATCATCGCGCCGATGGCCAGCGCGGCCGGCACCAGCCAGCGTCCGGGACGGCCGACGGTGAACGGCAGGATCGCCGCGACGTGGGCGGGAGTGAAGGGCATGGCGGGTCAGTTCGCGACCGGCAGCGCGGGAGCCGTCGCCGCGCCGGGCCCGGCCGGACGGTAGGTCGTGACGATCTTCGCCCGGCCGGCCTGCCACCACAGCAGCGCGAAGGCAACCACCTGTACGGCCGCGTCCACGGCGAACTGACCGGGGCTGCCCTTGGAGTCGGCACCGATGAACGCCTGGTCCCAACCGCCGAAGCTGATCACCGCGAAGAACGCGGCGATGTTGTTCACGGCGTGAACCGCGATCGCCGCCTCCAGCCCGCCGGTCCGCCACGTGAGCAGGCAGCAGGAGAGAGCGAAGATCGCCAGGCTCGCCAGGATCCACGGATCCGGGCTGCCGTGGGCGGCGCTGAACGCGACGACCGACACGATCGTGCCGCCGATCAGGCTGAGCACCGGCCGGGGGAACCAGGAGCCGACGTTCTGCAGGATCCAGCCCCGGAAGAAGTACTCCTCGCCGGCGGCTTGGAACGGCGTCATCACGACGACCAGGACGAGCAGCAGGACCCACTCGGCCGGACGATCGGAGTTCGCCGGCTGTTCGAGCAGCAGATTGGAGCCGATGTACAGCACCCAGACCGGGACGACGACGATCAGGCAGCGCAGCAACCAGCGCCAGCGAAACCCTCCCGCGACCGAGCTGACGAACTTGGGCCGGATGTGGTGGACGGCCCAGATCGACAGGCCGGCGGCCGGGATGAGCGCGATCAGCCCGAGGTTGGTGTAGAAGAACCCGGCGGCGTCGATCTGCATGGACGCCAGCTTGGTGAACTCGCGCTCGAGCCACTGTGGATAGTCCCGGCCGCCGGTCGCGATCAGGCCGAAGGCCAGGAACGGGATCACTGCCAGCACTTGGGCCGCGATGGCGATCACACCGGCCAGCAGCAGCGAGAGCAGCGGGCGCCACCAGCGCCGGCGCGGTCCGCGCAGCATTTGCGGGTACGTCCGCTCGCCGTCCGGCATGGCGCCTTCGGTCAGCGGGGACGCGATCGGCGCGGGCGCGTACCCGGCCGGCGCCGGCGCGTATCCGGCGGGCACGGGCGCGTACCCGGCCGGCACGGGCTCGTACCCGGCGGGCACCGGCGCGTACCCGGTGGACACCGGCGGCGGCGCGCCCGGCACCGGCGGGTAGGACACCGGCTGCTGAGGGATCGGAGACCAGTACGGCGCGCCGACCGGGTCGTCCGGATCGATCGGCGGTGGGTACGTGTCGCTCATGGTGCTGTCATTCTGACCGGTCGGCCCAACTCCTCGGCTCAGGCTCGTGCCGGAATCGCGACGAGTCCGCGCCCGGGGCCGGCCGGCGCCCCGCCTCACACCCCGACCGCTGCCTCGCACCCTCCACCCGCGGTGTGGAGCGGCAGCCAGGGGTGTGAAGCACCCGACCCGCACCGGCGACCGACCCGCTGCAACCCGTTCGGCCGGCGCCGGACACCGGAGAAGCAACCAGCCGCCCGCCGGAACGGCGAACGGCTGGGTGGCGCTTCGGGCTGCTGGTCAGCCGGCCCGGTTGGCCTGCTGCTCGCTCTGCGGCACCGAGTGGGTCTGCGGAGCCTGCGTCTCGCCGGTGGTCAGCTGCGGGCCCGCCGGCGGCTCGCTCGGCCCCTCGCCGATGCCGACCTGACGGCGGGTGCTGACGATCACGGCACCGACCACGATGGCGAGCGCCGCCAGGGCGATGGCGTAGCGCCAGCCCGACGGGGTCGAGCTGAGCGGGGACAGCGCCACCACCGCCGGCGCGATCAGCACCGCGACCAGGTTCATCACCTTGATCAGCGGGTTGATGGCCGGACCTGCGGTGTCCTTGAACGGGTCGCCGACCGTGTCGCCGATGACGGTCGCGGCGTGAGCCTCGGAGCCCTTGCCGCCGTGGTTGCCGTCCTCGACGAGCTTCTTGGCGTTGTCCCACGACCCACCGGAGTTGGCCAGGAAGACCGCCATCAAGGTGCCGGTGGCGATCGCACCGGCCAGATAGCCGGCCAGTGCCGGTGCGCCGAGCCCGAAGCCGACCGCGATCGGTGCGAAGAGCGCCAGTAGACCGGGCGTGGCCAGCTCACGCAGCGAGTCCCGGGTGACGATGTCGACGACGCGGCCGTACTCGGGCTTGGTCGTGCCTTCCATGATGCCAGGGATCTCGCGGAACTGCCGGCGCACCTCGTACACCACCGCGCCGGCGGCCCGACCCACCGCGCTGATGGCCAGCCCGGAGAACAGGAACACCACGGAAGCGCCGAGGATGATGCCGACCAGGGTCGGTGGGGCGAACACGACTGCCTGCAACTCGAAGGCGTTGTAGTTCTGCACCAGCACGGTCCGGATGGCGTCGGTGTAGGAGCCGAACAGGGCCGTCGCGGCCAGCACCGCGGTCGAGATCGCGATGCCCTTGGTGATCGCCTTCGTGGTGTTGCCGACCGCGTCCAGCTCGGTGAGGATCTGCGCGCCCTCGCCGTGCACGTCGCCCGACATCTCGGCGATTCCCTGGGCGTTGTCGGAGACCGGGCCGAAGGTGTCCATCGCCACGATCACGCCGACCGTGGTGAGCAACCCGCAGCCGGCGAGCGCGATCGCGAACAGCGAGATCACGCCGGCGCCACCGAGGACATACGCCCCCAGCACGGCGGCCCCGATGACGACCGCGGTATAGACCGCGGACTCCAGGCCGACCGAGATGCCCGACAACACAACGGTGGCCGCCCCGGTGAGCGAGGTCTTCGCCACGTCCTGCACCGCCCGATGCTCGGTGCCGGTGTAGCGGCCCGTCAGCGACAAGATGATGATCGCCAGGACGATGCCGATGATCACCGAGCCGATCGCCACGATCCGCGGGTCGTCGATCGGGCCGCTGAAGTTCACCTCGTCGGGACGCAACCCGAGGTCAGCGAACCGGGACGGCAGGAACGCGAACGCCGCGATGGCACAGAGCACGGCCGAGATCGCGGCCGACAGATAGAACGAGCGGTTGATCGTGCGCAGGCCGTTCTCGCCCGCGCGCGGCTTCGTCAAGAAGATGCCGATGATCGCGGTGATCACGCCGATGGCGGGCACGATCAGGGGGAAGACCAGGCCGTACGCGCCGAAGGCGGCCTTGCCGAGGATGAGCGACGCGACCAGGGTCACCGCGTAGGACTCGAACAGGTCGGCCGCCATGCCCGCGCAGTCACCCACGTTGTCGCCGACGTTGTCGGCGATCGTCGCCGCGTTGCGCGGATCGTCCTCGGGGATGTTCTGCTCGACCTTGCCGACCAGGTCGGCACCGACGTCGGCCGCCTTGGTGAAGATGCCGCCGCCGACACGCATGAACATGGCGAGCATGGCGGCACCGAAGCCGAAGCCCTCCAGGATGGTCGGCGCGTCGCTCTTGAAGATGAGGACCACGATCGAGGCACCGAGCAGACCGAGGCCGACGGTGGCCATGCCGACGTGGGCACCGGTGCGGAAGGCGATCTTCATCGCCGGGTCGCGACCGGCGTCGCGAGCCGCGGCCGCGACGCGCACGTTGGCGCGGACCGCGAGCCACATGCCGAGATAGCCGATCAGGCCGGAGAATACCGCGCCGGCCAGGAATGCCACCGAGCGCGCGATCCGCAGCGTCCACGTGCCGAAGCCGCCGTCGCCGTGTGCCGGCAGGAACAGCAACAGCACGAACGCCGCCACCGCGAACACGGCGAGCGTCCGGAACTGGCGGCCGAGGTAGGCGCTCGCGCCCTCCTGTACGCCCTGCGCGATCAGCCGCATGTTCTCCGTGCCGTCACTGGCGGCCAGCACCTCGCGTCGGAAGTAGAACGCCATCACCAGCGCCAGCACGGCGATGACTCCGACGACCGCGACGAAGGTGAGGTTCTTTCCGGACAGTTCGACTGCCATCGGATATATCGACAGGGTTGGAACCTGGGACATCCATTGTCCTCTCAAGACAAGCTGCGGCCTCACGACTTTCGGGGCGCGCCAGGGCGTGAGTCTAGCCAGACTCACAGACAGTTATGTACAGCCCCGCTGACTTCGCTCTACAATTCGCGCTCGCCGATCTGGATCTGCCCTGGTCCGGTGCATGTCCGTACCAAGTTTGCGTCGATCGCCCGGCCGCGCTGTCCGACCATCGTGGCAGGCTGCAATCGTGACTGTGCGCGCGGAGCCGACCCCCCGCGTGGGGTCCGTCGATGCGCTCGCTGCCCACCTGACGACCGCGGGGCACCGGGTGCGCCGGTTCTCCTGGCCCGCGCGGTCCGGCCACACCGCCGACTGGCCGTCGTGGGTGCCCGCCGAGATCGTGACCGGGCTCGCGGCCGCGGGCATCGCCGCCCCGTGGCGACACCAGGTCGAGGCGGCGGAGGCGGCCGTCGCAGGCCGGCACGTCATCCTCGCCACCGGGACCGCGTCCGGCAAGTCGCTCGGCTTCCTGCTGCCGGTGCTGGCGGCGACGTACGGCGGTGCGGACAGCGTCGGACCGCGGCCGCCAGGCGATCGGCCGCCCGCGCGCGACCCGCTCGACCGGCTCGACCTCGGCCCGGTCGGTCCCCGTCCGCACACTGCGCTCTATCTGTCGCCGACCAAGGCGCTGGCCCACGACCAGTTCCGCGCGGCCCGCGCGCTCGGTCCGCGGGGGTGGCGGATCGCGACCCTCGACGGCGACACCGAGCCGGCGGCGCGGGACTGGGTCCGCGACTGGGGGACGTACGTCGTGTCGAACCCGGACATGCTGCACCACTCCGTTCTCCCCCAGCATCGGCGGTGGGCGCCGTTGCTGCGCGGGCTGCGATATGTCGTCGTCGACGAGGCGCACCGTTATCGCGGTGTCTTCGGGGCCCAGGTCGCGGCCGTGCTGGCCCGGCTCCGCCGGCTGGCCCACTACTACGGCGCCGACCCGGTGTTCGTGCTGGCAGCGGCGACGATCGCGGAGCCGGCGCAGACCGCGGCCCGGCTGCTCGGCGTACCGGCGGACCGGATCGTCGTGGTGGACCGGGACGATTCGGCGCGGCCCGCCCGTGAGCTGGCACTGGTCGAGCCGGCGGGGGACGCCGACGAGCTCACCGCCGAGTTGCTCGCCCGCTGCGTGGACGAGGGCCGGCAGACGCTCGCCTTCACCCGGTCGCGGCGCTCCGCCGAGGCCGTCACCCTGGCCGCCCGGCGGCGGACCGTGTCCGCCGCGCGGATCGAGGCCTATCGCGCCGGCTATCTGGCCGCCGACCGGCGCGCGATCGAGTCCGACCTGCGCAGCGGCGAGATCCGTGGCGTGGCCAGCACCAACGCCCTCGAGCTGGGGATCGATGTGGCGGGTCTCGACGCCGTGCTGATCGACGGATATCCCGGGACCCGGTCGAGCTTTTGGCAGCAGGCCGGACGAGCCGGCCGTGGGGACGCCGACGCGCTGGTGGTGCTGGTGGCCGGCCGGCATCCGCTCGACCGATTCCTGGTGGAGCATCCCGAGGTGCTGCTCGACCGGCCGGTCGAGGCGACCGTGCTCAACCCCGCCAATCCGTACGTCCTGCGCCCGCACCTGCTGGCCGGCGCCCAGGAGCTGCCGTTGGGGACCTCCGACGAGCACTACTTCGGCCCGTCCACCTCGGGTCTGATCGCCGAGCTGGCCCGCGGCGGTGCACTGCGCCGGCGCCCCAACGGCTGGTTCTGCACCGGCGGCGCAGCCGCCCGGGAGATCGATCTCCGCGCGGCCGGCCGGCGGCTCGACATCGTCGAGCAGCAGACGGGTCGGGTGCTCGGCGTGGTGGACGAGTCCGGCGCCGACCTGTGTGTCCACGAGGGCGCGGTGTACGTCCATCGCGGCGACACCTATCTTTGTCTCCCGGCCGAGGACGACGAGCCTGAGGTGCTGGTCCGCGCGGCGCAGCCCGGCTACCTCACCTCGCCGCGGCGGGAGACCGAGGTCCGCATCCTTGCCGAACGCGCGCGGCGCGCAGTAGGCGCCGGCTGGGCGGCGCTGGGCGAAGTGGAGGTGCACAGCCGGGTGACCGGATACCTGCGCCGCGACCCGGAGACCGGGACGGTCTGGGACCAGACCCCGCTGGACCTGCCCACCCGCACCCTGCGGACCACTGCGGTCTGGTTCACCCTCGACCCCGGCCTCGTGCCCGACGAGATCAGCCTCGCTCGACTGGACGCCACCGCGCATGCCGCCGAGCATGCGTGGCTCGGCCTGTTGCCGGCGTATGCCGGCTGCGACCCGTGGGACGTCAACGGCGCCAGCGCGGTCCGGCATCCCGACACCGGGTTGCTCACCCTGATCCTGTCCGACGCACTGGCCGGCGGCGCCGGCTTCGCCGAGCACGGCTTTGCCGTCGCCGAGCGATGGCTCCGAGCGACCGCCGACCTGCTCCGCGGCTGTGACTGCGCGGCCGGCTGTCCGGGCTGCATCGTCTCGGCGGCCTGCGGCACCACCGGACGGCCGCTGGACAAATCCGGTGCGGCGCTGCTGCTGCAGATCGGTGGCGTTTGACCGCGATGCCGGGAGCGAGCGCGATACTGGACCGGTGATCCCCATCGCACTGATCCTGTTGGCGATCGTGATCTTGTTCTGCGTTGCGGTGGTGGTGAGCAACCCGGTCGCGGTGACCCTCTCCGTGTTCGGCCTCGAGATCCCGCTGCAGACGCCGGCCGTCTTCTTCACCGGCGCGGCGACCATGCTGGTCACGATCGTCGCGCTGTGGCTGCTGCGCGTCGGCGTCCGCCGCGAGCGAGCGCGACGCAAGGAGCTCAAGACGCTGAAGAAGGCCGCGAAGGCCGACGCCAAGGCCACCGCCGCGACGAGCACGGCCGCCACCGGCTCGACCGCGTCCGGCTCGACCGCGTCCGGCTCGACCGCGTCCGGCTCGTCGGCCGCCCGACCGCCGGTCGACAGCGGGCCTGTCGTTCCGCAGCAGTCCGCCACCGGGCAGGCCGGGATCCCACCGGCCGGCGCGCGGCAGACCGGAGACGGCCCGACCACGACCGCCGCGGACCGGGAAGCTTTGCTGGCCGAGGTCGATGACGCGACCCGCGACGACCCGCCCCGCTGAACCCGTCACGACGACGTCGCTCCCGCGTACGCCACCGCTTCGACCGAACGTGGCAGCCCCGGCAGGCCGGCCAGCCTCGACCATCCGGTGCTCACCCGCACCCGGGCGGTGACCACGAAGTCGAGCTGGTCGCCTACCTGACTGCAACTCAGGAGCCGGCCACCGTTGGCGGCGGCGACGGTCCGTGCCCGGGCGCACACCGAGCCGCCGCGCTCGAACTCCACCGCGCCGCCGAGAGCGGCCAGATCGGCAGCCTGCTGGGCACGGTGCTCGGCAACCAGATAACCGCCGAGCACCAGCCCGGCGATGGCCAGGCTGATCACCACCGCCATCACGGCGACCACGACGAACGTCGCCGCCCCCCGCTCCGACCTGATTCGCCGTGCCATCACCCGACCTCCGCAGGCATCACTCGACCCCCGGCTCGCTGGTCGCTTGCGCCTGGGCCCGGAGCACAACACTCGGGGTGAGGATGCCGAACGGGTCCGTCCGCAGACTGGCCGCCACCCGCGTCGTCGGACCCGATCGGGCGATCCGTACGGCCGTTCCGCGCGGGGCGGCGGCCTCTGCCCGCTGCACCCCGGCCCGGTCTCCCCGGGCCGCCTGCCTCGCGACCGCGCCCGCGGTGTCGACCAGCCTGAGCTGGAGCACCAGCATCGAGACGCCCCAGCAGAGCAGGAGCATCATCGCCACCGCGCCGGTGATGGCGACGGCCAGCTCGGCCGTCACCATCCCACGCTCCCGACGGGAACCTCGGCTCGTCCTCATCGCCCCGCCGTCAGCCCTTCAGGCCCCAGGCCGACACCGCGTTGATGATCTTCAGGATGATGCCGGTGATCAGATCCTTCGCCGGCCCCTTGACCACGAACAGCAGCAGCAGCCCGGCGAGCGAGACGGCGACCACCACGCCGACCGCCCACTCGGCGGTCACCATGCCGCGATCACCGAGCCGCCGGGCCAGACCGGTCGCGCCGACGGGCGAGGGCACGACGCCCAGGTCGAGGTCGCCCGGGTCGAGGTGGCCGGCGTCGAGGTCGAACGGCCCGGCGTCGAGCTGGAACCGATCGGTGATGTCCACGACCTCGGCGCCGGAGCAGTCCAGGTTGTTGATCATGGGTGTTTCCCTTCGTTCACAGGCGCCTCGTGGCGCCGCCATCCGATCTGGATGCACCTGGACACTCCCGATCGGGACACGAATCGTTCACCCTCGCGAAAATCTGTGGATGACGCTTCGGACCGCTCCGAACCTGTGGACAACTCCGGCCGCCGACGGGCTCAGAAGATGTCCGGGACGGCGGCCAGGAAGGCCGAGATCGTCGCCGGCAGCACGCCCAGCAGGATGAAAGCCGGGATGAAGCAGAGCGTCATCGGCAGGACGCAGCGCACGCTGACCGCCTTGGCCGCGCTCTCCACCGCTGCCGCCCGGCGCAGTCGTGCCTCGTCGGCATAGAACGTCAGCGTCTCCACCATCCGCGTCCCGGACTCGACCGCTCGCGCGAGGTCGACGGCCGCCTCGCCCAGTTGCGGATGTCCGCGCAGGGCTCGCCAGGCGTCGACGTCGGACAGCCCGACGTCCACTGCCCGAACCACGTACCCGAGGTCGTCGGCGACCGGACCGTCGAACACCGCAACGACGGCCGCGGTCGCGTTCCTGGCCGGCAGCCCGGCCGCGAGACAGGCCGCCAGCAGGTCGAGCGCCTGCGGTGCGTCCATCACCAACCGCCGGTTCCGGCGCCGCGTCGCCGCCGGCTCCAGCAGACCGAGACAGATCGCGCCGGCAGCGGTCGCGACCGGCGCGACGATGACGAGCAGAGCGAGCGGCACCGTGGGCAACAGCGATGTCGCCACCACCGCCGCGACGAGGGCCAGGGCGGCCGCGACCAGCACCCGCCGGCCCCGCGAAGGTGCGTCGAACCGGCCGGCCAGCACACCGCGCCAGCCGGGTGCGCGCCCAGCACGCTGCCACGGCGGGAGGACCGGCGGCTCCACGCCGTCTGGGTGCTCCCCGGCGGTCGCTGCCGCCGGCGCGTCCCGGCCGGCGCGGCTGGTCCGGTGCCCCGCCCGTCCGCGCCTCAGCCGACGGTCCCTCGCCGGTGCCAGCCAGCACAGCACGGCAACCGCGGCGAACACGGCCGACAGCGCTGCCGCCGTCCAGCCGCTCATCACCGCTCCATCGGTACGTCGGTGGCGGTCCGAGCGAGCCGGTCGATCCAGAGCACTCCGATCGCGGCCGCCGAGACACCGGCCAGCAGGCAGCCCCAACCCACCGGACCGGCGACCAGGAACTGCAGCGGCCGGCCGCCGATCAGATAGCCGAGCCCGATCCCGCAGACTGGCAGCGCCGCCATGATCTTGCCCGTGGCCCGGGCCGACGCGATCTCGCCGGCGACCAGCCGCTCGACCGCGAGGTCGGTCGCGAGCGCCGCGGCGACCCGTTCCAGCGCGGGCGCGAGCGGCGCTCCGGTTCGGGTCGACACGCTCCACGCCCGCGCCAGCACCAGTAACCCGGCCTGGCCCGGCCGTCCGGATCGCTCCCGCCAGTGCGCGACCGGATCACCGCCCAGATCGAGCAGCGCGGCCGCGGTGGCGAGGACCGGGCAGTCGGTCGCGGTCACCCGGACCGCGTCGGCCGGGATCCGTCCGACCCGCAGCTGCCCGGCGAGCACCCGGCACGCATGGGCGACCTCCGCCCGCGCCCCGGCCGCCCGGCGGCTCCGGCGACGCAGTCGGAACAGATGCCAGCTGGTCGATCCGGCGATCGTCGCGGCCGCCGCGGCGACGGCGCCCGCCGAACCGGCCACCAGGGCGCCGCCCGCGAGCACCGACGCGACGATGAGCGACCCGATCGACCAGCGGGCCAGTCGCCCGCGCTGGCGATCCGGTGCGGCCTCGACCGCGTCGAGCCGCCGCGCCAGCGTCCGGCCCGCGGGGGGTGGCACCGCCAGCACGACAGCGATGACGACCAGCAGGGCGCACAGCAGCGTCATCCCAGCAACCTCTCCAGCCGCTCGCCGCCAGGCCCGATCCGGGTCCGGCCGTCGGGACCGAAGATCAGCGCCGGCACCGTGCTGACCAGCCCGCCCACGGGATCGCGATCGAGCACGCTGATCCCCTCGACCCGTCTCGGTCCGCCGTCGCGTCGGGAGATGTGGACGACGGCGTGCAGCGCGGACGCGACCTGGGCATGCAGCGCCTGCCGGGCCATGCCACCGAGCGCCGCCAGCGCCTCAAGCCGAGCCGGGACGTCCGCGGCCGAGTTCGCGTGCACGGTCCCGCAGCCGCCCTCGTGGCCGGTGTTCATGGCCGCGAGCAGATCGGCGATCTCGGCACCTCGGACCTCGCCGACGACGAGTCGATCCGGCCGCATCCGCAGCGAGTGCCGGACCAGGTCCGTCAGGGTGATCGCACCGGCGCCCTCGGTATTGGCCGGCCGGCCCTCCATCCGCACCAGGTGGGGATGGTTCGGCGCGAGCTCGCGCGAGTCCTCGACGACGACGATCCGTTCGTTCGCCGGCACCAGCCCGAGCAGAGCTGCCAACAGGGTGGTCTTGCCCGAGCCGGTGCCTCCGCTGATCAGGTAGGCCAGCCGGGACGCCACGATCCGGCGCAGCACCTCGGCTCCCGCCGCGGTCAGCGAGCCGGACTCCACGCAGTCCGCCAGGCTGAACGACGTCCGCGCCGGCACCCGCAGCGACAGGCAGGTGCCCGGCGCGGCGACCCCGGCGAGCACCGCGTGCACCCGGGTGCCGTCGGCGAGCCGTGCGTCGACGAACGGCGAGCCGTCGTCCAGCCGCCGGCCCACCGATGCGGCCAGCCGCTGGGCCAGCCGGCGTACCTCCTCGTCGGTGCCGAACCGCACGGGTCGCGGCTCCAGGCCCCGGCCGCGGTCGACGTACACCTGGTCGGGTCCGTTCACCAGCACATCGGTGACTCCGGGCTCGCGCAGCAGGGGCTCGAGCGGACCGGCGCCGACGCTGCCGCGGCGCAGCTCCTCCAGCGTCTCGATCAGGGCGCGGTCGCTGACCGGACGGCCCTCGGCCCGCATGGCCTCGGCGACGTCCTGCGCCGTCGGCGGGCGTCCGAGTCCCACCAATCTGCTCCGCAACCGGTCCAGGTCGGCGGAGCGGTCGATCGCCGACGGTGCGAGCGGGACGGAGGTCTCGACCATGCTCATGCCGCCGACGCCTCGGGCCAGACCACGGTGCTCAGCACCGTGCGGCAGGCGCGGGCCAGCTGGCTCCGCGCCGCTCTCGCGGGCGGCGTCCCGCGCTGCGCCGCCAAGGCGAGCGCCGGGTCGTCCTCGATCGCGGCCAGCAGCGCGGCCTCGAAGCCGTCGGCGGCGTCCGCAGCCGGCAGCCCACCGGCCCGCGGCCGACGAAGCAGCAGGTGCCAGTCACCGCACGAGGACGCCAACCGGCCGTGCGTCTCCCGACCCGCTGCCACCCCGCGTACGTCCGCGGACACGAGCAGCAGAGCGGAGTCGGCGAGCCGCAGCGCGGCCGGCGACAGCTCCGAGGCCGTCCGCCCGAGGTCCAGCACGACCAGCTCGTGGCTCCGGCTGCCGGACGACACGACGGCGGCCATGGCTTCCGGGGTCGGGAGCTGCGACCGCGCCGGGACGACGCCGCGCGACATGGCGACCAGATCCATCCCCTCGAGCCGCGGCAGCTGCCCGCGCAGATCGCCCAGGTGGCCGCGGGCGCCGAGCAGTCGCGGCCAACGCCATCCCGGCTCCCGCTCGGCGCCGACCAGCAGATCGATCCCGCCACCCAACGGATCGAGGTCGACCAGAAGCGTGCGCCGTCCGGCGCGCGCGGCGACCACGGCCAGTGCGGTGGACAGCGTCGAGGCCCCCACGCCGCCGGATCCGCCGGCAACGGCCAGCACCCGGCCCCGCGCGGTCGACCGGCCCAACGCGTCGGCGAGCGTCGCGGTCAGCCGGATCGCGTCCGCGGGCAGCCGCAGCACCGGCGCGCGCAGCCGCCTGGACAGCTCCGCCAAACCCGGCACCGGGTCGGCCAGATCCAGCAGCAGCAGCTGGGACCGCCGCGGCAGCTCCTGCTCGGTCAGCCGGTGGGCCTGATCGGCGCCGATCATCACGACGGCCGCCGCCGCCCAGCGGGCGCGCGCCGCCCCGACATCGGCGGCCAGCTCGGGCTCCACCCCGGCCGCCGCGCAGACGGCCAGCGTCTGGTCCAGCAGCGCGTCGTCGGCGGTCACCAGCAGAGCGGAACGCACAGAGATCTCCATATCCCCACATTGCGGAGCGGGCGGCCGATCGTGCCGCCCGAGGAGCCGAGCTGTGGACAACCCCGAATCGGGCCGCCGGCTGTGGACAACCCGGCCGAGAACATGATCTTGAAAGAGTTGATCTTGACCCGCAGGCGGATCGCCGGGCTATCCGCTCGGGCGGGCTCGAATCATCAGGATCTTCTTTGGTGCAAGGGCTTTTCAAGCCGCCGTCGGGACGGTAGAAATGTCTCCAAGGAACTCTGACTCGTCGGTTTTGAGTGCGTGTCGAGAGTTGGCTCTGGGTGCCGCATGGCGCCCAGACGCGCCTCTCCCACGTAGTCGTTTTCGCACGAGCCAGTGTCCTGCACAACTGCACCGAGCACCCACGCGGCGATCACCCATCCACGACGGGCCGTTGCGTACAAGGCTTGCCTTGGCCAACACACCAGAATGCACGCTTGGTCACTCGGAGTCGACGTGCAGACGCGGCGCCCGCAATCGCGGGCGCCGAGTCACGTCCGGGGCAGTTTGCTGCAGCGCCCGAGTTCTCTCACCGCCCGGGATCGCTCACCGCACGAGCGGCGAAGCCGAGACGCCGTACGTGACCGCCCGCGCGCAGTGCACGAGCCAGGCCCGCACCCCGCTCACGGTGCCCGAGGCGTACCCGTCCAGCGCGTGCACGTACCCGGCCGGGTCCGCGGCATGCCCGGACTCCACCACCACCACCCCGAGCGGATCGACCCCGGTAGCGATCAGCACCATGTGCTCGACGGCGCGAGCGACCAGGCCGTCGGCCGACCCGAACGGCGCCACCACCGCGAGCTCCGCGTGGGCGATCGCCGCCAGCAGCAGCGCCGGCGCCTCGGTCGGCCGGCAGAGCAGCTCGGCCAGCGCCGCGGTCCGCCGCCCGGCTTCGCCGTCGTCACGCAGCCGGCCGAGGGCGTCGTCGCCGACCTCGCCGTGCGCGGCCAGGGCGTGCGCGCGGGCCAGCGCCTGGCCGGGCGAGACCAGCACGAGCGCGCTCAGCGCCGGCAGCTCGCGCGCCAGGCGGACCGCACCGGGCAACCAGCGGTCCGGATCGCCGGTCAGCGCCGCGCTGGCGCGCGCCGCTGCCAACAGCGCCTGGGCCGACTGCTCGGCGCTGACGACGCGGAGCCCGCGATCCCGCAGCAGGACATCGACGCTGTCCCGAGCCGCCGCCAGCTCCGAGGGCACACCTTCCAGCCGGGCCAGATCGACGAGCGGGTCGGTGGACACTCGATAGAGTCTGGCTCATGCAACGCACGCCCCGCCCGCCGTACCCGACGGCCGCCGTCGACTGGCTGTTGGGCGAACGTCCGGCGCGGGTGCTGGATCTCGGCTCGGGCAAGGGCGGCTTCGCCCAGATGCTGGCCGCCGCCGGGCACGAGGTGTTTGCCGTCGACCGCAGCGCCCGGGTGTGCGCAGAGCTGCGGGAGCGGCTGCCGGACGCGCGGATCACCGCCGCCCGGGTCGAGGCGCTTCCCTTCCTGTCCTGCCACTTCGACGTGGTGACCGCCTCGCAGACCCTGCACCATTTCGCGCCGGGGCTGGCACTGACCGAGATCGCGCGGGTGCTGAAGCCCGGCGGACGGATCGCGGTGGCCTACAACAGCCGCGACGACACGGTGCCGTGGGTCAAGCGGCTGCTGGCGATGACCAGGGCGGCGGACCCGGAGGCGATGAGCGGCGACTACGGGCAGCACTCGGTCGCCACCCTGGCCGACAGCCCCTATTTCACCGGCCTGGAGCGGCGCAACTTCCGCAACTGGATCCCGGTGACCCGGGACGGCCTGCTGACGATGATCGAGCGACGACCGGGGACCGCCAGGCTCGACCAGAGCACCCGGCAGGCGCTGCTGGCCGAGGTCGGCCAGCTGTACGACACGGTGGCCCGCCCGCCGGAGCCGTTGCTGCTGCCCTTCCAGGCCGCCTGCTGGAGAGCGGTGGTCGACCACTCCCAGCTGGCCATCAGCGACGACCCGGACGCGGTCGAGATCAAGTTCTGACCCCACGGGTCCGCCCGGCCGCATCGGCGAGCGCGAACCCACCAAGAACAGGGCGCAACGGGGTCGCAACGGGGCCTTACTAGGGTTGACCCGAGGAGTCGCCGTCGACCGCCCGGGCGCTCCTGTCTGCTCAACACTCGAGGAGGAACTGGTGAGCCCTCAAGACGCCGGCCATGAGACCCTGTCGAATCTGCTGCACGAGGAGCGCCAGTTCGACCCGCCCACCGACCTCGCGGCGAGCGCCAACGTCACGCGGGCGACGTACGAACAGGCCGCCGCCGACTTCGAGGGCTTCTGGGCCGAGCAGGCCAAGCGACTGAGCTGGGGCACCGAGCCGACCCAGACCCTGGACTGGAGCGGCGCCCCGTTCGCGAAGTGGTACGCCGACGGCACCCTGAACGCGGCCTACAACGCGCTGGACCGGCACGTCGAGGCCGGCAACGGCGACCGGGTGGCGTTCTTCTTCGAGGGCGAGCCGGGCGACACCCGTGAGATCACCTACGCCCAGCTCACCGACGAGGTGAGGCAGGCGGCGAACGCCCTGCTGGAGCTGGGCGTGAAGACCGGCGACCGGGTCGCGATCTATCTGCCGATGATTCCCGAGGCCGTGGTCGCGATGCTCGCCTGCGCCCGGATCGGGGCCCCGCACACGGTCGTCTTCGGCGGCTTCTCCGCCGACGCCCTCGCCTCGCGGATCACCGACTGCGGGGTGGAGGTCGTGATCACCGCTGACGGTGGCTACCGGCGCGGCTCGCCCGCCGCGCTGAAGCCCGCTGTCGACGAGGCCCTGAAGAGCTGCCCCGACGTCCGCAACGTGTTGGTCATCCGGCGCACCGGCCAGGAGACCGCGATGACCGAGGGCCGGGACCTGTGGTGGCACGAGTACGTCGGCAAGCAGTCCACCGAGCACACCCCCGAGACGTTCCCCGCCGAGCACCCGCTCTACATCATGTACACCTCCGGCAGCACGGGGAAGCCGAAGGGAATCCTGCACACCACCGGCGGCTATCTGGTCGGCACGGCGTATACGCACTGGGCGAGCTTCGACCTGAAGCCCGAGACCGACGTGTTCTGGACCGCCGCCGACATCGGCTGGGTCACCGGCCACTCCTACCTCGTCTACGCGCCCTTGGTGAACGGCGCGACCAGCATCATGTACGAGGGCACGCCGGACACCCCGCACAAGGGCCGCTGGTGGGAGATCATCGAGAAGTACCGGGTGACCATCCTGTACTGCGCGCCGACCGCGATCCGGACCTTCATGAAGTGGGGCTCCGACATCCCGGACGGCTTCGACCTGTCCAGCCTCCGGGTGCTGGGATCGGTCGGCGAACCGATCAACCCCGAGGCGTACGTCTGGTATCGGCACTTCATCGGCGGTGACGAGACGCCGGTGATCGACACCTGGTGGCAGACCGAGACCGGCATGCACATGATCGCTCCGATGCCCGGGGTGACCGCCGGCAAGCCCGGCGCGGCGATGACGCCGGTGCCCGGGGTAGCGGTCGAGGTGGTCGACATGGACGGCAACCCGGTCGGCAACGGCGAGGGCGGCTATCTCGTGGTGACCAAGCCCTGGCCCGCGATGCTGCGCACCATCTGGGGCGATGACCAGCGCTACGTCGACACCTACTGGTCGCGCTACGACGGCATGTACTTCGCCGGTGACGGCGCGAAGAAGGACGAGGACGGCGACATCTGGCTGCTCGGCCGGGTGGACGACGTGATGAACGTGTCCGGCCACCGGATGTCGACCACCGAGATCGAGTCCGCCCTGGTCTCCCACCCGAAGGTGGCCGAGGCGGCGGTGGTCGGCGCGGCCGACGAGACCACCGGCCAGGCGATCGTCGCCTTCGTGATCTTGCGTGCGGACGCCGGTGACGGCGGCCCCGACGTGGTCAAGGAGCTCCGCGACCACGTGGCGAAGGAGATCAGTCCGATCGCGAAACCGCGACAGATCATGGTCGTCGAGGAGCTGCCCAAGACCCGCTCGGGCAAGATCATGCGCCGGCTGCTGCGCGATATCGCGGAGAACCGCGAGCTCGGCGACGTGACCACCCTGACCGACTCCTCGGTGATGAACCTGATCAAGGAGAACCTCGCCGGCCAGCCGACGCAGGAGTGAACCGGTTCGGCGGTCGAGGGTAGGTCCGGCGCGGTGAAACGCATCGTGCTGTTCGGGCGCAGCTCGGACGAGGACGTGACGACCGTCGCCGAGATTCTCCGCCAGGAGACCGTGGGCGGCGTGCTGATGCTCGCGGCCGCCGTGCTCGCGCTGGTCTGGTCGACGATCGACTTCGCCTCCTACGAGCACCTCCGGCACGTCCAGCTCGGCCCGATGAGCCTGCAGCACTGGGCCGCCGACGGGGCACTGACGATCTTCTTCTTCGTCGCCGGCCTCGAGCTGAAGCGCGAGCTGACCGAGGGCTCGCTGGCCCGACCGAGCCAGGCACTCGTGCCGATCGTCGCCGCGCTCTGCGGGATGATCGTTCCGGCGCTGCTCTATCTGTCGCTGAACCTGGCGGCGCCGTCGGGGAAACCGGCGGGCTGGGCGATCCCGATGGCGACCGACATCGCGTTCGCGCTGGCGATCTTGGCGGTGGTCGGCCGGTCGCTGCCGGCCAGCATGCGCGCCTTCTTGCTCACCCTGGCGATCGTGGACGATCTGGGCGCGATCATCGTGATCGCGACGGTGTTCACCGAGCACGTGTCGCTGCTCTGGCTGCTCGCCGCGCTGGTCGTCGCCGGTCTGTGGTGGCTGCTGCAGAACCGCCGGGTGCCCGGTTGGTGGTGGTGGCTGCCGCTCGGCGTCGCCTGCTGGTGGTGCATGTATCGCAGCGGGGTCCATCCGACCATCGCCGGCGTCCTGCTCGGGCTGCTCACCCGGGGCTCCGCCAGCGACCCGACCGCGCCGCTGGACCGTTGGGAGCACCTGTGGCGGCCGATCTCGGCGGGTGCGGCTGTCCCGCTGTTCGCCTTCTTCGCCGCGGGCGTGCCGATCTCGATGGCCGCCCTCGCCGGCAGCGTCACCGACCCGGTCGCGATCGGCATCGTCGTCGGCCTCGTCCTCGGCAAGATCATCGGCATCTTCGGCGGATCCGTGATCACGGCCAGGTTCACCCGGGCCGAACTGGCCGAGGATCTGAGCTGGCGGGAAGTCTTCGACGTGTCGGTGCTGGGCGGAGTCGGCTTCACGGTGTCCCTCCTGGTCGCGGAGCTGGCGTTCGAGACCGAACCGGTCACTCAGGAGCACGCCAAGACCGCCGTCCTGGCCGCGTCCCTGATCGCTGCCGTGCTGGCCACCGTCGCACTGCGGGTCAGAAGGCGCCGCGGCGGGTATGGACTGGCTCGGACACCGTCCGAGCCGGACGGCTAGGCTTCGCGAAGAGCAACGGAAGGAGTCGGCGATGGCAACACCCAAGGTCGGCGACATCATCAAGGACATCAGCGACGATGTGAAGCTGCTGATCCGCGACGAGGTCGAGCTTGCCAAGGCGGAGCTGATCCCGTCGGCCAAGCAGGCCGGGCTGGGAGCGGGCCTGTTCGGCGCCGCCGGCTACTTCGCGATCACCGCGATGCTGCTGCTGTTCTTCGCCGCGGCGTACGGCATCGCCGCGGCGGGGCTTCCGGTCTGGGCCGGTTTCGTGATCGTCGGCGGCGCGCTGCTGGTGCTGGCCGCCATCTTGGCCCTGATCGGCAAGACCCGGGTCGACAAGGTCACGCCGCCGGAGCGGACCATCGCGACCGCGACCGAGACGATCGACGACGTGAAGACGGCCGCCAAGAACGCGCTGGCCGCCGCCAAGGCGCCGCAGATCGAGGGCAAGGTCGTCGAACAGCGCGCCTTGCGCTGATTCCCGACATCGAGATCGACGGGCCCTGGCGGCACGTCGACGTCGCCGCCAACGGGGCCCGCTTCCACCTCGCCTGCGGGCCGGGTTTTGCGAGCAGCCGCCGGATGGTCGTGCTGCTGCACGGCTTCGCCGAGTTCTGGTGGGCCTGGCGGCACCAGATCGTCCCGCTGGACGCGGCCGGGTACGCGGTCGCCGCGATGGACCTCCGTGGCTACGGTGCGAGCGACAAGACTCCCCGGGGGTACGACGCCAGAACCACCGCCGGCGACATCGCCGGCGTGATCCGCAGCCTCGGCCATCGGCAGGCCGTGCTCGTCGGCCACGACTGGGGCGGGATGGCGGCCTGGGCCGCATCCGCGTACGTCCCCGAACAGGTCCGTGCGCTGGTCATGATCGCCTCGCCCCATCCACTGACCTACCCGTGGCGCCGGGCCGGCCGCGAGCTCGCCTGGGCCCAGCTGCCGGTGCTACCCGAGCGCAGGATCGTCGCCCGCAGCGGTGCGTACGTCGAGCACCTGCTGCGCTCCCGCGCGGCGCCCGGCCGGGACTGGCTGCCGGACCAGGACGCCCGCCGCTATCGGGACGCGCTGATGCTCTGGCCGAGCCCGCACTGCGCCCTGGAGTACCAGCGGATGTTCGCCCGCGACCGGCTGCGGAGCGCCGGGCGCGAGCTGCGCCGGGCGCTCCGGCGCGGCACCACTGCTCCGCTGCTGTCGATCCACGGCCGGGAGGATCCGGTGCTGCCGCTGGTCGCGATGACCTCGGCGCAGCGCTACGTCGCCGGCCCGCACCGCGTGATCCAGCTGCCCGGCGTCGGTCACCTCCCCCACGAGGAGGATCCGGACGCCGTCACCGACGCACTGCTGGGCTGGCTCAGCGCACTCGAATGAGCGCGCGTCAGGCCAGCGCGATGATGCGGGACTCCCACGGGGCGAGGGTCGATCCGGTGGAGTCCGGGTGGGTGGCCAGCAAGACTTCCGCCCCCGCCGTCGACGGGATCGCATCCAGCGGCAGCTGTGCCGGCGACGAGGAGCAGTTGGCGAGCACCAGCAACCGCTGGTCGTCGAGGGTCCGGGTGAACGCCCAGAGCTGATCATGGTCGGCCAGCAACAGCTCGAACCGGCCCTCGACGACCACCGGATGATCATGCCGGAGCGCGATCAGCTTGCGGTAGTGGTGAAAGACCGAGTCCGGGTCGGCGACGGCAGCGGCGGCGTTGATCGTCACGTAGTTCGCGTTCACCGCCAGCCAGGGGATGCCCTCGGTGAACCCCGCGTGGGTGCTCGCGTTCCACTGCATCGGCGACCGCGCATTGTCCCGGCTCTTGATCTTGATCGACTCCATCACGGCCTCGGCCGCCAGGCCCAGGCTGACCGCCTCGGCATGGTAGTTGATCGACTCCAGGTCGGCGTAGTGCGCGATCTCGGAATAGTAGGTGTTCGTCATGCCGAGCTCTTCGCCCTGATAGACGTACGGCGTTCCCTTGTGCAGATGGAGAATCGTGCCGAGCGTCTTGGCCGAGGTCGCCCGATGTTCGGGATGATCGTCACCGAACCGGGACACCGCGCGGGGCTGGTCGTGGTTGTTCCAGTACAGCGAGTTCCAGCCGGCGTCGGCCAGACCCTCCTGCCAGTCGGCGAGGTTCCGCTTCAGCAGCGGCAGTCTGAGCTCCTCCAGGTCCCACTTCGCCCCGCCCAGTTTCTGGTCGAGGTTCACGTGCTCGAAGGTGAACACCATGTTCAGCTCGTTGCGGGCCGGGTCGGTCGCCCGCCGCGCCACCTCGATGGTCGAGCCTGGCATCTCGCCGACGGTGATCAGGTTCTGTGCGCTCAGCCCGACCGCGGCGTTCATCTCGGCCAGGAACTCGTCCAGCCGGGGTCCGTTCGCCACGATGTCCATCCCGGGGGCGAGCCGGCGACCCGGCGGCACGACGCCGTCGACCAGATCGCCGGTGGGCTTGGAGATCAGATTGATCACGTCCATCCGGAAGCCGTCGACGCCGCGCTCGACCCACCAGCGCATCATCGCGTAGACGGCCTGCCGGACCTCCGGGTTCTCCCAGTTCAGGTCCGGCTGCTTGGGGCTGAACAGGTGCAGGTAGTACTCCCCGCTCGCCTCGTCGTATTGCCAGGCCGAGCCCGAGAAGGCAGCCTCGTGGTTGGTCGGCTCTGCCCCCGAGGTGCCCGGCTCGAAGCCCTCGCGGGCCGGGCGCCACCAATACCAGTCGCGCTTCGGCGAGTCCGGATTCCGCGCCTCCACGAACCAGGCGTGCTCGTCGGAGGTGTGGTTGACCACCAGGTCCATCACCAGCTTCATCCCACGCTCGTGCAGCAGCCCGATCAGGGTGTCCAGATCCTCCAGCGTGCCGAACAGCGGGTCGACGTCTTGGTAGTCGCTGATGTCGTAGCCGTTGTCGTCCATCGGCGACGCATAGACCGGCGAGAGCCAGACCACGTCCACGCCCAGCTCGGCCAGATAGTCCACGTGCTCAGCGATTCCGGGCAGGTCACCGGTGCCGTCGCCGTTGCTGTCGGCGAACGAGCGCGGATAGATCTGATAGACGACGGCCGACCTCCACCAGTCGTCCGGGCGGGTCTCAGGGGCGCTGAACTCGGTCGCGGTCACGGCTCACGATCCTCCCACGAGCGCTTCCGCCCGAGCCTCGAGGTCAGCCACCTCGGCCTCCACGTTCGCCCGCGCGGCGCGCTCCAGCCGGAAGCCCTTGGTGGTGTGGAACAGGTTGCCGGTGAGCAGCTCCGTCATGATCGCCAGCCGGCCGGGGACGAACACCTCGTCCGGCACGTGGCCGTACTCCGCACGGACGGCCGCGACGTAGGCCGCGTACTCCTCCGGCGTCCCGGCCAGCACGGCGAGATCGGCGTCGCAGAGCAACTCGCCCTCCGGATCGTGCGGCTTGGGCCGATGGGTCGTGGTCAGCCGGACCAGCCGAGCCACCTCGTTGATGTCCTCCTGCTCCAGCCCCGCGCGACCCAGCTCGCGCCGCACCAGCCGGGCCGACGCGTCCTCGTTGGACAGCTGGCCGGGTGGAATCGCATAGACCGCGTCGTGGAACCAGGCCGCCAGCCGGACCAGGAACAGGTCGTGGTCGTCGGCGAACTCGTCGATCCGGCGCAGCACGGCGGCCAGGTGCCGGACGTCGTGGTAGTGGCGGTGCTTCTCCCGGTATCGCCGCAGCAGGTCCCGGCCGAGTTCGGTCTGGTGCGGCAGCAGCCGGTCCCACTGCTCGATCAGCTCCCCCTCCAGCCTGTCGAGCCCAGGGCCGTCGAGCTCAGGGCCGTCGAACTCAGGGCCGTCGAGCTCAGGGCCGTCGCGCGTCGCGTCGATGGCGGGGTCAGTGGGCATCTTGGCCTCCGGAGGTGTCCGAACGATCGGTCAGGTATCTGGCGGGAACGGTGACGAACGGGGTGTCGTCCCAGTCGGCCTGCCAGCCGGCCAGCCCGAGCAGGCCGTCCAGCAGATGAGCCGTGAGCCCCCAGATCAGGTGGCCGCCGACCTGGAACGCCGGTCCGACGTACCCGGACGGGTGGGTCACCCGCACCCGCTTCGCGGGATCGAGCAGATCGGCGACGGGCACGACCACCACCGAGGCGACCTCGCGCGGATCGGCGGGACCGACCGGACTCCGATTCTGCCACCAGCCGACCACCGCGGTCACATCGAAGCCGCTGACCTCGACGTGCGCCGGCGGCAGCGAGCCGAGGATCCGGATCCCGGTCGGGTCGACCCCGGTCTCCTCCTGGGCCTCGCGGAGGGCGGTGACGGCGAGATCGGCGTCACCGGGGTCGGCCGCCCCGCCGGGGAACGCGATCTGGCCCGCGTGCGTCCGCAGGCTCGCGGCGCGCTCGACGAACAAGATCTCCGGCCCGCGCGGGCCCTCCCCGATCAGCATCAGCACGGCCGCGGCGCGCGCGCCGACCCCCGGCCGCAGGGCGACGGAGGCCGCCAGCCGTTCGTGGTCGTCGAGGGCATCCAGCAGGGAATGCAGCCAGTCCGGTGTGCTCAACTCTCGACCCGCTCGCTCACGTGAGCTTCACGCCCAGGTGCTGACGGACCAGGTCGCGAATCTGGTCGGCCGAGGTGAACGCGCCGGCGTGCCGGAACACGACCTTCCCCTCGGCGTCAACGAACAAGGTCTGCGGCGGACCACCGGCGACCTTCAGCGGGCCCGCCAGCGTACGATCCGGATCCGCGAGCTGCGGATAGCGCCACTTCGACAGCTGGGCCCACTCGATCGCGTAGTCCGGCCTCGGGTCGTCGTAGTCGATGCCGATCAGGCTGAGACCCGCGTGCGGCGAGTTCGCGATCTCGGTGAGGTAGGGCGCCTCCTGCCGGCACGGCAGGCACCACTGGCCCCAGACGTTGATCAGCATCGGGGTGCCGCGCAGGCCGGCCAGTCGTACGTCCCGGCCACCCCCGAGGCAGCCGACGGCGACATCGGGCAGGCCGTTCGGTTGCGGCGCCACGGTCGGGTCCGAGGCGGGACAGTCCTGGATGCCCGCATCCGCCTTCATCTCGGCCAGGGTCGCAGGTGCCACGGCGCTCGTCGGGACGTCCCGCGGGGTGTCGCCCGCCGAGGTCTGGGTGCAGCCGCCGAGCAGCAGCACGGCGGGGAGCGCAGCCGCCCCGAGCCGCGCGATCGGCCTGCTCATCCGCGCGGCTCGCGGACCAGCTTGGCGGCCTTCACCGGATCGATCTCGCCCTCTCCGTAGGCCGGGCAGAGCCGGGCCACCGGGCAGGCTCCACAGGCCGGGTTCCGGGCATGGCAGCGGCGCCGGCCGTGCCAGATGACGTTGTGGCAGAGCTGGGTCCAGTCCTTGCGCGGGAACAGCGCGCCCACCTCGAGCTCGATCCGGTCCGGCTCGGTCTGGGTAGTCCAGCCGAAGCGACGCGACAACCGGGCGAAGTGGGTGTCGACGGTGATCCCGGGCACGTCGAACGCGTTGCCCAGCACCACGTTCGCGGTTTTCCGCCCCACCCCCGGCAGCGTGACCAGGTCCTTCAGCGTGCCCGGCACCTCGCCGTCGAACCTGGTGACCAGGGCGTCGCCCAGCTTGATCAACGTATCCGTCTTGGCCCGGAAGAATCCCGTCGGCATGATCAGGGCCTCCAGCTCGGCGCGGTCGGCGCCGGCATAGGCCGCTGCGTCGGGACAGCGGGCGAACAGCGCCGGGGTGATCGAGTTGACCCGCTTGTCGGTGGACTGGGCCGACAGGATGGTCGCCACCAGCAGCTGCAGCGGAGTGCTGAAGTCGAGCTCGCAGTGCGCGTCGGGATAGGTCTCGGCGAGCGTTCGGTTGATCAGCCGGGCCCGCCGGACCAGCGCCGTCCGGCTCGCGCCCGGCGCTGCGGCGGGGGTCGTACGGCGGTCCACGGCCCCAGCCTAGTTGCTGCCGCCGGCCCGGGTCGGCCCGAGAAACACCTAGTCGACGGCCGGAAACGCCGCGGTCGTGTGGCATCTGCCACAGCACAGGGGCGAGCGGTAGCCTTACCACCATGCCCGCTGGTAATAGATTCTCCGCCACGCGCCCAGCGATCAAGACGTCGGGTGGATCGGTGGACCCGGAGGTGCTGAAGAAGGCGCCACTGTTCGCCAATCTCGACGACGAGGCCGCGACCGCCCTGTCCCAGACGATGGGGACGATCAAGCTCAACAAGGGCGAGGTGCTGTTCCACGAGGGTGATGCGGAGGACCGGCTCTATGTGGTGATCAGCGGCAAGATCAAACTGGGGCGGAGCGGTTCGGCCGGGCGGGAGAACCTGCTCGCCATTCTCGGCCCCGGCCAGATGTTCGGCGAGCTGTCGGTGTTCGACCCCGGGCCGCGCTCCTCCACCGCGACCGCTGTCACGTCGTGCGTGATCCGGACCCTGGAGCACGAGGAGCTGATGGGCTGGCTCACCGGCCGGCCCGAGGTCGCCCTCGGCCTGCTCGCGCAGCTGGCCGGCCGGCTCCGCCGGGCCAACGACGTTCTGGCCGACCTGGTCTTCTCCGACGTACCCGGCCGGGTGGCCAAGCAGTTGCTGGAGCTCGCCTCCCGCTTCGGCGACCGGCGGGAGGACGGCATCCACGTGCACCACGACCTGACCCAGGAGGAGCTGGCCCAGCTGGTCGGCGCCTCGCGCGAGACGGTGAACAAGGCGCTGGCCGACTTCGCCGCCCGCGGCTGGATCCGGCTCGAGCCGCGATCGGTCACCATCCTCGACGTCCAGCGGGTCGAGCGCCGCGCCCGCTGACCCCACCCCCACCGGCAGATCAGCCGCTCGGCACCAGCTGTGATGCCGAGCGGCTGACGGAGTCGTCGGGTTTCAGGACAGCGAGCCGAGGGTCACGTCCGCGGTCTTCGTCGCACCGTCGCGGGTGTAGGTGACGGTCACCTTGGTGCCCGGTGCGTAGAACCGGGTGGCGGCGATCAGGCCGTCGGCGCTGGTGGTCGGGAAGTCGTTCACCTTGGTGACCACGTCACCTGCCTGCAGGCCGGCCTTGGCGGCGGCTCCGCCGGCGGTCACGTCCTGCAGCGGTACGCCCGTGGCGGTGGACACGGCCGAGTCGCCCTGGCTGCCCAGCGAGACCCCGAGTGCGGAGTTGGTGTAGGTGCCCTTGGCGATGATCTCCGAGGCGACCCGGACCGCGATGTCGGACGGGATGGCGAAGCCGATGCCGATGTTGCCCGACTGGCTGCCGTCGCTGGAGGAACCGGTGCTCGCGATCGAGGAGTTGATGCCGACGATCTGACCGTTCAGGTCGACCAGCGGGCCGCCGGAGTTGCCGGGGTTGATCGCCGCGTCGGTCTGCACCGCCAGATAGACGGCGTTGCCGTCGTCGCCGGAGCGGACCGGGCGAGCGGTGTTCGACACGATGCCGCTGGTGACCGACTCCGACAGCCCGAGCGGCGCGCCGACGGCGACGACCGCCTGGCCGACCTGGACCGAACCCGACGTGGCGAACGTGGCCGGGGTCAGGTCCTTGACGCCGTCCACCTTGATCACCGCGAGGTCATTGGTGTCCGACGTGCCGACGATCTTGGCCGAAGCGGTCCGGCCGTCGTTGAAGGTGACCGTGATCGTGCCGCTGTCCTTCGCCGCCGCGACCACGTGGTTGTTGGTGAGGATGTGACCGTCGGTGTCGAGCACCTCGCCGGTGCCGATGTCGCCGGAGTTGCCCGACTGGACGGTGATGGTGACCACCGACGGCTGGATCTTCGCCGCGGCCGCGGTGACGGTCCCGTCCAGCTTCGGCGAGTTGGCCGCCTGCTGGGTCGTCACGGTGATCGGGGACGCCACGCTGCCGCCGCCGGTGAAGTACGCGTACGAGCCGATGCCCGCGCCGACGCCGAGCACGGCGGACAGTGCCGAGGCGACGATCACCGCGCCGAGCCGATTCGACTGCTTCGGCGGCGCCGCCGGCGCCGGCGCCGGCTGCAGGGTGGTGACCCCGCCCGGTGCCGGGAAGTCGGCGCCGGTGTAGCCGGGGATGCGACCATCCGGGCCGGCCGGCTGGTTCGCATCGGGGTACGACTGCGAGGCGCCCGGGTACGGCTGGGAAGGACCCGCGTACGGCTGGGAGGCACCCGTGTACGGCTGCGCGGAATAGGTGGGACCGGCGGGTGTCCCGAAGTGCTGGCCGCCGAACGGAGGGGTGTTCAACCCGGACTGATCGCTCATGAGACTCAAGGGTCCGTGCCAAGTCTGTGCGTCCCCTGTGCGATCTCGATGAGGTGGCTACGAGGCAGTTTCGGCCAGGAACTGGAGCTGAGCGGCGACCGAGCGCTCGGCCGCGGGCCAGACGGATCGGTCGACGTCGGCATAGACCCGGGCCACTACCTCGGCCGCCGTGGTGTCGCCGGCGGCCAGGGCCTCCCGGACCTGCTCCAGCCGCTCCCGACGGTGCTGCCGATAGAAGGCGAGCCAGCCGGCCGGGTCGTCGACCACCGGTCCGTGCCCGGGCAGCAGCCGCTCGACCTTCTCGGCGGCCACGACCGCGGTCAGCCGATCGATCGAGTCCAGGTACGACCCCAGATGACCGTCCGGATGCATGATCACGCTCGTTCCGGTGCCCAGCACCGTGTCGCCGGTCAGCAGCCACGCGCCGCCGGGGGTCCGGACCAGCAGGCAGACGGAGTCCGCCGTGTGTCCCGGGGTGGCGATCACGTCCACGGTGCAGCTGCCGGCGTCGATCGAATCACCGTCGGCCAGACCCAGCTCACCCAGCCGATAGCGCTCGTCCACTGCTCGCACCGGGCAGCCCAGCCGGGCGGCGAGGTCGGCGGCCGCCTCGGAGTGGTCGTGATGCCAGTGGGTCAGCACGATCGTGCCCGCGCCGCGCGGGCAGGCGTCGACGATGGCCGTCAGGTGCGCCTCGTCGAGCGGGCCCGGGTCGACCACGACCGGCCGCTGCTCGGCGGCGCCGACGATGTAGGTGTTGGTCCCGGTGAGGGTCATCGGGCCGGGATTGGCGGCCCGGACGAGGCTGATGTCGTCGATGATCCGGTCGGCCACTAGGCATCCTCCGCTGATGGGTAGCTGAATCTCCAGCCGTCGCCGTCGCGGACCAGCCGGGGACGCACGGTCAGCACCCGCCGGTCTGCGGCGCGCTGGAGCAGTTCGGGCACGGTCCCGGCGTCGGCCAGCTCGACCAGGATCGACAGGGTCGGCGGCATCAGTCCGATCTCGCCACGTTCGGCGGCCGCCAGCGCGTCGGCGGGTGTCGTCCAGGCCGCCCGCTCGGTCTCGCCGGACACGTCTCGCGCCCGCTGACCGGCCGGCAGCACGCCCAGGAAGAACCGGGTGTCGAAACGCCGTGGCTCCACCTGCGGCGTCACCCAGTGCGCCCAGTCCCGCAGCGCGGCGGGCTCCAGCCGGACCCCGGTCTCCTCGAGGGTCTCGCGCACCGCGCACGCTCGGATCGGATCGTCGGCTCCCTCGTCGACCGGGTCCAGGCCGCCGCCGGGAAAGACGACCATCGACGCGGCGAACGCCATCCGGGCGTGCCGGTGCAACAGGTACACCTCGAGCTCGTCCGATGCCTGGCGGACGAGCACGACACTGGCCGAGAGCCGGGGCGCGACCGGCTCGCGGTCGGCGGGCCAGCTCGCCGCCTTGGCCGCGAGCGCGGCCGGCACCGCAGGGCTCAGCCGGGCCAGGACGTCGACGGACGTGGTCGGCACCGCCGAGATCCCTACAGCGGGTGGATCGTCGGCGTCGAGTGGACCTGGACGACGAGCTCGACCTCGACCGGCGAGTTCTTCGGCAGCACCGCCACCCCGACCGCGCTGCGGGCGTGCCGACCCGCGTCGCCGAAGATCGCGCCCAGCACCTCGCTGGCCCCGTTCGCGACCGCGGGCTGATCGACGAAGTCGGGCGCGCTGGCGACGAACACCACGGCCTTGACCACCTGACCGATCGCGTCGACCCCACCGGTCAGGTCGGCGACCGCGGCGACCGCGTTGATCGCCGCCGTCCGGGCCAGCTCGGCGGCTCGCTCCGCGGACACGTCCGCGCCCACCAGACCTGTCTCGGTCAGCTCACCGTTCACGAATGGCAACTGACCCGCGGTATAGACCAGGTCACCGACCCGGACCGCGGGGACGTACGCCCCCGCCGGTGTCGGCACCGCGGGCAGCACCACCCCCAGCTCGGCCAGCCGCTCGGACGGCGATCGGTGGCTCACGCATCGCTCCCGGGCGCCGGGATCGGCCGCTTCAGGTAGGCCACCAGGTTCTCCGGGTTCATCCCCGGCACCACCTGCACCAGCTCCCACCCGTCGGCACCCCAGTTGTCCAGGATCTGCTTGGTGGCGTGCACCAGCAGCGGCACGGTCACGTACTCCCACTTGGTCATGCCGCTAGGGTATTTGCCTGCGCTCCGGCGCCAGACACAGGCAGAACGGATGGCCGCTCGGGTCGACCAGGATCACCACCTGCTCGTCGTCCGGCACCCCGGCGGTCCGGGCGCCCAGGTCGAGGGCCCGCTCGACCGCGGCCGGCAGATCCTGGACGTAGAAGTCGAGGTGCAGCTGCTGCGGGACGTCCGGATCGGGCCAGGTCGGCGGCCGGTGTCCGATCGAGAACTGGAACGCGATCTCGAGCCCGCCCGGTCCGGTCAGACAGATCCAGGTCTCCTCCTGCCGATGCACCGGCCACCCCAGCAGCGCGGCATAGAACGCGGCCAGACCAGCCGGATCGTCGGTGTCGATCACGGCCGACCCGAGCCGGACCGCCCCCTCGGACTCGCTCATCTGGCCATCGTGGCACCCAGCACCGACAGGAACCTTCCGCTCGCGCACTCCGCGGCAGCCCGCCCCGCTCCCGCTCCCAGCCTGACTCCGCACCTTGGAGATCGACTCCGCACCCCGCACGCAGGGTGCGGAGTGCACCTCCGCGGTGCGGAGTGGCGCCAGCTCTGCCGGGCCGGGTGCGGAGTGGCGGCATGCCCCACCCGAGTCGATCACGCCGCACCCGCCCGGCGCGCTTCGGGCTGCTGGCTACGATCACCAGGGTGAACGCCGCACGGGCCAAGACGGGAACCGCGCTCGCCGCGGCGGGCCCGGCTCCGCGGCACACGCTGCACATCGTCAGCGGCAAGGGCGGCACGGGCAAGACCACGGTCGCGGCCGCCCTCGCCTGCGCGCTGGCCACCGCCGGCCGGCGGGTGCTGATCTGCGAGGTCGAGGGCCGGCAGGGCATCGCCGAGCTGTTCGAGGTAGCGAGCCTGACCGGTCCGACCGAGCGCCGGCTGCTGCGCACCGCCGACGGCGGCGACCTGTTCGGGCTGTCCATCGACGCCGAGGACGCGCTGCTGGAATACCTGGACAGCTTCTACCACCTCGGGCTCGCCGGCCGCGCGCTGGACAGGGTCGGCGCGGTGGACTTCGCGACCTCGATCGCGCCCGGGCTGCGGGACGTCCTGCTCACCGGAAAGGTGTACGAGGCGGTCAGGCGGCGGGAGAAGGGCCTGCCGAACGCGTACGACGCCGTCGTCCTGGACGCGCCGCCCACCGGACGGATCGCCCAGTTCCTCAACGTGCACGAGGCGGTCTCCGGACTGGCCAAGATGGGCCCCATCCGGAACCAGGCCGAGTCGATCATGCGGGTGCTGCGCTCGGCGAGCACGGTGGTCCACCTGGTCACGCTGCTGGAGGACATGCCGGTGACCGAGACCGAGGAAGCGGTCGAGGACCTCGCACCCACCAAGATCAGGGTCGGCACGGTGATCGCCAACATGGTGATCGCCAGCCCGCTGACCGACGACGAGCTGAGCGAGGCTGCGGCGGACGGTTACGCGTTCGCCGTGCCGGGCCTGACCAAGGCGCAGAATGCGACCCTGGCCAGGGAGTATGCCGCCGACGCGGCCCGAGCACTGGAGCAGCGCGCGCGGCAGGAGCGGCTGGCCGGTTTGGGACTTGCGATGGCCGAGCTGGCGTACGACCCCGCGGGCGTCGACCTCGGCGCCCTGCCTCAGCTGGCCGTCCGGCTGCGCGAGCAGCTGGCGTTGGAGGTGACCTGATGCCGGTTCCGGCGCTGGACGTCGACGCCGTGATCGCCGATCCCACCACCAAGATCGCCATCTGCTGCGGGTCGGGCGGGGTCGGCAAGACGACGGTGTCGGCCGCACTCGCCCTGCGCGCCGCCGAGGCCGGTCGCAAGGTCGTGGTGCTGACCATCGATCCGGCGAAGCGGCTGGCGCAGTCGCTGGGCGTCGGCCAACTCGACAACACTCCCCGCCGGGTGCACGGGTTCGACCCGAGCAACGGCGGCAGCCTGGACGCGATGATGCTCGATATGAAGCGGACTTTCGACGAGGTGGTGCTCGAACACACCACGCCGGAGAAGGCCGATGCTATCCTCGCCAACCCGTTCTACGTCGCCCTGTCGTCGTCGTTCGCCGGCACCCAGGAATACATGGCGATGGAACGCCTCGGCCAGCTGCACGCCGAGGCGGAGGCCACCGGCAGCTGGGACCTGATCGTGGTGGACACCCCGCCGGCTCGCTCCGCGCTGGACTTCCTGGACGCGCCCGAGCACCTGAGCTCGCTCCTGGACGGCCGGTTCCTGCGCATCCTGCTGGCCCCGACGAAGGGTCCGTTCCGCCTGATGAGCGCCGGCTTCGGGCTGGTCTCCTCGGCGCTGAACAAGGTGCTCGGCAGCCAGATCCTGACCGACGTCCACACGTTCGTCTCGGCGTTCGAGGCCCTGTTCGGCGGCTTCCGGCAGCGCGCGATGGAGACGTTCGCGCTGCTCTCCTCCGAGCACACCACATTCTTCGTGGTGGCCGCGCCGGAACACGACGCGCTGCGCGAGGCAGCGTTCTTCGTCGACCGGCTGAGCGAGGAGAAGATGCCGCTGTCCGGCGTCATCATCAACCGCGTGCACACCTCGGGCGTGCCGCTGTCGGCGGAGCGCGCGCTGGCGCTCGCCGAGGACCTCGGCGGCCGGCGGCCGGTCGAGATCGAGGCGCTACGCCGTCACGCCGCCTTGCAGCGCACGATCGCGCGCGAGCAGCTGCTGCTCGAACGCTTCTCGGCGACCCGTCCCCGGGTCCCCCGCACGCTGGTCCAGGCGATGCCGAGCGACGTCACCGACCTGGCGTCACTTCGCCGCGTGGGCTCGCTTCTGGCCGGTCAGGACGTCGCTCCAGGAGACGATGTCTGAGCGCTGACGAAGCAGCTGACGCCGCTCGCGCTCGGTCATGCCGCCCCAGACGCCCCACTCGATGCGGTTGTCGAGCGCCTCCGCGAGGCACTCGAAGCGCACCGGGCAACCCTGACAGAACAGTCGGGCCCGCTTCTGGTCTGCTGCTTCCGGAAACAGCGCGTCCGTGGTGCCCTTGCACTTGGCGCGCGCGGTCCAGTCTTCGTGATGAATAGCAGTCATCACTGCTCCCCTTCCCCCTACCGCGGCGGGCTTTCCCCGGCCCGTACTCCACGGCAGTTCGTATCGTACGGATAGCATGGGAATCGCGCCAGTCCAGACCTGGTCGTTTCTCATTCGTGACCTAGCCGACGCCCAGGTTTCGGGTGTAAGAATGGACACGCAGGCCCCTCGAGCCGCTAAATTTCGGCGCGCCCAGTTCCGTCACGTAGCCTGTCGGTCATGCCCTTCAGCCCCAAACGTGCCGGGAGCATCGCGTACTCGATGGCGATGTTCGCCATCGTCAGCGTGCTCGCGGGCGTCCTCATCGCAGGACTCTTCGTCCCGGTGGCGGGCCTGATGGGGGTCGGTACGAAGGCGGCGGCCGACGAGCTGAACAACCTTCCGGCCGAGCTGGAGACGCCGACGCCGCCGACCCGGTCCCGAGTGCTGATGGCCGACGGCAAGACGCTGGCCTTCTTCTACGACGAGAACCGGATCTACGTCTCACTGCCGAAGATCGCCCCGGTGATGCGTCAGGCCCAGCTGGCGATCGAGGACCACCGCTTCTACGAGCACGGTGCCCTCGACATCAAGGGCACGCTGCGCGCGCTGGTCCGCAACAGCACCAACGACGGGGTCACCCAGGGCGGCTCCTCGATCACCCAGCAGTACGTGAAGATGGTCCAGATCGAGGCCTGCCAAGCCAAGGGTGACGAGGCCTGCACCAAGGCGGTGCAGGCCCCCACGATGGAGCGCAAGGTCCGCGAGCTGCGCTACGCGATCGCGCTGGAGAAGCGGCTGACCAAGGACCAGATCCTGGAGCGCTACCTCAACATCGCCTACTACGGCGAGGGAGCGTACGGCGTCGAGGCCGCGGCCCGGCACTACTTCTCCACCTCGGCGGCGAAGCTGACGCTGGCCCGGGCCGCGATGCTGGCGGGTCTGGTGCAGAATCCCGACGCCAACAACCCGGTCCGCAACCTGGGCGCCGCGCTGGACCGGCGCGACACCGTGCTGAACCGGATGGCCGAGCTGAACATGATCAACTCCGACCAGATGGCCCGGGCGAAGAAGGAGACCTTCGACGAGAAGAAGGTCAAGCCGACCCGCAACGGCTGCGTCGGCACCCGGTATCCCTTCCTCTGCGACTACGTCTACCGGACCCTGCTGAACACTCCGAGCCTCGGCGGCACCGTCGAGGAGCGGGAGAACATGATCAAGCGCGGCGGGCTGACGATCCAGACCGCGATCGACCCGAAGACCCAGGACCTCGCCCAGAAGCGGGTCAGCTCCGTGGTCGGCGCCAAGGATCCGCTGATCTCGACCATGAACATGATCCAGCCGGGCACCGGCCTGATCGTCGCGATGGCGCAGAGCCGGCCGGTGATGGGTTCGGACGTGAAGAAGGGCCAGACCTACTGGAACCTCGCCGTCGATCCGGCGATGGGCGGCATCCAGGGCTACCAGGCGGGCTCGACGTTCAAGGCGTTCACCGCCGCGGCCGCCCTGGAGAAGGGCATCCCGCTGAGCAAGCGCTACAACGCGGCGGCCTCGATGAACTTCTCCGGTCGTTCGTTCGAGTCCTGCTCCGGGCGGACCCACGTCTACGGCAACTGGCGGGTCGGCAACTCCACCGGCCACAACGGCAACATGGACATGTACAGCGGCGCCGCTTGGTCGGTGAACACCTACTTCGTCCAACTGGCCCTCGACACGGGCATGTGCAACGTGACCAAGATGGCCGAGAAGCTGGGCGTCAAGAGCGGCAGCCGCGACCGCGACATCGTGGACTTCTACAACGACAAGCCGGCCTTCACGCTGGGCTCGGTCGAGGTCAGCCCGCTGTCCATGGCCGAGGCGTATGCGACCTTCGCCGCCCGCGGCATCCACTGCAACCCGGTGATCGTGTCCAAGATCACCACCAGGACCGGTAAGGACCTCGCGCCGCTCGACGCCGACTGCAAGCGGGTGATCTCCAAGGACGTCGCCGACGGTGTGAACCGGCTGCTGACACGGGTGATGACAAGCGGTACGGGTGCGCGCGCGCGGATCCCCGACGGCCGGGCGCAGGCCGGCAAGACCGGCACCATCGACAGCAACGAGGCGGTCTGGTTCGCCGGGTACACGCCCGAGATCGCCGGCGTGGCGATGATCTCGATCGACAACCGGAAGAAGCCGTTCATCCGCGGCAAGTACCCCTACAAGCGCAGCGGTGTGAAGGGGTATCGGGTGCCGTCCTCCGGGATCTATCTCGAGGGATCCGGCTCGGGCGACGCCGGGATGAAGATCTGGAAGCCGGTGATGTCCAACTACCTGGCCGACAAGCCCCGGACCAGCTTCAAGACCCCGCCGAGCAAGATCCTGCACGGCAAGATCACGCGGGTGCCCTACCTGGGCGGGCTGAGCATCGCTGCGGCGACGACCAAGCTGCAGCAGGAAGGCTTCAGCGTCGTCAGGCAGTTCGTCTACAGCAACACCACGCCGAAGTACGGCTTCGTCGGCTGGTCGCCGGGGTCGTACAGCCGGATCTCGGAGTTCGGCACCGTGACGGCGTTGTTCTCCAAGGGCCGCGACCCTGCCGACGTCGCCGCCGAGCGGGCGGCCAAGAAGAAGGCTGCGGCGGAGAAGAAGAAGGCCGCCGAGGAGAAGAAGAAGGCCGGGCAGGACGGCGGCAACGGCGGCGGCTGACCCGCTGCTCAGCCGCTCAGCTGCCGGCGTACCTCGGCGGCAACGGCGGCGCCATCGGCCTTGCCCTTGGTCTGCGGTGTGAGCACGCCCATCACCTTGCCCATCCCCTTGAGCCCGAGCTCCGCCGCACCGGTCTGCTCGATCGCGCCGGCGACGAGTCGCTGCAGCTCGTCCGGGCTGAGCTGCCGGGGCAGGTAGTCGCTCAGCACGGCGGCCTCCGCGCGTTCCTTCTCGGCGAGCTCGCTGCGGCCGGCCGCCAGATATGCCTCCTCGGCCTCGCGCCGCTTCTTGGCCTCCCGGACCACGACCTCGAGCACCTGGGGCTCGCTCAGCTCGACGGCCTGCTTGCCGGCCACCTCCGCCTGCGAGATCGCCGTCAGCACCATCCGGATGGTGCCGGCGCGAACCTTGTCGCGGGCCTTCATCGCCGTGGTGAGATCGTCGCGCAGGCGTTCCTTCAACGGGGTGGTCTCGGTCATGTGACCAGTCTGTCAGTCTGCGGCGGGCCGTATCGGCGAGTATCGCTTCGGCCGGCGTATAGCCTGCACGTCATGTCGACAGCCCGTCCGCTGCTCCGTCGCACCGCCCAGGTTGCCGGCGGGATCGCCGCCCTCGGCGCGGGTTGTCTGGCCTATGCCGCCCTGTGGGAGGTCGACGCGTATCGGTTGCGCCGGGTGTACGTTCCGGTGCTGCCGCGGGGCGCGCGCTCGATCCGGGTGCTGCAGATCTCCGACATCCATATGACGCCGCGCAACATCGCCCGGCAACGCTGGATCGCGTCGCTGGCCGGGCTAGAACCGGACCTCGTCGTCGATACCGGCGACAACATCTCGCACCCGGACGCGGTCGGGCTGGTCACCGGCAGCCTGGGCCGGCTGCTGGACCTGCCGGGCGTGTTCGTCTGGGGCTCCAACGACTACTACGCCCCCAGCTTCAAGAACCCGCTCAGCTATCTCGTGCGGCCCTCGAACGGTCGGAGCCCGGCGAAGGAGACGCTGCCCTGGGAGGATCTTCGCGACGCGTTCGCGGCGGCCGGCTGGACCGACCTCACCCATGCGCGCACCGTGATCGAGATCAAGGGTGTCCGGATCGAGCTGCGTGGAACCGATGACGCGCATCTCGGGCTGGACCGCTATGCCGAGGTCGCCGGCCCGGTCGACCGGGAGGCTGTCGACCTGGCCATCGCCGTCACCCACGCGCCGTACCGCCGGGTGATCGACGCGATGACCTACGACGGGATGGACCTGATCATCGCCGGGCACACCCACGGCGGCCAGGTCTGCGTGCCCGGCTACGGCGCGCTGGTGACCAACTGCGACCTGGACACCCCCCGGGTGAAGGGGCTGTCGAGCAACAGCAGCGGCGGACGGACGTCCGCGCTGCACGTGTCCGCCGGCCTCGGCACGTCGCCGTACGCGCCGATCCGCTTCGCCTGCCCGCCCGAGGCCACGCTGATGACGCTGGTGCCCCGCCGCTGATCGCGCCCTGAGGCCGTCGAAGGGCTACTCGCCGAGCACCCGTACGTCCCATGGCCCGAGGTCGAGCGTGTCGGCCCGCTCGGCGTCGTCGCCGGCCAGCAGATCGACCAGCGACTCGGGCAGGTCCACCCGGGCCGGCGCCCAGGACCAGTTGTGGATCACGTGGACGCGTCGCCCGGCACCGTTGGTGGCCGAGTGGACCGTGACCGAAACCGGCAGCCCGGGCCACGCGGAGTCCGGGGCGAGCCAGCGGACCAGGTCGGCGGCCAGCGACTCGTTCGGCAGCGTGCCGACCGTGGTGATCCGGCCCTGCCGGAAGTCGGTGGTCACCACCGCCGGGAACTGACCGAAGTGTGGGTGGTCGTAGCCGAGCACGACCTTCGCGCCGTCGCTGATCAAGCCGTCCACCCAGTCCGTGGCTTCCGCGCCGGCCGACGGGTCGAAGCCGTCGGTCTGCGGCAGCACCGGCAGCGGTGCGGAGAGGTTCGAGAACTCCTGGTAACGAACGCCCGCCGCATCGGCCAGCCGGGCCGGCTTGACGTCGGTCCGGGCCCGGCCCTCGGGGTCGCCGTAGGCGGTCCGCGGTCCGATCACCAGGTGACCGCCGGCGGCCGCGTAGTCGCGGAGCCAATCCAGCAGCGCGTCGTCGGCGACCAGCAGACCCGGGACGATCAGCACCGGCAGCTCCGCCGCCAGCTGGTCCGGTGTCAGCCCGTCCGGTCCGCCCAGCTGCTCGTCGTGTATCAGCCGAGCCGGTACGCCCGCCGCGAAAGTGCCGCGATAGAAGGCCTCGAAGATCCGGTGGTACGACCGCTGATCGACATCGGCGGGCGAGCCGACGAAGTCGGCACCCGGCCGTGGAAATGCCGCCTGGAAGGCCAGGCCCCACTTGGAGCGGGCCGAATAGAGCAGGCCGACCCGGGCGTCCGGGCGCAGCCCGACCACCTCCCGACCGGCGCGGCGGAAGTCCTCGCCCAGCCGGGCCAGCTCGCGATAGACCCGCCCGGGCTGCTGGTCGTGCGGCAGGATGCCGATCCAGTAGGTCTCGGTGCCGAAGTGGTTCGTGTGCCAGTGCCAGTACTCGATCATCTCCGCACCGCGGCAGACGAACGCCCAGGCCGCCTGCCGCCACTGGCCGTCGTAGGCCGGGAAGTTGCTGGCAGAACCGCCGATCGCCCCGGCGTTGGTCTCGGTGACCAGGAACGGCGCCTGCTTGGAGGCGAACATCCGGTCCGCGCTGAGGAACAGGGTCCAGGCTCCGGCCGTGGTCCAGGCCTGGTGGGCGATCGACCGGTTCGGCACGGCGAGCGAATCCTGCATGCCGTAGTAGGGGTTGCCGGCGGTGACGTCCAGCGCCTTCGTCAGCTCCGCGTCGTCGATCCCCGGACGCTCGTAGGCGATGCAGGTGGTGACGAACTGGTCGTCGCGAGCGTACTCGCGGACGATCCCGGCCTGCCAGGCGATGAACTCAGTGGTCAGCTTGGCCTGGAACCTGCGCCAGGCCAGGTCGTATTGCGGCTGGCAGTTGCCGTCCGGGGTCCACAAGTCCGCCCAGGTGGACAGCTTGTGCGACCAGTAGACCAGGCCCCACGCCTCGTTCAGGGCATCCACGGTGCCGTACGTCGCTCGCAGCTCGTCGACGAAGCGCTGGAACACCCCGTGGTTGTGGAACAGCATGATGCCGGGCTCGTTGTCGACCTGGTAGCCGATCACCGCCGGGTGGTCGGCGTACCGAGCCACGATCTTGCGGATCACCCGCTCGGCGTGGAACCGGAAGGCGGGATGGCTGTAGTCGATCTCCTGCCGGCCGCCCCAGGGGACCCGGACACCGGTCGCGCTCTCGGCCGCGATCTCCGGGTAACGGCGGGCCAACCACGGCGGCGCGGCGTAGGTCGGTGTGCCGAGGATGATCTGGATGCCGCGCGCGTGGGCACCGTCGAGCACCGGCTGCAGCCAGTCCAGATCGAACCGGCCCTCCTCCGGCTCCCAGGTGGTCCAGACCGACTCGCCGACCCGGATCACCGAGAAGCCGGCCTCGACCATCAGGTCGAGGTCGGTGTCCAGACGAGGGCTGGGTTGGTACTCGTGGTAGTAGGCGGCGCCGAACAGCACGCGCTCTGCCGGAAGATTCATCACAGCTGATGGATTCCTTTCGGGGTCAGGCCTTGACGCCGCCGGTTGCGAGCCCGGACTGCCAGTAGCGCTGCAGGAACAAGAAGGCCGCCACGAGCGGAAGAATCGAGATCAACGAGCCGGTGATCACGGCGGAGAACAGCGCCTGGGCGCCGGAACCGGCCGATGCGGTCTGCTGCCACAGGGCCAGACCGACGGTGAGCGGGAACTTCTCGGTCGAGTTGAGCATGATCAGCGGGAGGAAGTAGTTGTTCCAGGTCGCGACGAGCGCGAACAGCAAGACGGTGATCGTGCCTGGCAGCAGCAGCCGGAAGGCGATGCTGAAGAAGATCCGGAGCTCCCCCACGCCGTCGACTCGACCGGATTCGATCAAGGCGGTGTCCACCGCGTCCGCGGCATAGACGCGCATCAGGAAGACGCCGAACGGACTGACCAGCGAGGGCAGGATGATCGCGGCGTAGGTGTCGGTCAGACCGGCGCGGGCGAACAGCAGGTACGTCGGGATGGCCAGCGCGGTGAGGGGCACCATGATCGAGCCGAGAACGATCGAGAACATCGCATTGCCGCCAGGGAACTTGTACTTGGCGAACGCATAGCCGGCAGCCGTCGCGAGGAATGCAGCGCCGACCCCGCTGACGAACGCATAGATGAACGAGTTCGCCAGCCATCGCGCATAGATTCCGTCCTGGATCGTGAAGACCGTCTTGATGTTGTCGATCAGATTGAAGTCGGCGAACCACAGACCGAAGCTGCTGAACAGATCCGCGTTGGACTTGGTGGAAGCGATCACCAGCCAGTAGAGCGGCAGCAGGAAGTAGCTGACGAACAGCAGAACGACGACGGTCAGCAGCCAGCTGGTCCGCCTCTTCGCCGGCTTCCGCGTGTGGTCCTGGTCGGTGACGGTCGCGATCTTGGCGACGGATGCACTCACGAGCGGCGCTCCTTCCGTGAGGTGCCGAGCTGGAAGATGTAGGACAGCACCGCAATGACGAAGCCGAGCAGGAAGGCGATCGCGGCGGCATAATTGGTGTCCTGGTTGATGAAGGCCAGGTTGTAGGCGTAGAGGTTCGGTGACCAGTCCGTGCCGATCACCGTCGGCGCCAGGGTGCTCATCAGCTTCGGCTCGTTGAACAGTTGGAAGGTGCCGATGATCGAGAAGATCACGGTGAGCAGGATCGCCGGCCGGATGGACGGGATCTTGATCGACCACGCCACCCGCACCTCACCGGCCCCGTCGACCCGGGCGGCTTCGTAGAGCTCGGCCGGAATCGAGCGCAGCGCGGCGTACAGGATGATCATGTTGTAGCCGATGAACTCCCAGTTCACGATGTTCATGATCGAGAAGAACATCCCGCGGGTCGAGAAGAACTGCGGCGCAGCTGCGCCGAACCACGCGGCGATCTGCGCGAACGGGCCGAAGTCGGGGCCGTAGAGGAATCCCCACATCAGCGTGGCGACGACGCCGGGGACGGCGTACGGGACGTAGATCGCGAGCCGGCTGAATTTCGCCAGCCGCATCATCCCGCTGTCCAGGGCCAGGGCGAAGAAGATCGCCAGGACCAACATCATCGGAACCTGGATGATCAGGAACAATCCCATCCGCCCGACGCCGGAGAGGAAGCTCGGATCGGTGAGCGCGCGAGCATAGTTCTCGAGTCCGGAGAAGGTGACGCCGCCGATCAGCTTCTTGCGGAAGAGGGACAGATAGCCGGAGTAGAAAAGCGGCACCACGATCATCGCCAGGAAGATCACGAAGAACGGCAGCACCAGTGCGTACGCCGCACCCCACTGTCGCCGCTGGGCGGCGGTCGCGCCACGCCGGGGCAGGCGTTTGCCGGCAGCGGTCGCCGATCCACCGGTCGCGGTCACGGTTGCGGACATGAGAAGCCCTTTCGTGTCGGAGGTCCCTGCCCGCCCGGCGGCGGACAGGGACGCGGGCAGCAGTCAGGAGACGGTGAAACCCTGATCCTTGGCGTACTTGGCGCAGGAGTCCTGCCAGGCCTGCAGCCCCGCGACGGCGTCGGTCTTGTTCGCGAACGCCTTGCCGAGCGTCTCGTTGAACTGCGAATAGACGTAGTCCATGAACGGTAGCCAGCCGAAGTCGGTGCTGACGGTCTTCGAGATCTTGGCGAACAGCTCGTTCACCTTCTGGCCGCCGTAGAACTTCGACTCCTGGCCGGTGAACGACGGATCCTCCAGGATCTGGTTGGTGGCCGGGAAGAGGAACTGCTCGGTAGCGAAGCTCAGCGTGGACTGCTTGTTGGTGTTGATCCACAGGGCCAGCTGGGAGGCGGCGATCGGGTTCTTGCTGGACTTCAGTACGGCGTCGGTCGAGCCACCCCAGTTGCTGGACACCGACTGACCGGTCTGCCATTGCGGCAGCTCGGCGGCCCGCCACTTCCCGGAGGTCTTGGCGGCGGATCCGGCGAGGAAGACCGGACCCCAGGCCGCGGCCGGCCAGCTCGCATACTTGCCGCTGGACAGGCCCTGGTACCACTGATCGGTGAAGTCGGTGTCGACCGACGCCACGCCCGAGGTGACCAGATCGCCCCAGTACTTGGCGATCTGCTTGCCCTGCTCGCTGGCGAGGTCCACGGTGACGGTCTGCTGGCCGTCGAATTTGAACGGCCGCGCGCCGAGCTGCCACATGTAGGCGATGATCTGGCCGGCCTGGCTCGGAGCGACGTTGACCAGATAGCTCTTGGGGTTCTTGGAGTGGTAGGTCTCCGCCGCGGACGCGAACTCGTCCCAGGTCTTGGGCGGCTGGATGCCCGCCGCCGAGAGCAGATCGTCGCGGTACAACAGGCCCATCGGCCCGGTATCCTGCGGCACTCCCCAGAAGCCGTTGTTGGCGTTGACCTGACCCCAGACCCACTCCGGGAACATCGACGAGACGTCGGCGGGCGCGTACGGGGTGAGGTCGAGCAGGTTGCCCTCGCCCAGAGTGAAGGAAGGAATGTACTGGAACTCGACCTGGGCGACGTCCGGTCCGCCCTGGCCGGACTGGATCGCGGTGCGCAGCTTCTGGTAGTGAGGCGCGCCCTGACCGACGTTCACGACGTCGACGGTGATCTTGGGGTACGCCTTCATGAACATCGCGACCTCGTTCTTGATGTTCGGTACCCAGGTCCAGAACGTCAGCTTGGTCTCGGTGTTCATGGCCTGGTCGATCTCGGACTGCGGGATCGCCGAGGCGGACGCGGCCGGCGACGAGCCGCCGCCGCCGTCGCCGCTACCGCCTCCGCAGGCCGAGAGCAGCCAGGCGCTGGAGGCCGCGGCGGCCGTACCGAGCAGGAACTTGCGTCGGGTGAACGGTGAAGACATCGCTGTCCCTTTCGTAGTGAGAAGGTGGAGATGGAGTCGAGCTGTGGTCTGGTGGACGGGTGGTCTCTGGATGGACGGACGTCAGCGGCTCGGCGGCGGCCCCGAGGAGCGGCGGAAGATCAGGGAGAAGCCGAGATCGATCTCGGCCTCGGGCGGCTCGTCGCCCTCGATCAGGGCGACCAGCTCGGACAGCATCCGTTCGGCGGTGCCGGACTCGTCGGAGCCGACGGTGGTGAGCGGCACCATCTGGAACTCGGCCTCCGGGACGTTGTCATAGCCCATCACCGAGATGTCTTCGGGAATGCGGCGACCGGTCTCGGCGATTGCCCGCAGCAGGCCCATCGCCATGTGGTCGTTCGCCGCGAACACCGCCGTCACATCGTCGCGACGGGCCAGCTCGAGCCCTCGCTGATATCCCGCCCGCGCCGACCAGTCTCCGTAGAAGACGGGGGGAACGCGACGACCGGCATCCCGCAGCGCCGCCCGCCAGCCGGTCAGGCGCTTCCGGGCCGCGTCCCAGTCCCGCGGCCCGGCAAGGTGCCACACGGTCTCGTGACCGAGACCGAGCAGATAGTTGGTGGCCTGCCTCGCCGCGTCCGCCTGATCGGTGTCGATCACTGCCTGGCGGGCCACTCCGGCGATGCGGCCGGCGCTGGTCACCACCGGGAGGTCGAGCCGGCCCAGGTCGAGGTCGACCAAGTGGTTCGGCACCTCGACCACGATCCCCTCGACACCGCTGCCCAGCAGGTCTTGGACGCCGGCGGCGACGGTATCCCGCTCCAGGTCGGGCAGTGACGCCAGCGCGAGCCTGAAGCCGTGCCGGCGGGTCGCCTGCTCGATCGTGAAGACCCGCCGGGCCGGACCGTAGAGATCGGAGGCGATGGCCAGCATCCCGATCACGTGGGTTCGATTGCGCGCCAGCGCCTGCGCCGCGACATTCGGGTGGTAGCCGAGCTCCGCGATCGCGGTCATCACCCGATCGCGGACCCCGGGCCGGACGTGCGGAGCGTTGTTCACCACGCGCGAGACGGTCTTCTGGGAGACGCCGGCCCGCTTGGCCACGTCCACCATCACGACGCCCCTGGCGTTCGCTACGGCGTACGGCATCGACGGTCCTTTCGGATTGACTACGCAGTCAATCGCTCGCGATGACTCCGTAGTCAATATGGTTAACGTTCACATGTCAAGGGTGGTTCCGGCCTCGATTCGGCGTCGAATCGGCGTCGGCCCAGTCGCCGTGCGGCCGTGGTGAAACGGATGTCACCCCCACCGCGTCGATGGGCTAGACTCTCCGAGGCCCGCGGGACACCCGGGCCAGCGGGGTGTGGCGCAGCTTGGTAGCGCGCTTCGTTCGGGACGAAGAGGTCGCAGGTTCAAATCCTGTCACCCCGACCAGCAAGACACCTGGTCACAGGCGGTTTCGGCCGCGTGCCAGTGTGTAGCTCAAGGTCAGTACAGCAGCAAAGTACCGCAGTAGTTACTCCGACAGTTACTCCGATCAGCTGTTGTGCAGTTGGTCCCAGAGTGCCGCTCGCAAGATGAGTCGGAACGGTTGATCGGTCCGCCCGATACGGCATCCAGAACCTTGGAACCCCGAACCGTGGTTCCGGAACGCGGATACTTGTGCCATGAGTCGGCCGGCAGCATTTATTCCGCTGCGCGTTGTCCTCGCGCTCGGCGCGTTCACAGCTTTGCTCACCTTCATGCTCGTCACGTCCGACTCGTCATCCTGGCCCGATTCCGCAACGACGACGGGCCAAGTCACCCATATCCAAAATCGATGGTCGAGCAAAGGGGGCAGCGCGCTCGTCCGATATGACGTCGGAGGCGCGACATATGAGCGATTGCTCCCAGACGTAGCGCCGACAGGCAAGCTCCAGGTAGGGGATCCCTACCTGGTCGAGTACCGGGCCGCCAATCCGACGGATGCACGCGGCGTTCTCGCGAATCAGCAAGATGCCCGCTTCGAACGGATGCTGCCGTGGCTGGTTGGGCTCGCCGGGGCACTCACGCTCGGGGCCGGTGTCCTCCACTACACGTCGAGCACAAGCCGTCCCCCGGGTCCTGTGGCGCCTCGGCGTGCGTCATGAATGTAGGCGAGCGACTGACCATCATTTGCCTGTGAAAGGTGGGCGGACGGCGCCGCGGCGACTCTTCGTCACCGCGTCCGCCCAGCAGCCCGTAGCACGCACCGCACGCTTGCAGTTAGGCGAGTTGGCCGTTTACGACTCAGCCGAGGCTCTCCCCAAGCCGGCGGAGCGCGTCGCGGGTCTTGTCCGAGCTGGCCTTGGCGTAGATGTTCATGGTGACGCTTTGGTCGACATGCCGAAGGATTCGCATGATCACCCGCGGATGCACGTCCAGGTCGACGAGCAGCGTTGCACAGGTTCGGCGAGCATCGTGGACCGTCATGCGCCGGACGCCGGCAGCCGCGCACCGGGCGGTGAACGCGCGATTGAGAGTGCGCGGGTCGATGGGTGTGCCATAGCGACCGGTGAACACGAGCGCGACCTGGCCGTCGTCGACGAACTCCTGCCACGCCTCGCCGGCGGCGGCCCGGGCCGTCTCCTGCTCGGCTCGGCGATGTATGAGCGCAGCCGTCACGATGTCGGGCAGGGGCAGGGAGTCGTCGGAGGCTTCGGTCTTGGTCACGCGGTAGAGCAGCTCGCGCCTCACGCGCTGGAGCTGGCGATCGATGATCAACTCACCGGCATCGGTGTCGATCGCATCCCAGCGGAGTCCGAGGACTTCGCCTTTGCGCATCCCGAGCACGAGCACCAGGACGTAGGCGGCATAGAGCCGGTCGCGGTCCGAGCGGGCCGATTCGAGGAAGTGGCGTGCCTCCTCACTGGTCCAGGGCACGACCTTCCGACTCCGCTGCTTCGGTGTGGTGACGAGCTCGGCGACGTTCCGCTCCACCAACTCCTCGCGCTTGGCGGAGGCGAGCGCCGACCGGAGAACAGCTCGCACGTCCTTGATCGTCCGTGCCGAGATGGTGCTGTGGCAGCACTTGCCGATCGCGCAGCACCGTCGTCGTTCCGCCGACCTGCGGGCGTCTTTGCCCTGGGCGCAGCACTGGCACACCTTGGGTAGCCCGTTGAGCCACGCCTGCACGTTGGTCACTCGGAGTCGGTCCAGCCGGAGGTTGCCGAGGGCCGGCTCGATGTAGTGGCGAACATGACTCTCGTAGGTCGCGTGGGTCAACGGCGCGAGGTTCGGAGCGACCGTGTCCTCGAGCCAGCGCTCGAGGAACTGGCTGAGGGTCGGCACCTTCGTCAGCACCGGACCTTTGGTGGCCTGTCGTGTCAGCTCGACCCACTTGCCATGGACGATCTCACGCGTCATGCCGTAGACATATTTGCGCTGGCGCCGGCCGGCAGGGGTCGTGATCCACGCGTACGCGGCGAACCCGTTCCGGTAGGGGTAAATAGACCCCTCGCCATTGTGCCGGCGGCTCACTGGGACCACCAGCTGGTCTCGGCCTGGGATGCGCGCATCTGGACGTACTCGTCGACCCACTCCGGCAGAACTCGGCGCGATCGACCGTCTTTCAGCGATCGGAGGTCGCCGGCGATGATCAACATGCGCACCTTGGTCTGTCCGTAACCGAGCAGCTCGGCGACCTGGGCGACGGTGTACCAACGGGGCGTCAGGGCGACGCCCGGCGTGCTGCCGACAGTCATGTCAGGACTCCTTTGTCGAGGTGGTGCAGGTGGGGTGGGTGTGGGTGCCGTCGTCGTCGCTGAGGGGTTGGCGGCAGCTGATGCACACGGCCGCGTGGGGTTGTTGCGGGAGTGCCGTTCCATCCGTCCCAAGCGTCCCGTCCCTAGTCAGCCCTGGGACGGTTGTCGGCGCTGGGACGCTTGTTCCGTCCCAGAGTTCGTAAGCGTCCCGGGCCTGACTAGGTGTGGGACGCTTGGGACGATTGGAACGGGGGGTGCCCGGCCCTGGTTCGGGCGGGCAGTATCGGCGCCAGGCGTCGGCGAAGTCGGACCGGTCGAAGCCTTTGGTTTGGGTGCCGTCTTCCCATCGGTGGTTGCTGGAGCTGACGTTGAATTCGCCGAGCATCAGGCCGAGTCTTCGGGCGGTTAGGCCGTCGGCGCCGAGGTCGGCCCAGGGTGCTTCGGTGTCGGCCCTGAGCCGGTTCAGCAGTGCGGCTGAGGCGAGCGCGTGGGCTTCGCCGAAGGCGGTGCGGCAGTCGATGAGGAGCCGGATCCGGAGAGACACGTGGTCGACGTCGGGGGCCCCGGCGGCGAGGGCTTCGGCCGCGTCCCGGGCGATGGTGGGCCAGTGGCCGCCGGCGAGGTCGGCGATTGCGATGAGCGGTTCCCAGGTGTCGGCGGCGCGGTCCTCCAGCGGCATCTCCGGTTCGGCGTCGGTCAGTTTGTCGAGGTGGGCACGGACCCAGGCATGCAGCTGAGCTCTGAGGGCGTCGAGGGCTGGACCATCGCGGCGGGCTCGGTAGGGCTTGACGGTTTCGTCGGGTGCCCGCCGGCGCATCTTGATGATCACGGCCCGATCTTCGATGGTGTCGGGCATGTTCCCGATCCCGGCGAGCCCGACCATGGCGAAGGTGGCGATGAGTTCGACCTGGCGCCGGCCGGCGTCCCAGCGGGCGGTCGGCCGGTTGCGTTGGTGGCCGGCGTTCAGCAGGCCGCGAAGGTCCTCGTTGCCTTCGCCGACCTTCGGCCCCCAGATGGTGTCGGCCTCGTCCATCAGCGGTGTGGGCGGGTCGCTCGGGTCCTGCCCGATCGAGCGGTAGACCGCCGACGGTGAGGCGTTGGCCGTCATCAGCGGTCGGTAGCACAGCGCCTCGATCAGGTCGAGCAAGCGGGACTTCCCGCACCGCTTCTCGGGGGCTTTGATCACGAGCCGCGGGGCGGTGTTCCAGGCGGGCACGGCGTGGGTGGCGGCGATCCAGAGCACGGCGGCGACCGCAGCATGATCGGACGGCAACACGACATAGGCACAGATCGCGGCTTCGATCTGGTCCAGCAGCTCGGCACCGTCGACCAGCTCGGCGCCGGCGGTCAAAGTGACGACGTTGTTGTCGGGCTTCTTGGTGTTCATGCGACTCTCCTCGGTTTGCGGGTGCGGGGTTGGGTCTTGCCGCGGGTCAGGCCGGAGCTGATGGTCGTGCTGGCTTCAGCGGCGGTGAACCCGTCGACGCCGATGTGGCCGGTGCAGGCGGCGAGCAGCAGGTCACGCACCGTCTGCTCGTCGACGAGATCGGCGCCGACGAGCTGGCCGAGCGCGACGGCGGCGCAGAACAGAGCATGATTGCGGCCACCCGGTTGGGCATCGCGGACCTGGGCGGTTTCGGCGGCCAGCGCGGCTCTGACGTAGCCGGCCGGTCTCCGCACGCCATCGGGCGCCTGCGGCCGGTGCGCGGCCGCCTGCGGGCTGCTGGTGGCCGGCTGAGCGCTCCTGTCGGGGCGGGTGAGGAGTTCGACGAGCCAGTCGGGCAGCAGGGCGGGGTTGGGGCTGTCGAGGCGGGTGTAGCGGCCGGTGAGGAGCCTGGTGGGTGGGGCGACGACGTAGCCGCCGCGGCCGCGGGTGTCGATTAGCCAGCCGAGCCGGCCGGCGGTGTTACCCAGCTCGACGCCGGCGGGGATCCGGTAGTAACGGTGGAACCCACCGGACGGCGTGGCCACGGTCCACGTGGGCGGGAGGTCGCGGCCGCGGGCCAGCTCGGCGAGCACGGCGTCGCCGGAGCGGATCTTGTGTGTGGCCCACGGTTCGGGACCCGTGACGCCGGGTTTGGCGCGGTCGGTGTCGATCACCGCCAGCCGGGACGGGCCGCAGGCGATCCCGATTCCGTAGGGCCGGGTGGACCAGGCACGCCGGATCCGGCCGGGGTCGCGGGTGGCGCGCTGCTCCCAGCTGGTGTGCCCGTTGCGGCAGTACGGATCGGACTTGTTGCACCGGTTCGCGGTGTGGGCGGGGCAAGCGGGCACCTTGCTGCCGGGGACGGTCGGGAACACGTGCCAGCCACGGGCGGCGTAGGCGAGGGCGGCCTGGATCAGCTGGACCAGGCGGGGGTCGAGGGTGTTCATCGGTTTGCCCCGACCGTGCCGTCGGGGTCGGCGGCGTAGCGGAGGCCGGTGATCTGTGCGTGCGCGGACGCGATCATTAGGCTGGTCCGGTAGGCGAAGGTGGCGGCGTCGTCGAGCCGGTCGGCGGCCCGTTGCGCGGTGTGGCCCGGGTCGGCGTGCCGGTCGTAGTCGTCGACCTCGGGGACGCTTGCGCCGAGCAGCACGGAGCCGCCGAGCTGGCGCAAGGTGCGGTCGAGGGTGTCAGTGAGTTCCTCAAGCCGGGCCAGGATCGGCAGCAGTGACGGAGCCGGAATGGTCGGGCCGGGGAGGGTGTCGGCGGCGATGCCGGTCAGGTGTTCGCCGGCGGCGCGGGCATGCTCGTGGAGCCGGTCGGCCAGCACGCTGCTGGTGGGGTCGGGCATGGGCGTGAACCTTTCTGAGGGTGTGCGGATCCGCGGCCGCCGCTTCGGTAGCGGCGGTCGAGGACTGCACGGGTGGGGGATGGGGTTGAGCGCGGCGCAGCTGGCGCCGGCTCGGGGGTGCTACCGGGCTACTGCCCTAGTGGGGCTGGTAGTCGGGCCGGTAGCGCGGCTGCTACTGGTAGCCCGGGTCAGGGTCGGGGGTAGCGGGCGAATGCGGGGTGGTGTCGTCGACCACGGGAGGGGTGTAGGTGGGCCAACGGGAGTCGCGGCCAGCGAGATGGTCGGGGTTGGCGGCGCGTTCGTCGAGGACGGCCTGGAGGGCGGCACGGGCGAGGCCGCGACGGTTGAGTTGTTTGCCGTCGACGGTGCGTTTGATCTGGATCGAGCGGAGCCCGTGTGGCCGGACGGCGGCGGTGACCTGTTCACCGGTCCACGCGCCGTAGAGGCCGGGGAATGCGCCGGCGAGGCGTTCGGCGAGGTCGTCCCACCAGACCTTCTCCTCACCGACCGGCCACACCGAAGCGAGGTGGTCGAGGATCGAAGCCGTGGAGTCGTCGGGGTCGGGGTCGATCCCGGCGGCGTGCCCGGTGAGGAGCCCGGCGGCGAGGCGGGCGGCTCGGGCGCGGGCGGCGACGGCTTCGGCGGCGGGGGCGTCAAGGTAGGCGGTGCGGACGATGGTCGGTTCGTCGCCTTCTCCGGCGAGATACCCGACACCACGGTCGGTGCGGGCGAACATGGTGGCCCGGATCCCGGCCTTGTACATCGACGTGCCGAGGACCATGTCGTTCTCGACCTGCCCGGTCACCTTCAAACAGAACCGGAGGACAGCGTTCGAGCTGATCCCGGTGGGGAGGGACTTGGCGTCGACGCGTTGGGTGGCGAGCAGGAACATGATCCCGGCGGCCGGGCCGCGTTTGCCGAGGTCGGTGACCATCTCGACCAGCTCGGGGTCGTCGTCGAACGCGACCTGGACCTCGTCGATCACGACCACGATCGGCCACAAGCCGAGGGAGCGTTTGTCGGCAAGTGCGCGGGTGACCTTGCCCTCCGGGCAGATGTCCCTCGGCAGGCTGCGGATGGTCTTGTAGCGGCGGGCCATGTCCCGTTTCAGCTCGCGGATATCGGCTTTGAGGTAGGCGAGGTCGTCGGTGTCGTCGCCGGTGCGGAACCGGTGCGCCACTGGCTCCAGCGGGAGCAAGTCGGCGCCGCCGCGGAGGTCGTAGACGTGCAGCTCCGCCGACGGATCCAAGGCGGCGGCCAACGCGAGGAGCCGGAGGAGGAACGTCTTGCCCATCCGCGGGATCGCGCCGATGACCATCAGCGCGAACATCAGCGTGATGGTGACCGGCCGGCCTTGCGGGTCGGTGCCGATCGGGAACGGGGCGAACAGGTCGACCTTGCCGGTCTTGGCCAGCGGCCACGCCACGGGCTTCGCGCGGCTCATGGGTTTGTCGCCGCACCAGATGTGCAGCCGGCCGGCGTGGGTGTCATGGTCCGCCGACGGCCAGACACTGGAGAGGGGCCGGCGGAGTCCGGAGGCGAGGCGGTCGCGGCGTTCGATCACATCACCAGCGGTGACACCGGGCGGGAGGTCGACCTCGGCGCGGAAGCCGGGGCCGTCGCGCATGATCGGTGACGGGAACCGCACACCCAGCTCGACACCGGGCTTGAGGGACTTGTTCAGCTCCGCGATGCCCAGCGAGCCGAGGGCGGTGACGATCAGGTCCGCGGTCAGCCGCGGCACCGCTTCGGAGTCGATCGACCGGGACGTGACCGGCCGATCCGCTGACCGACCGATCCCGCCCAGTACCGCGAGAACGGCGATGGTGGTTGCGGCGATCACGCCGGGGGAAGTCGACGTGATCACCGACCAGCCCACGAACGCGGCCAGGGTCGCGACGATGGAGGTGACGAGGAGCCGGCAGCGGACCATCTGCCGGTGCTGCTCAGTCAGCCTGACGAAGACCGAGGGGTCGGCGCCGGCGGTGTTCATCGCCGACCGCATCTGCCGCCCGTCCGGGTCGGTCGACCACCGCCATACCACCCCCAGCAGCCGGGCCACCCCGAACGGGGACCGGCCGACCAGCCGGAGCCAGTACAGCGGGAGCCGGATCCCGTGGAACGCCACCACATGCCAGCAGTGCCGCAGCCACCAGGACGCGGCGTCCAGGAACGCCGGCCAGGACTTCACCCAGGCCGGCAACACCGGCCGCGGTGCCGCCGACGGCCGCACCGCGGGCAGCTCCTCGACCAGGGCGTCGACCGTCACTGGCCGACCCTCGTCCTCGTCTTGGTCCGCGTCTACGAGCTGGCCGGCGTCGTCGTCGACCGGGCCGGCGCCCCGCTGCTGGTCCAGCCGGTCGAGCACCGCCGACGCCGGCACCTCGACCAGCTCGCCGGCGGACGGCTCCGGTGTCCGGTCCCGATCGTCGTCGGGGTCCTGCATCGCCAGGGCCGTGGTCACGACGCCCTCCGCCCAGCGCCGGAGTCGGTGTCGGTCCAGGTGGAGGCGGTGTAGCGGGAGCGTTGGGCGGTGATCCAGCCGGAGACGGCCCAGGGGTCGCCGTTGAAGGCGTAGAGGGCGATGTCGCGGTGCCACCGGGAGGCGCGGGTGAACGCGTCCAGCACGAGCTGCACCGTGCCGTGGTCTAGGCGTTGGAGTAGCTGGGCCAGGTCGGGGACCCGGCGGCCGCCCAGCAGGGCCTCGACGATAGGCAGCAGGGTCAGGTCGCCGCCGACACCGTCGAAGCCGGCCATCGGTTCGGGGTCGAGCCAGAACACGCCCAGCTCGTCGGCCTCCCGGACCCACGGCCAGCCCGGATCGGCGAGGCTGCCGTCATAGGCGGCGATTACCAGCTCCACTGCGGCCGCGGTCAGATCCGCCTCAGGACCCTCCAGCGCAGCCGGCCACTCCCGGAGGCCGGCGCACACCATCCGCTTCTCGCTGAGCCAGGCATCGCGTGCGGTGTCCATCACCGCACCGCCGAACTGATCGCAGCGACGACGGTCTTTGACGCCGACGTGACCGCGTGCAGGATCGGCGGACCGACCATCGTCGTCGCCAGCGCTAGGCCGAAGAGAATGCCGACCAGCACACCCGAGACCTTCTGCTTGCCCCACTTCACCAGCCCAAAGGCCAGCAAACCGAGGACGATTACCAGCGGCAGTGTCAGCATCGCCGTTGCCTTCCCGTGTCAATGAATCGGACAGATTCATCAGACCCGTATCGGTAGGGACGCCTAAACCGTCAAGACGGACAGCTGGGACGTCTGGGACGCGGCCGAAACGTCCGTCCGCGTCCCCCGTGATGCTCAGACGTCCCAGGCGAGGACGAACGCGAGAGCTGCGGCCGTATCGGACAGATCGGGCAGCGTCATATCGGCGCCGGCAGCGCGGAGGGTCGATTCGGAATGCACACCCGAAGCCACCGCGAGGACGCGCGCGCCGCCGCGGTGCGCGGCCTCGACGTCACGCGGGGTGTCCCCAATCACGGTGGCGTCGATCCGCGAGTGGGCGTACTTGCGGGCTGCGCGACTCTTGGCGAGTGAGACCAGCTCGGCTCGATCTCGACTGTCGGAGCCGTATCCGCCGATATCGAGGTCGAGCCAATCTAGCAGCCCGAACCCAGCCACCTTTACCTCAGCGTTGGCCCTGATGTTCCCGCTGACGATGGTCTGTGCAGTGCCGGCGTCGGCCAGGGCGATGAGCAGCTCGTGAACACCGGGGAGAACCCAGCCGCGATCGGCGAGCGCCTGGCGATGTCGCGCGCCGGCGTACCGCAACGCTGTCTCCACCCGATCCCATGCGACCTCCGGGGATGCGTGCGACCGCAGCAGGTCCGCCATGATGTCGGGGTCGGTCCGGCCTTCGGTAACCGCCGAGTGCGTTGGCGCGATGCCCGTTAGCTCCAGGTACGCCGCGGCGTAGATCTCCTTGCTGACGCCGGCGTTCTCAATCAGCGTGTGGTCGACATCCCACAGCACGAGGCGCACCATGCCGCCACGATACGACAGCGGAATTGGTCCTGCAGAGTCCTTGACATGTCCAAAAACGTACCGTGAACTAATGCCGTGAACGAACGACTGCGAACGGTCATGCTGCAGCGGGGCTACACGCCTGGAAGGCTCGCGAGGGCCTGCGACGTCAACTCGAAAACCGTCGAACGGTGGCTCAGCTCAGGCCGCATCCCTCACCGCGAGACGCGGTGGACCGTGGCTCACGAACTCGACGTCGACGAGGTCTATCTCTGGCCAGAACTGCTCGCAGAGCGCGACGCCGACGAACGACAGGACGCCGTGCAGTCGGAGTTTGTCGGCGTCTTCCCGGACCGCGCCTCCGTGCCTCGAGATACCTGGCTGCAGCTGGTGGGGAGCGCGACGCGACACATCGACGTCCTGGTCTACTGCGGAACCTTCATGGCGAACGTGATGCCGAGGATCGCCGACATGCTCGCCGAACGCGCCGGTGCCGGCGTCCAGGTCCGCCTCTGCTGGGGCGACCCCACCAGCGCGGCTGTCGACATTCGCGACCGCGAGGAAGGTCTGCGCGGAGCACTGCCGCACAAGATCCGTGCCGCACTCACCTACTACCGCAGCCTCGTCGACGTGCCCGGGTGCGAGGTTCGGCTCCACGCGACAACGCTGTACGCATCCCTGTTCCGCTTCGACGACGTCATGCTCGCTAACCCCCACATGTGGGGTGCGCCCGCCTCCGCGAACCCGCTTCTGCACCTTCGCCGGCTAGAAGGCAGCACCTGGTTCGACGGCTACCGGCGCAGCTTCGATGCCGTGTGGGAGACCGCTCAGCCCTGGGACCAGTCCGTCTAGGGATGACCCTTTCGGCGGATCAGTCGGTGGTTCGGTAAACCAACACACTCGCCCACGCTGCGCAGGCCGTGCCTTCCCCCTCGGGTCCTATGCCGTCGTTCGATCGAGCCTTGACCGAGACATCGGCGAGGTCCATCCCAAGCGCCGTCGCTAGGTTCTTTCGCATCTCTTCGATGTGCGGTCGGAGTCGGACCGTACCAAGCGAGATGAAGCTATCAACGTTCGCGACGGCGTACCCACGCTCGGCGAGATAGCCGGCGAACTCCTCGACAAAACCTAAGCTTCTCGCGTCGATTGCGTCTGGATCGTCCTCCGGGAAGTGTGTTCCAAGGTCACCGTCCGCGACTGCTCCAGCGAGCGCATCGAGCAATGCATGGCAGAGGACGTCGCCATCAGAGTGCGTGTCGAAGCCAACCCCTGCAGGAATGGTGACGCCACCAAGCACCAGACGATGACCGGGCACCAGATGATGGATATCGTGCCCGATGCCGGTACGAATAGACGGGTATGCAGACATCGCTTGCGACTCTAGTCGCTGGACCGACCCAGCTGTCACCGACCCAACCCTGGTGGACTACGGACGACTCAGCGACGTACCTCGACGTCGCTTCGCAACCGTTCGCGCATACCTTGCCCGCCGCCCATATTCCCGAGGCCGGGCGTCGTATATAGACGCATGCAGTTGTGGTGCCCAAAGACCATCACCATCGGAACGATACACGCCCCTCGATCGCACCCAAGCGCTGATCAACAACAATAAGCGCCGGCGCGCATTGCAAATTCACAACTTAGTGTCGATCAATCGTCATCCTCGTCTTCCACATAAGCCGTTGCAAAAATATCGTTCTGTGCGCGCAGCTCGTCAGTGATCAAGCGACTCAACTTTCTGTCCAGCAAGATCCAACAATCCTCCACGCCAATCAGTGGGTCCAGCGAATCGAGCGGGCAACCCGATAGCGACAGCATGCCTAAGCTCGGATGCTGGTCGCCAATACCCGTGAGATCGGAAATACCCGTATCCGAAATTTCCAGGAATTGGAGTTTAGACGCAGCACGTAACAGCTTCAAATCATTGAATCCCTTGCACCCACGCAAATTCAGGTCGCGCAGCTCAGTCAACGTCGCGAGGAAGCGAAAGTCTACTAGCTCCGCCGCATCCCAAAGGACGAGTTTCTCAAGCTTTGACCCCGCGAGCTGACTCGCGTCAGCAAGATGCACACAATCATGCAGGACAAGAGTCGAGATTCCTGCAGCGATGCCTTCAAGGCTGCGCATATCTCCACTCACTGGGCTCAATTCAAGCGTGTGAAGGTCATCATGCCGCTTCAAGGCGTTACAGGAATGGCCCGCGCCCAACGAGAACCCGAATCTACGGCCCTCTCCCATAATTGATCGAAGCTTGAGCGAACGCAGGCGGCCATCTCGCGGAAGCCAATCGGGCGCCCTAACAGTTGCTCTCGCTCGCAACGAGAGGTCCAGGTCCGTAAGCCGGGTGTCCGCGAGAGGGCTAAGGTCAATTTCCGCCGCTGGCTGCGTGATCTGTAGAGAGCGGATGGAAGGGTGATGCCTCAGTGCTGATATGTCGGCCAATTGCCGACATGATTCAAGCTTCAGCGTTTGCAGCGAATCCGGGAGTATGGGGAGAGATGTCATCTCAGCCTGATGAATCAATAGGGATTTAAGAGATGTCATGCCCTCGATTGGCTGCAGATCGGCTATCTGTGAACCATTTGGGAGGTTTAGCTCAGTCAGTTTATCGATATTTCGCAGACGCGACAAGGACCTCAAGCTGGACGATCCGGTGAAGGCGACGCTAGACACATTCTGCAAGTGATCAACAGCGTCGAGCGCCTCGAGATCGTTTAGCTCTAGAGTGCCTTCCAGTTTGGCGTGACTCAAAATCTCGCGCGCGTACCGGTCGCACTCAAAGTTGTCCCATCCGCGCAAAAGTTCCCGCACAACAGTTCGGCGAGAATCAGCTCGATACGCTTTCAAAACCTCGAGCGCCCCGTCAGTACCAATGAGGCAGAGTGCTCTAACGCACGCGGCAGCAACCGATGCTCGCCGCCCAACGAACTGCGCCAATAGCGTTGCCGTCTCTGACCCGGCCGACGCCACGGCTCGCGCTTCCGTCATATTGATTGGGGGCAATGCCTGCGCAAGTGAGGCATGGACCGCGGCCGTCGTATCCGGATTCAGTTCCACCGCGGTTTCCAAACATGCTCCCGCCAACAGGTACAGTCGATGTCGATTGCTATTTTCCTCACGGCCCCGCTTCAATAGCCCACGTAGCAGAGAATCGCGCTGCTTTGGACTCGCATGACCAACACCAAGTATGACCGTTTCTCTCCACTGATCATCCGTTGCCTTCTCGATAAGAAGGGGTATATTCTCCTCCGTCACTACTCTAGCTGCGGCGAGATACTCCTGGAAAGTGCGGTGTATAAAATCGATCCTGCCTTCGACTGGCTCTCGTATCAGACCGCTGCGCACTAAGAGATAGTCAAATACGTCGCTGGGGGATGCCTCAATCGCCGGGAGGTACGGTAAACGCAAAGCGACGCGAGAGATGGCAACGTCCCGTTCGAGATCCGATCGGGAGTTCAACAGCAACCAAAATGCTAGATCCTGTAGTAACATTTCCTTTTCGCGTAGGCCCAGGTCGATGTCTGCGACCGCGATTTCTCGTTCAATATCCCGTCGTTCAAGGAGGCTCTCAAGCGCAATTCGGTAGAGCTCCATTCGATCTCGAGGCAGCTTGGTACGCCGATCGCGATTGAGGGCGCACAGCATCGCACAGAGCAGTGGCGTCGACGCCAGCCCACGCAGGCTGGGAACTTCGCGAATCTTCGCTATTAAATCGCGTTCAAAGCGTGCCAGTTGCATGTCTTCGGCATTGGTATTAAGCCGTCGCGCCGCGGCGTACCAATGCTCGACGAACGCAACGATGTCGGCAGTCCCCATAGGCGTAAGTTCTGACACAGCGAAGCCAGCTTCGGCTAGCCAGTCTTCGGGCACCGCAGGAGGACGGGTGGTCACAACAAATCGGCACTGGGGGAATTGGATCAACAGTTCTTGGAGCCAATCTCGCGCTGAGTCACGCTGGTTCTCGGGTAACTCGTCAACCCCGTCCAGCAGCAGCAGCACTCGACCCGCGTCCATCTGCCGATGCACCCAGCCCGGAGGCATGATGCCGACGATGTTGCCGGCAACATGATGCAAAAACTCTTGTGGCAAGGGTAGCTGACTATTCGCGTACCGCCGCAATTGTAGAAAGATGGGGATCATGCGGGACCACGATTCAAGTGGTCCCTCAAACGCATCCCGCGCAGCGGTAACGGCCAACCACTGGAGAAGCGTCGTCTTTCCCGACCCAGCCTCGCCTCGAATAACGTGCCGATTGCTTGAGGCAAGAACCTCGTCAACCGGGAAAACTGCGCCTTCGTCCGATGATCGATCGACTTCAGCCTCATCGTCATTATCGGTCTCGTGACCTGCGGTCGGGACAAAATGCTGGGACATCGACGCGGTAAGCGTGATGTAGGCAACACTCAACTGATAGCGTGCGGATGCTTCTGAAAGACTGAGGCCGAAGAGTTCCAGTTGATTCAGAACTCGGGATACCTGTCGGCGGTAGCGCAATTCGAACTGCTGATCTTCGGATTCACGCTCCACCTCGGGTTGTGGAATTTGTGACAAAATGGTTTCTACTACATTCTGAATATGAGTTTCTCTTCTGAGTAATTCAACTAGAGCTGAACTCGTGAAGCTCGGCAAACCGGCTGCAAGTTCTACGACATAGCTGCAATTCTCACGAAGGAGTCGATCAAAGAGATACTGTGCGGGCGGATTCAAATCGTCTCGCTCTTTCATGGACGGCGACTCGGTGAGCAAATGTTCGAGCGCAGTTGGATCGAGGTCGATCGCAAATAGGTTGCTGGGGTCCAGGTGTTGTACCGTGCCAATGACGTTCGTGACGGCCACCAGCGTCGCGAGCTTTTCATTTTCGGCAAGGCCGCGATATTCGTTATCCAGGAGCGGCGCGAGTTGCTCTGCAATCCGCTCAGCCATCACCGCGAACTGACGCGAAGTACGCCGTCGTTCCGTGATACTCGAGACGCGGCCCGATAGCTGATCGATCACGCCGTCCGTCAGGGTGATTGCAACCTCGCTCTTAATCCACATCTTAGCGACAGCCTTTGCGGCCGACGTTCCCAGCTGGAGCAGAAGGGTCTCAAGCATTAGCCGACTTTCTGGTTTGTGGACAGCTGACTTAGCGATCTGCCTCGATCCCGCGAGACGGGCATTGGGCGAGCCGCCGGTATCGGACAGGAGTTAGCATTTCACCACACAGCTTGGAGCGCGTGTGTGCCGGAACACAAGCCGCCAGGGCGCGACAGAGACGTGTTGGCGCGGGCCGGTGAGGTGTTCGACCTGCACCCGTTGCGAACCGTCGATCCGGCTCAAGTTGGCGTTGCGGCGGGCATGTATGCGTCGAGGCGCCGCGGTGATCGACGGCAACCGGTACCTGCGACGGTTGATCAGCCTGGCCCGCTGGGCGTTCCCGGATCTGTGGAACGCGTTCGGTGGGTCGTTGCCGACCGCGGTCGGAGTGCTCGGCCGCTGGCCGCACCTGGCCCGGCTCGCCGCCGCGCGGCGTTCCACCTTAACCGCGATGGTCGCCCTGCACACCCGTGGCGTCTCCGACGTGCCGGCACGAGTGGAGGCGATCTCGATCGGCCGCGGCCGCCTGGGCTGTGTTCTGGGACGGTCACCTGGACTTGGACGCGCTCGGGTTCGATGTCATCGAACACCTTCAGGACATGGCCGACGCGAAGGCCCGGACCGAACGGGACGATACTGCGAGATCTAGAGTTAGTCTTTGGAACTCGGCAGCTTGGGTCCCTTCACGCGCAACAAGCCGAGTGCCCTTATGGGCACGGTCGTCGGCAATCCAAAACTATTTGGCGGGCTTCTATCCAAGCACCTCGCCGGCCCGCCTCCGCGACTGCGACGGTTGTTCTTTGCGCAAGAGGACTACAAAGACTTTTGGCGACGGCCACTCGCACCTGCCCCACAGCAACCGAACATGACAGCCGGCCGCATCCACGTTGGCAATTTGCTCCGCGGGAGATCATCCCTTGGGCCAGATCTTTTCGAACTGCTTGTCGAGTTTGTCACCGACCTTACTCAACTCCGGATTGAAGGAGGCAAACACGGCCAGTACCGCGGCGACTAGGAGCGATACACGCACACTGGTCGCCGTTTGCGAATCGGCCGGAACGCCAAGCGCCCATGGAAGAAGAAAAGCCGAAGCCGCGAGCACCACGGGCGGCAAGGCCTGTTTGACGATTCGGAGGACAGTCGAGCGAGCAGGCGCCGCGGCCTCCTCCGACAAAAGGTCTTTCCATTCTCCCCTTAGCGCCGCTTTAAGATGACGGGTCGCACCTGCGCCAACTTGCTTCGCGCTCTTAGGGTCCTTCAACAAATCATGCTTATACGATCTAATCGTCCTAGCAAGCCTATGGGAGGAATCAACTGCCCAAGTGGTATCCGCCGCATTACCTCGCAGCGCACGGCCGAACCACCCTCCCAATTCACACTCCGAGTCACAAGCGGCAAGTTCAATCTCGATCAAAGCGCGGCGAAGATGGGTATCAGGGCCCATGCTTTTTTGCCGATCCGCATGGCCAATCGAGTCGTCTTGCTGCAAGTAGTAACAAATGTTTAGTAGATTGACACTTGTGCAATCGAGTGGGTATTCCTTTCCGGACAACCATCGCCTCACATGACTCCGACGCATAAATGGGAAGCGTACAACTAGCGGCGTCAATGCAGAAATAGCGATCGGCCCGAACGCGGCGATCGTCAGCACGTCTAAAAGGCTAGACACATGTTGCATAAGAATATAGACGACTATATAGGCCAACGCCGCAAGGATTGCGACTCGCCTAATGCTGACGCGGTCTGCAGCGACTGGACTGGCCACGAAAGCCAGAGCAAGCGCACTGCCAATAGCTGCACATAGCGTAACGTCCGTAAGATATCCTCCGACCAAATCTACCGAGAAAGCTGCCGGCAACGCAATGTAACCGGCTGCGTACAGGAGAATCTTAGCTGAGCCGCGGCGGGGAATTTGCCAAAGTGTAAGGTAGTCGAGACTTGCAACCATAAGTACTACGAGGAGGCTCACGAAACACATGTCAAAGAGGGCGGATATGTGTCGTTCCATTAATGCTGAGGATGGACGAGCCAAGAATATCGCCAATACGACAACGCCCATGCCTAAGATGACTGCCATTCGAGGACGACTCGTCGACCCACCTTCGTTTTCGAGTGTTATCGCGGCATCCCACAGTTCTAGGTCGCCGGTACCGCGCTTTTCAACAGGTCGGGTGCGCCAGCTCGCTGCGGGACGACTCGAAAGTAGCGCCATCGCAACTATTGCTGCAAATGACAACAACGATATCGCGGTCCACTTGGGCGCGAGCAGTAATGGCAACGAGACGAACCACATGCATACTAACGCCGGAATCAGCCCCGGCTGTCTTGGTGCGATCTTCGCCGCATCGGATCGCTTCGGAGCGAATTTCGCATACGCCCAAAGAAAGTCCTCTCTTGCGACCTTCTCGCGCGGCAGAATGGTTATCAGGTATGTTATGCTTCCGGCCACGAATGCGAGCGTTGTCGTCAAAATGTACTTATCCGTCGCCTCGCCCAGATCGCTCGTATTGCCGAACAGGCCAATCAGTAAGATTGGCGGCAAGGCTATCAGTAGCACGTAGGCGATAGCGTCAAGAAGCTTGCCACCATCCATGGCCAAGAAGCTACGATCAATTACCGCCGTCATGGCGGAGCGCATCTCCTCGTATTCGGAATGGTCGATCTCTGGAAGAGATTGCAGCATACTGGCAGCCGAAGTGTCCAACCACTCAATGTCCGCCGGCTTCTTCGGGCGCACTGCATCAAGCAAGTGCTCGCCCCCGGCCTCCAGCGTTTGCCGAGGCGCGTCCAGAGCCTCTCGCGGCGAGTGCCTCAGCTTGTCGTCAGGCTCCGATTCGTTCAATAACCCGCCCTGGAAAGCCCGCGACGTCAATGCGACCCCCTAAGCTGACCAAACCTAGTAGATGGCGCTCGGAGGTTTGATTCTGTCACGCTTCTTGGGGGCTCGTCCACTTAGATTCGGTGTCGAATCGCTGTCTGGGTTGCACGGCCGATGACCCCAAACGGGCTCGGGCGACTGCCAGCCGGTTGCCGCCCTCGGACGGTCGCTCGGCCCTGGCGCCAACCCGGATATTGGAAGATGCCGAACTGGGCCGTCTCCAATAGTGACTGGTCTCTCACTTAATTCGCGGGTTCTGGGCTCAAGTTCCCACGGGCCCACTGGGCGGCCGGGCACGGTGGAACCATCTTGCTCTTATAAGGGAGCGGTCCATCGCACGCCCTGAGGCGGACGATCCGCACGAGCCCGCTCGGGGTCGGGCACGGTACAGCAGCGAAGTACAGCAACAGTCGCACCGCTCGTTGTGGTTGTTGTCGTCCGTGCCGACTCGGGATCGTCCGCGCGGAGGCCCGCGCCAGCCGTGCGCCAAGTTCGGGACGAAGAGGTCGCAGGTTCAAATCCTGTCACCCCGACCGCTGCGACAAGGGCGATCACGTCGCTGGCGTGCGCATGATTCGCGCTGCCTGATCCGACATTCGCGTGACGTCCTGGTCGAGTGACGCCATCCGCATCGTGCCCCTAGCGGCGCTACCATTCCCCATGGCCGTCCCCAATGCGGAACTCGACACACCGAGAGCCGGACTGAACGGTCGCTCGGCACTGCGGCGGGTCTCGGTGGCCCTGGTCGCGACCGTCTGGCTGAGCACGGCGTTGTTCGGCGTCTACATCTTGATCTACTACGCCGGAGCCGTGGCCGATCGACAACTCGGTGACTGGAACGCCGTGCTGCCGCGCCTCTACGAGCGGTCCGCGCCGACGGCGACGGCCTCGATCGGCCTGCATTTCGCGGCCGGCGGCGTGATCTTGATGCTCGGCTGCATCCAGCTCTCCCGCCGGCTCCGCGACCGCCACCCGGCCGTGCACCGCGGGCTCGGCCGGGTGTACCTGGCCGCATCGTTCCTGGCCGGCATCGGCGGCCTCGGCTTCATCTTGATCAAGGGCACCGTCGGTGGTCCGGTGATGAGCGTCGGGTTCGCCGGGTATGGGATCGCGCTGATCTTCTGCGCGGTGCAGGCATACCGCAATGCCCGAGCCCGGCGGATCGAGATCCACGAGGCATGGGCGTTGCGGTTGTTCGCCCTGGCCATCGGCTCGTGGCTGTATCGGATGTACTACGGCTTCTGGTTTCTGCTCACCGACCGGCTCGCGCATACCGAGGACTTCCACGGCGGCTTCGACCGGGTGATGGCGTTCTTCTTCTGGGTGCCCAACTTGATCGTCGTCGAGCTCTACCTCCGCGCGCGGCGGCGATCGTCGTCCGCGATCACGCGGTGGGCGGCGGTCGTGCTGCTGGCCGTCGCGACCGGTTTCGTCGTGTTGGCGACCTACTTCTTCGCCGTCGAGTTCTGGTTCCCGGCGATGGCCGGGCGCTTCGCCGCCTGATCACTCGGCGCGACCACCAAGGTCAGGTGCTGACCCAGATCACGACGATGATGATCGCAATCAGGGCGAGAGCGATCGCGACGATTCCCAGCCAGAGACAGCCCGGGCGACCTCTCTCTCCACCCTGCGGCTGTTGCGGCGGGCCATATCCGCCGGACGGTGGTTGCTGTCCATAGGGCGGTGGCTGCCCGGACAGTTCCGGCGGTCCATAGGACGGGCCTTCCCGAACCATGCTTCAGGAGCCTTTCGACAACAGCGCGAACACGAAGACTGCCGTCTCCACGACGAGGGCAACAACAGCACCCTGGAGATAGCGGAACTTCCGCACGACGACTCTTTGGTTGCGTCCGTGTGCTGCGGAGAGCTCGTCGATGAGATAGAGCCGGACGGCATCCGGCGCCGGGTCCTTCGCGCGGGCTGGCCAGCACCTTCCGGGCGTCGACGCCGAACGCCAGCCTCGCCGGCCACGTCACCGCGAGCGAGAGAACGCGGACGACCACGAGGAGACCCAGTAGTGCCCATCCAGACCATCCCGGCAAGGGGGTGCCTTTGCCGGGATCCGTGCTGAACATACCGAGGCCGGCCAGAGCACAGCATCGCAGGCCACACAGAACTGCGGGAAGGGCTGAGCCGCGCCGGCGATACGCCTGAGCGGGGCCGTACTCAGGATCTGTCGGTGTGAATCCCGCGGTCGCGGGGCTGGGTGAGCACCTGCCCGGCGTACGGCCCGTCGATCCAGGTGCTGGTGCCGAGGCCCTGCACCTGGTCCGTCTTCAGATCGTCGAACCGGATCCAGTAGCCGGCGTGGGCGCCGGGCTGCTGGGCGACCGCCCGATAGTGCCGGTTCGCGTTCAGCGTCAGGCCGATGTCCGGCTTGACGGCCAGCTGGGCCAGTCCGCCGCGGAGGGTGCAGGAGTCGATCATCAGGTTGCGGATCGGGATACCGGTGTTGTTGACCATGACCACACAGTTGCCGTTGGCCCACCCCTGGCCCAGCAGCCACGGCTTCGCCGGGTTGGCCCCCGAGCCGGCGATCGCGGTGGCGGTGGCCTCCAGCTTGAGCCGTCGCAGCGTGATGTCCCGGCCGCCTTGGATCTCGATGCAGTCCGGGTGGGTGCCGTCGGCGTGGCTCGGGGTGACCAGGTCCGGGTAGTAGTACGTCAGGTCGTGGATCCAGGTGTCCTCGATCACGACCCGAGCCGACGACGAACCGGTCTGAGCGGTGGCATAGATCCCGGCGCCGTCGATCGTTCCGGTGATCTCGGAGCGATAGACCTCGTACTGCCAGCCGAGGATCCCGTCGAGACAGTTGAACGGGAGCTGCGGCCGGATCGTGCACTGGTCCAGCACGGCCTGACCGACCCGGCGGTTGTAGCAGCGGACGCAGGCCTGCTGGCCGCTCATCGGCTGCGCCGGGCCACGGAACAGCGAGCGCGTGATCCGGGCGCTGCCGGCGAAGGTGATCACGCCGTGGAACCGGAGCCGGTCGCCCACGAACCCGTCCGGGAGGACGACGACACCGGACGTCGAGGGCGGGTTGTAGTCCGTCAGCGGGGTGCCGGTGGGGACGCCGTACGTCGCCGCCGCGGCCTGGGACGTGGTCAGCACACCCATCCCGGCCGCAGCGGCCAACGTGGCCAGAACGGTACGTCGGCTGATCACCGGGCGGCCGATCCGGCTGGCGCCGCGCCATCGACGCAGACCTGCTGCTCCCCCACGCCACCAGTATGACGATCGACCCAACGAGTTAGGCCGAATAGCGCAGGAAAGGGCTACTTGCCGCGAAGTCCGATCGGGTTGCCGTCGGGGTCGTCGACCACGCTGACCCGGGACTCGGGTGCGACCTTCATCGGTGCGGTGCGCTCGGTCCCGCCGGCCGCGATCAGCGCCGCGTGGGTGGCGTCGAGATCCTCGACGTCGGCATAGGCGACCGGGCCGCCGGAGACGTCGCCGGGCGCCAGGGCGACCTCGAAGCCGTCGACGTTGTAGCCCACGTAATAGGCCGTGTCGGTGTGCGGATCGCCCCACAGGGTCGTGTAGATCGCCTTGGCCGCGTCCAGGTCGGACACCGGGATCACCAGGCTCTGGATCGGTGCACTCATGCTTTTCCCTCCTCGGGAAGTCGTGGCGGTCACATCGGGGGCCGCACGTTCGTCGATCAGATGACGGATCGACCGAGCAGAATGTGACAGCCATGGATGACCGGACCGAGATCTTTGAACAGCAACGTACTCACCTGCGCGCGGTGGCCTATCGCCTGCTCGGGTCGGTGCACGAGGCCGACGACGCGGTGCAGGAGACCTGGCTCCGGCTGCAGCGCAGCGACGTGTCCGCGATCGACAACCTGCCAGCCTGGCTGACCACGGTCGTGTCGCGCATCTGCCTCGACCAGCTCCGCGTCCGCACCGCACGCCGCGAGGACCTCGATGCCGAGCCCGGCGACCTGGCCGATCACGCCGGATCCGACCCGGCCGACGAGGCGGAGCGGGCCGATGCGGTCGGCCAGGCGCTGATGGTGGTGCTCGACTCGCTGGTGCCTGCCGAGCGGCTGGCGTTCTGCCTGCACGACCTGTTCGGGCTGTCCTTCGACGAGATCGCGCCGACTCTCGGCCGCAGCAGCACCGCCTGCCGTCAGCTGGCCAGCCGGGCCCGGCGCCGGATCCGCGGCCAGGGAGAGGACGTCGAGGTCGATCGGGTCCGGCAGCGCGAGGTGGTCGACGCCTTCCTGGACGCGTCCAAGAACGGCCGCTTCGACCGGTTGATGGAGCTGCTGCATCCCGACGCGGTGGTCGCCGCCGACGCGGCCGCGGTCGCGATGGGCGGCCCTCCGCCGCGGCTCAGCGGTGCCCGAGAGGTGGCCGAGTTCTGGAACGGTCGCGCGAAGGCGGCCCGGCCGGCCGACCTGGACGGTTTCGCCGCCGCCATGTGGAGCCTGCGCGGCGAGGTGAAGGTGGTGTTCGCGTTCACCGTCGAGGACGGCCTGGTCCGCGAGATCGAGATCCTGGCCGGCGACCTGGACCGGCTGGACGTGCACGGGCGCAAGGTCCGGTCCCGCTGACCGCGGATCACCGGCCCACCGGGCCAGCCGGCGGAACCGAGCGGCGCGCCGTGGCGACGAGGTCGTAGTCCGGCAGCACGACGTCGGCCGCCTTGCCGAACTGCTTCTGGAGCATCGGCCGCATCGGCCAGCGGGTGGCCAGCCGCATCGACAGCGTCTGCAGCCGGATCATCGCCTCGCTCATCGGTGCGAAGCCCGCGGCACCGCCGGGCGGCATCTCCTGGGCCCGATCGACGTAGGGCCGGCAGACCTGCTCGTAGCGGGCGAAGGCACGTCGGTGGTCACCGCCGGCCGCGGCCAGCTCGCCGGCGAGGACGTACGCCTGGACCAGGGCGACGCTGGTGCCGAGCCCGGTCAGCGGGCTGGGGCTGGCCGCCGCGTCGCCGAGCAGCACCACCCGGCCGCGTGACCACGACGGCAGGTGGACCTGGCCGATCTCGGCGAACGCGAAGTCGTCCGCTGACTCCGCCGCGGACAGCAGCTCGGGAACCCGCCAGCCCAGGCCGGCGAACCGCGACCGCAGCAGCGACCGCTGCTCGTCGCGTCCGCTCGGGAACGCGGTGCCCGGCGCGATCCGCAACCCCAGCGCAGCCTTCGCCTCGCCCGGCAGCCGGCCCGGCCGTAGTGAGGCGTTGCGCCCGCCGCGGGCGAGGTACATCTCGTACCAGCCGTCCAGGTCACCCGGATCGGGCGCGGTGAACCAGGCGATCAGACAGCCGAGCGAGCGCATCCCGCCCTCGCCGAACTCGAGCCGGCGCGTGGTCGAGGCCAGCCCGTCCGCACCGACCACCAGATCGAAGCGGCGCCGAGGACCCGACTCGAAGGCCACGTCCACGCCCTGGTCGTCCTGGCGCAGCTCGACGACCGAGTTGCCGAACTCGTACTGCACCGCCTGCCGGGTGGCGTCGTACATGATCTGGGCGAGGTCGCCGCGGAGGATCTCGATCTCGGAGATGAAGCCCTCGCCGGCGAACGCGTCCACGCCCATCCGGGCCCGGGCCCGGCCGCGGGCGTCCACCCAGGACATGCCCCGCTGCCGCAGCGCCAGCGCGCGGACGGCAGGCATCAGGCCCATCGCCTCGACGACGGTGCGCCCGGCACCGCGCAGGTCGACGGCCTGTCCACCGAGCCGCAGCCCGGACGCACGCTCGATCAGGCTGACCTGGTGACCGGCTCGGACGAGCAGCAACGCGAGCGCGGGTCCGGCCACGCCGGCTCCGCTGATCAGAATGTGTGCCATGCCTCGACGGTACGGCGTACGCTTGAATCCGACCGGACTGTACTACTCGGGTACTAGTACAGTGAGGGAATGGCCGAGTCGACCTCGCAGCGCATCGCCGACGAGTTGGAGCGCCGGATCGTGGCCGGTGAGCTGGCCCCCGGCGACCTGCTGCCGAGCGCACGCCAGATCACCCGGGACTGGCACGTCGCGATCGCCACAGCCACCCGGGTGCATGCCACCCTGCGGGCCGCCGGGCTGGCCGAGACCCTGCCGGGCCTCGGCGTCGTGGTCCGCCGCCCGTCGCCCCGGCCGGTCCCGGCCGACGGTCTGCAGGCCCGGGTGATCGTGGCGACGGCGCTCGGCATCGCCGACCGGGAGGGGCTGGAGGCGGTCTCGATGCGCCGGCTCGCGACCGAGCTGAACACGGCCCCGACCACGCTGTATCGGCACGTCGCCGACAAGGACGACCTGCTGCTGAAGATGCTCGACACCGCGATGGGCGAGTGGCGGCCGCCGCCGCGGGAGGGCGCGGGCTGGCGGGAATGCCTGGAGGCGGCCGCACGTGGGCTGTGGCGGCAGTTCCGGCGGCACCCCTGGCTGGCCGCGGCCCTGTCGGTCAGCCGGCCGCCGGCGGTCGCGGGCGGCATCGGCTGGACCGAGTGGGTGCTGGACGTGCTCACCGACGAGGTCACCGACCTCGGCACGCGCTTCGACATCCACCTCACCCTGTTCAGCTACGTCCGCGGGATGGCGGTGAATCTCGAGGCGGAGGCCGCGGCCACCGCGCTGACCGGGATGGATGCCGACGAGTGGATGGACACCCAGCTACCGGCCCTGAGAGCGATCGCCGACCAGACCGACTATCCGCAGTTCACGGCTCTGGTGCACCAGCCGTACGACTTCAGCCTGGACCGCATCTTCGAGCAGGGGCTGGGTTATCTGCTGAGCGGGCTCGCCGCCGAGCTGGCGGGCACGACGGTCTGACCGAGCCCGGACCGATCAGCCGAAGGTCACCAGATCGAGGTTCAGCGGCATCACCCGTTCGTGCGGCCCGTCGCCGGGCAGCGGGGTGGTGGGCAGCGGCGTCGTGGTGTTCTCCAACGTGTCGAAATCCTCCTGAGTCGTGATCCGGCCGGTCGTGGCGAAGGAGTCGATCACGTACGGCACTCCCTCCGAAGTCATCGGGGAGGGCCCGTCCATCACGTGGAAGTGCAGGTGGGGCGCTGAGGAGTTGCCCGAGTTGCCGACCAGCCCCAGTTGCTCGCCGCGGCGCACGTGCTGACCCACCTCGACGGTCACGCTGTCGCGCTGCAGGTGGGCATACAGCGCGTACAGGCCGCCGCCGATGTCCATGATCACGCTGTTGCCGTCGGCCTCGGCCGGCGACAGGCCGGCGGGCAGCTTGCCGGGTGTCTGGTCGGCCAGGCCGTTCAGCACGTGCACCACGGTGCCGTCGGTCGCGGCGAGCACCTTCTTGCCGTAGACGGCATAGTCGGCCGGCTTCGCCGGGTCGGTGCCGGTCACGGTCCGGTTGCGGTCGTCCAGTTGCTCCCAGTCGACGGCGAAGCGCTGGGCCAGCCACTGTCCGTTCGCGATCGGCAGCAGGGCCCGCCGGTGCCGCGAGCTGTCGCAGCAGCTGTCAGCGGCGATGTAGCGCGAACCCGGCTCCAGCGGCGGGCCCACCACCGGGACCCGGAGATCGGAGACGGGGACGACCGCCACATCGCTGGTGTACGTCCCACCGTTCGGCAGACCGCTCACGGTGACGCGATTGCCGAGCCGGCGCGGAACCCGGGCCCGATCCTCGAACTGGACGGTGACATACAGGGTCGCGACCTGGCCCTCGGCCAGGCGATCGACGCCACCGCGCCGGGACGGCAGGGCGAGATCGGCGATCACGGTCGAGCGGTCCATCCGTTGCACGACCTGTCCGGAGAGGTCGAGCACCTCGGCAGAGACGGGGCTCAGCGTGAACGGCGTGACATTGGCGAGCTCGAGCTCGTAGGTCACCGTGACCCGGCCGTCGGTCCCGTCGAACGGGATCGCCGGCTCGCGCGGGCTGACCAGCAAGGCGCTGAGCGAGGTCACGGTCGGATCGGTCCGCGGGCGGCCGTCCACCGGGCTCGTCCGCGGGCCTTCGCCGTCGTGCCGGCTCGACCCGGGCGAGCCACAGGCGGTGAGCGCGATGCTCGCCAGGCAGGCGGACGCGATCAGCAGTCGGCCTCGCCAGCGCGCCATCTCACTCCTCCATCGCAGCGGCGCTCGTCACGCTACTGGGACGGCGCAGATGCCGGAAGTGCGGCCACGATCGAGCACGATCGGGGCCCGAAGAAAACGAGTTCTCGCCACTTCAACGTTGAAATACAACGTTGGATCTGCCTAAGGTAGCGCCGACCGACTTCGCCGGCAGGTCGTGGTCGAGCGCAGCACAGATCTCTCCCCCCGGAGGTTGCAGATGGCAGGCCCAGGATTCCGCTCGCAATCGGTGAGCCGACGTACGTTTCTCCGCGGCGCACTCGGCACGGCCGCGGGCATCTCGCTCGCCGGCGGGCTGTCCGGCTGCGGTACGGCGGTCGGGGCCGGGCTCTTCGGCTCGGAACTGTCGCCCGGCACGGTGACCTTCTGGAACCTGTTCGGCGGCGGTGACGGCGCCCGGCTGCAGACGATGCTGCAGACGTACGCGGATCAGCACGGCGGTCCGGACTCGCTGCAGGCGGCGACCTTCACCTGGGGCAATCCGTACTACACGAAGGTCACCCTCGCCACGATCGGTGGTGCTCCGCCCGACGTCGCCGTCTCCCACTTGACCCGGGAGAAGAACCTCGCGCGGGCCGGGCTGCTGACCGAGATCACCGACGACATGCTCGCCCTGGTCGGGTTGAAGCCGAGCGACTTCAACGCCAAGGCGTGGGAGAACCAGAAGGTGGACGGCAAGTCCTTCGCCATCCCGCTGGACACCCACCCCTTCGTCCTGTACTACAACACCGACGTCTGCGAGAAGGCCGGCCTGCTGAACTCCGACGGGAGCCTGAAGGAGATCAAGGGCACCCAGGGCTGGGAGGATGCGCTCAAGGCAGGCAAGGAGGTGACCGGCGCATACGGCGCCTCGGTCGCCACGGTGAGCGAGCTGGCCACCCCGTGGCGCTGGTTCCAGACGCTCTACTCCCAGCGCGACGGCAACACTCCGTGGCTGGGCGACGGCGGGCAGAAGCTCACCTACAACAAAGAGCTGACGCTCGACACGATGCACTGGATGCAGAAGCTGACCACCAGCGGGCTGATGCCGACGACCACCGACTACGCGGGCTCGCAGACCCTGATGTTCACCGGCCAGTCCGCCTTCTATCTGCAGGGCGAGTGGGAGATCACCACCGCGCAGAGCATCAAGGGGCTGAACTTCGGCATCGTCCCGGTTCCCACGTTCTACGACACCCAGGCCGAGCAGGCCGACTCGCACACGTTCGTCCTGCCCAGGATGGATCGGACCGACGACCAGGTGCTGCGCGCGATGACGTTCATCAAGTCGATGCTCGACCAGAGCATGACCTGGGCGCAGGGCGGCCACATCCCGGGCTACCTGCCGACGCTGAACAGCGCGGAGTACAAGGCGCTCAGGCCGCAGTCGAACTACGCGCGAGCCGCCGACACGGTCGTCTACGACGCCGAGGCCTGGTACTCCGGCTCCGGGTCCACGTTCGAGAACACCGTCGGCGCCCAGCTCGGCCTCGTGCTGCAAGGGCTGACCAGTCCCGAGGACGGGCTGGCGACGGCGCGACAGCTGCTCACGACGTACACCAACACGCCGAGCCCGTTGACATGACCGCCGCACGAGAGGAGCGCCGCTGATGTCGGCTCAGACCCTGGCACCGAACTCCACATCCGTGCCCGACGCGCCCGAACCGCCCCGCGGGCCGCGCAAGGAAGCCGGCCCCGCCTGGCTGTTCATCGCCCCGTTCGGGATCTTCTTCGTGCTGTTCTTGATCTGGCCGGTGATCTACATGTTCATCACGAGCATGTTCGACACCACCCTGGTCCGGCCCGGGTTCGGCAGCTTCGTCGGCTTCGCCAACTACGCCGAGATGTTGTCCCGCGCCGACTTCTGGGAAGCGTTGTGGCACACCATCCAGTTCACGATCTACACCGTCCCACCGCTGGTCGTGCTGGCCTTCGTGTTCGCCGTGCTGGCGAACCGGGTGGGCCGGGGTCAGTGGTTCTTCCGGCTGGCCTTCTTCGTGCCGTTCATCCTGCCCTCGGCCGCGATCGCGCTGATCTGGAACTTCATCTTCACCCCGACCACCGGGCTGTGGAACTCGTTCCAGACGCTGCTGGGCAACGAGGACCCGAGCCCGGTGCTCGGCACCCCGGATCTGGCCATGATCGGCATCGCCATCACGACGATCTGGTGGACGATCGGATTCAACTTCGTGCTCTATCTCGCCGGCCTGCAGGACATTCCGCGCGAGCTCTACGAGGCCGCGTCGGTGGACGGCGCCACGCCCTGGCAGCAGATCCGCCACATCACGATCCCGCTGCTCAGCCGGACCACGACGCTGGTGATCTTGCTCCAGATCATCGCCAGCCTGAAGATCTTCGACCAGGTGTATCTGATGACCGCGGGCGGCCCGGGCACCTCGACCCAGGTCCTGCTCGGACTGGTCACCAACACCGCCTTCACCGATTACCGGGTCGGCGCGGCGTCGGCAGCGTCCGTGCTGCTGTTCATCGTGGTGGTGCTCGTCACCGTGATCCGACAACTCGTGCAACGTGCCCAGGAACGGAGGGCTGCCTGAGATGACGCAGTCGACCGACGTCACCGACCGGCGCGACGACGCCACCCCCGATCGCTCGCGGCGCGGCTCGACCGGCGTCTCGATCGCCGCTCCGCCGCCGCGCAATCCGGAGACCGAGAACAAATCCTCCGGCCGCGGGTTCACCATCGTCTCCTGGGCGTTGCTGCTGATCTTCGCCGTGCTGTGGTTGATCCCGAGCTTGTGGGCGATCAAGACCTCGCTCACCCCCAATGACGTGACGGCGCTCGGCGCCGGCCCGATCCTGAAGGACTGGCAGCTCACGCTCGAGTCCTACGTCACGATCTTGACCGGCGGCGACATCTGGAACTGGTACCTCGCCAGCGCCGTCACCTCGGTCGTCACGGTGGCCCTGACCGTGCTGTTCGCGTCCATGGCCGCGTACGCGATCTCCCGGCTCCGGTTCCGCGGACGCCGGCTCGTCTTCGCGCTGATGGTCGGCGGCATCATGATCCCACCCCAGGTTCTGATCGTTCCGGTCTTTCAGATCCTCGGCGCCGCGAGCCTGCTGAACACGTACTGGGCGGTGATCCTGCCGCAGATCCCCGCGGTGATCGCGCTGTTCGTGTTCAAGCAGTTCTTCGACGGCCTGCCGCGGGAGTACGAGGAGTCCGCGCGGATCGACGGCGCCGGCTTCTGGACGATCTATCGCACGATCGTGATGCCGCTGTCGAAGCCGATCATCGCGGCGATGGCGATCGTCACCTTCGTCGGTGTCTGGAACAACCTGATCCTGCCGCTGTTCGTGCTGTCCAATCCGGACCTGATGACCATCCCGGTCGGCCTGGCGACGGTCCAGGGTTCGTACGGCCAGAGGCTGTCCGACATCCAGGCGTCGTCGATCCTGGGCGCGCTCCCGCTGGTCATCCTGTTCCTGATCTTCCAGCGCCGCATCGTCGAGGGCTTTGCCGGCAGCGGCCTGAAGGGATGATGCCGACCTCATCACACGGGGATGATCTTTTGCCCCGGCTGAGAGGTAGCTGTGGAAACGGCGGGGAGGGTATGACAAGGTAAGGGCCTGACGGCCGACCGACACGCCGGTCGGCTCGTCACACTTCGCCAACAGTTACCGGTCCCCCCGCCGGAAGGAGCAGTCGGTGCCGCCCCACGCCGACCGCAGGATCAGCCGCTCACCGCTACGGTCGCGCTGGCTGATCGCGCTGCTCGGACTCGTGCTGCTGCTGGCTCCGAACCTGATGGTCCTGCCCGCGTACGCGGAGGGCGACGCCGAGTTGGCCGTCACCAAGACGGTCACCGGCTGGACCGACGGCCACGTGGTCCAGCCGGGTGAGACGTTCGACTACACCATCACCATCACCTGCACCGCCGTCGACGTCGGAACAGGGTGCACCAGCGCTCAACTGACCGACCCGTTGCCCGAGGGTCTCTCGCTGAACGCCTCCGCGGCCGACATCGCGATCACCCCGGCCGGGGCCGGCACCGCCTCCGCAAACGGCGACGACATCACGATCAACTTCACCCAGCCGCTGGACGATCCGGTCGGCGGCCAGGGCATCCGGGCCGGCACCGACATCCAGATCACGATCCCGGTCCAGGTCGACGACGACATCTCGCCGGATCTCGACGGCCGGAACCTGACCAACACCGCGACGGCGGACGCGACCAACGCCCCGCCGGACTCCGACAGCTTCATCGTCGTGCCGAACGTCCCGACCAATCTCGCGGCGTCCACCGACAAGGTGTTCGATCCCGACAGCTCCGTCGCGAACCCTGGCAACGAGACGACCATGACGCTGACCGGTGGCAACGCCTCGAATGTGCCGGTTGACGAGATCGTGCTCACCGATCCGACGAACCCGCCGAACGACGCATTCACCTACCTCGCGCTCAACGGCGACCTGGACGTCACCCTCCCGGCCGGGGCCGAGCAGGTCCAGGTCGATTGCTACACCGGCGGTGACTGGGTCGAGGGAGATCCGTCCGCGCCACCGGCCGCACTCCCCGCCGGCGTCGACCCGGCCGACTGCCAGGGCATCAGGGTCCACTTCATCTCCACCGACGGGGCGAACATCGCCCCCGGCGCGTCCGGCAGCATCGACGTCGGGATGGAGCAGCGGGACAACATCGCCGACGCCGGAACCGGCGCGATCGGCAACACGGTCTCCACCACGGTAGGTCGTGGTGGGGACACCTCCGATCCTGCGACCGCCAGCGACGACTACACCATCGAGTCCGGCGACATCGATCTCGACGCGAACAAGACGTTCGATCCGGCGACGATCGCGGCCGGATCGGACAGCAGGGTCACCATCGGCGCCACCAACTCCAGCAGCCGGACGCTCGACTCGATGACCATCACCGAGCCGGGCGCCGACCCGAACATGTTCACCGACGGCAGCAACCCGGTGACGTTCGGCGGCTTCGACAACCCGATCCAGCCGCCGAGCGGCGCGACCGGCGCGACGGTGACGTACACCTATTCGGACGGAACGAGCGAAACCCTCACCGCAGACTCGCCGAACACGCTGCCCGACCCCGACGCGAGCAAGACAGTCAGCGGGTTCACGGTGAAGTTCACCGGTCCGATCGTGCCCGGCGCGGAGGCGTCGATCCCGTTCGCGGTCACCGCCGATCCCGATCAGACGGTGGACTCGCTCGACCACCCGAACACGGTCGACGCCGACTCCACCGCCCCGGGTGGCTACCACGGTCACGACGACGCCGACGCGACGCTGACGACGCTGAAGAAGCGGATCGCGATCGACACCGGCAAGACGGTGCTGCCGTCGCGGATCTTCTCGATCCCCGGGCAACGGGTCCTGGTCCAGCTGAGCGCTCACGTCGAGGAGTTCCCGGCCTCGACCACCGACGCCAACGACATCATCGTGCAGGAGCCGGCTGACCTCGACGGTGACACCTGGTTCGACAGCTTCGCGCCGAGCGGCGTGGTCAACACCCCGATCCCGGCGGACTCGACGCTCACCGTGCAGTACTGGGACGGCACCGCGTGGGTCGAGGTGCCGGGCATGGTCGACCTCGCCGGACCGCAGATCTTCACCGGCGACTTCCCCGATCCGGTGCCGGCCGACGCCCAGGGGATCCGGTTCGTCTACCACTCCGACAATGGGTTCCCACCCGGCACGACGGTGAATCCGAACCTGATCTTCGATCTGAAGCCGGAGGCGGCCGACCAGAACCTGACCATCGACGACTGCGCCTCATCCAGCGCGGCCGCCGACGGTGTCGACCCGGCGCAAGGCGCACCTGCCTGTGACGACATCCACATCGTTCCGCCGACGCCTGGGAATGCCGACTTCATCGACAAGTCCTGGGACGACCCGGCGGCGGTCGGCGAGCGGACCCAGCAGGAGAAGGGCGCGACCATCGCCTGGTCGACCGACGGTGCGACCGGGATCGACCGGATGGTCATCTCCGACACGCCGGACACGCCGCCCCCGTCGCAGGCCGACCTGCCGTCCAGCGTCTACGACAGCTTCGATCTGGTCCGGATCGATCCGATCAGTGCGACCGACGACCCGCGGCTGAAGTACGACCAGGTCCTCTCGGTCGAGCTGTTCAGCGCGTCGCAGGGACGATGGATCGATGCTCCGGGCGACCCCTGCCCGGCTGCGTGCGACAAGACGTTCCCCGGCTACAACCTGAGTGCGGCGTCGCAGCAGGACACCATCGCGTTCCGGCTGACCTACGCGGAGAGTCCGACCCGGGTGGTGGACGCTCCCACCGCGCCGCCGATCGGCAGCGGGGTGGCCGTCTCCATCGACAACCAGCGGCACCTGCATCCGGTCTTCCGGATCCGCGACGAGCTCCGCTCGAACCCCGACGATCCGGTGCTGGCCGAGGACATCTACAACACCGCCGATCCCGGCGTCGTCCAGAACGTCGCGCAGGCACGCCTGGTGGTCGACGACAACGACGACTTCTTCCACGAGGACGCCTTCGACGACATCGTCATCACCCCGGTCAACGTGACCGCCGACATCACCAAGGACTGGACCGGCGGTCCGATGGGAGTTCCGGCGCCCGGCACGGCGCGGTTCCCGGACCAGTACCCGACCGGCACGGTCACGCTGAGGGGCAAGAACACCACGCCACGGGTCGTGGACCGGCTCACCATCACCGAGCCGGCCGGCGGCACCGATCCATTCGAAGACTTCAACCTCGCCGACTTCACCGACATCACCGACCCGGCCACGATCGGCGCGACCGACCTGACCATCACACTCCAGCTGGCCGGCGGCGGCACCCGAACCCTGACCAGGGACGAGGCCCTGGCCGCGAGCGAGTCCGACCTGGCCGACGTCGTCGGCTTCACCGCCGTCTACTCGGGCCGGATCACCTCCAACGGCACCGGCGTGATCATGTTCACCACCCGACTCCGGGACGGGCTGCGTTCGGATCCGGACACACCGGTCCCGGCGCCCGCCACCGTCGACGACGTGGCCACCGCCGAGGCGGCCGATCTGGTGAACTACCCGGACGTCGATCCGCGGACCAGCACCGACGCCGACGACGCCGGCATGCAACTGGAGGGTCGCGGCATCGGGCTGCAGGCGACGAAGACGATCAGTCCCGACTCCCAGACCGAGCCCGACGACTCGCCGGTCAACGTGACGCTTTCCGGCCAGCCCTCGGGACCGTCGCGGACCGTCGAGATGACCCTCACCGACGACGACACGACATTCTTCAACGCCTACGACTTCGTCGGCTTCGGCTCGTTCGCGTTCACCGCCCCGATCGACCAGGTGCGCGTGGACGCGTACGTCGGAGGCACGTTCACCGCGGGGCCGGGCAACACCGTGCTGCGGACCGGCGGCACCTGGGTCACCGGTATCCCCGCCACACTCGCTTTGCCGGACGGCGTCACCGCCGACCAGGTCCAGGGACTCCGCTTCACGTTCACCAGGGCGGACGGGTCGATCTGGGAGAACCCGTCGACACCGACCCAGCCGGTCACGTTCCAGGTCCAGCGCCGGACGGACCTGCGGTCCGGCGGCCCGGTGCTGAGCGACCTCGCCGGCAACGACCCGATGCCGGGCGAGGACGACCCGGGCAGGTCGAGTGACACGATCCAGGGCGACAACTACGCCGCGGACACCGTCGACGGCGAGCCGCTGCACGGTCACGACGAGGCGACCGACGACATTCTGTACCGGCACGCGAACAACGCGGTCGTGGTGTCCAAGACACCGAGCGGCGCGGAGCCGCCGGGCGCGAACATCCCGTACACCTTGACGTTCACCAACACCGGCGCGGTACCGATCACCAATCCGGTGATCACCGACAGCTGGGGCTCCGACGCCGACGGGCCGTTGCTGCAGTACGACCCGGCCCGAGCCGGCGCCGGCACCGGCTACAGCTATGCCCTGGCGGGGGCCGCTCCCGACCCGGCGAACGGGCCGCAGCTGCCCACCGGCTCCGATCCCGCCGCCGTCACCGTCGCCGAGACCGCCACCCGGATCACGTTCACGTTCCCGGCCGGGACGGTGCTCGAGGTGGGCCAGACCTACACCATCACCACGCCACTGCAGTTCCGCACCGGTCTGCCCGGCAATACCAACGTCACGAACACGGCCGGCATCAGCGGCGACCGGGCCTGGGATAGCTGTGCACAGACCCTCGACGACGACACCGGCGAGTGCACGGCCAGCACGACGGTCTACCCGGCTAAGGGCGGTGCCCTGCGCGGTGTGAAGTCGGTGAAGGCGGCCGCCGGCGACGGGCTCGGCGTGACCAACACGACCAACGGCGACCAGGCGTGTGTGCCGGACGCCAACGGCTTCTACGTCGGCGGCTGCGTGCCGGTGACCAAGCCGGGCGGCGACGACATCTGGCGGCTGACGTTCACCAACACCGGGAACCTGCCGCAGGACCGCGTGTATGCGATCGACCGGCTGCCCACCCCGGGCGACACCGGCGCGATCACGTCGCTGACCCGCGGCTCGCAGTGGACACCGATCCCGCAGTCGATCAGCTACGCCGGGGTCACGGGTGGTACGGTCAGCGCCGTCCGGCTGTACTACGACACGGATGAGCGCCTGTGCACCGCCGACCTGAACCTGGGTGAGAGCTGCCCGAGCGTGAATCCGGGCGATCCCAACCCGGACGGCGACTGGGTGCTGATCGGGGAGATCGCGAACCCGTCGCTGGGAGGCTCCATCCCGATCCCGGCGAACGCGAAGGCGATCAAGATCGAGGCGGACTTCTTCGACCAGATGTTCCAGCCGGCCGGTACGGTCAAGGTCGACGTGACCACGACCGCCCCGGCGCAGTCCCCGACCGCCGGACCGGACACCATCGCCTGGAACACCGTCGCCGCGGCGGCCCGTACCGACGACGACGGCACCAAGGGGCTGTCGCCGAAGTCGGAAGGCAACAAGGTCGGTGCCGCGCTCGCGACCGGTCCGTTGTCCATCCTCAAGCAGGTCGCCGGGCCGGCATCGGAACATGCACCGACCACGTTCGACCTGACCGTGCACTGCACCTCGGTCGGTGAGGACGTCGACCTCGGCGACGACGCGAGCATCACGGTGACCGCGGGCGAGCCGTACGAGATCGACGACCTGCCGTGGGGCTCGGAGTGCACGGTGTCGGAGGACGACCCGGACGCGGCCGGCAACCCGGACTTCGCAGCTACTACGGTCACGGTCGGCCGCGACTCCGACGAACCGGTCCAGATCGTGGCGACCAATACCTACCTGGATGCCTCGCTGAGCATCGCCAAGGACGTCGCGAACTCCGCAGTCGATCAGGACGGCAACCCGATCACGTACGGACCGTTCACCTTCGACGTCAGCTGCACGTTCCTCGGCCAGCCGGTGTACGCGGCCGGCTACGGTCCGTTGCGCCCGATGACCGCGACGTTCGACAGCGACGACCCCCCGGTGGTGTTCACCGAGCTGCCGGCGGGATCGGCGTGCACGGCGACCGAGAGCGACAGCGGCGGGGCCGGCAGCACGACGTACGCGATCAACGGCCAGCCGGCGCAGCCGGGCACCGCCGCGGATCTGGTGCTCGACCCGGACGGCGACGGCGGCGCGGTGACCAACACGGTCAGCTTCACCAACACGTTCCCGACCGGCAAGGTCAGGATCGCGAAAGCCGTCGAGGGTGAAGGCGCCGAGCTGTACGACGTCGGCCCGTTCACCGTCCATCTGCACTGCGTAAAGGCCGACGACACGGGGGAGGACGGGCCCACGACGACGTACGACAAGGACTTCGTCCTCGGCGGCGACCAACCGCTCGGCGTCGTCGTCACCGGTCTGTACGTCACGTCGGTCTGCGAGGTGACCGAGCCCCGGACCGGCGGTGCGACCAGTTCCGTCGTCGAGCCGGACGGCCCGTTCCAGGTCACCGCGGACTCCGCCGAGTCCCCGGTCGTCGTCACGGTGACCAACACGTTCGACGTCGGAGCCATCCGGTTGATCAAGAAGCTGGCCGGCGGCGGGGCCGGCGAGGTGCCGAGCGGCACCGAGTTCACCCTGCAGCTGAGCTGCCAGGTGCTGGTCGACGGAGAGATCGCGGACGTCGAGCTCAAGGACGACGGCCTCGTCACGCTGACCGCACCGGATGACCTCGAGGCCACCTACACCGGACTGCCGACCGGCGCGCACTGCACGGTGACCGAGCCGGACGACGGTGGCGCCGACGGCGTCTCGATCGAGCCCGGGGAGGTCGTCGTCGGCGACGGCACGACGGTGGACGTGATCGCGGTCAACGCCTTCGAGCCGACCCCGCCGCCGCCCACCCCACCGGGTCCGCCACTGCCCAACACCGGTGGCCCGGCGCTCGGGCTGCTGGTGGCCGGTCTCCTGCTCGCCGGCGGTGGTGCGGCGGCGATGATCGAGGCCCGTCGCCGGTCCCGGGGCTGATCGGGATCGGGGGGCAGGCTGCCACCATCATCGAGAGGACTCGACATGCCTCGGCCCGACCACGCCGACCTACCGTTCGATGACACCGCGGACTTCGACGCCGCCGAACGAGGATTCGTCGCCGCCGGCGAGCCGGTGATCCGCAACGCCGCCGGCACGGTGGTCTGGGACAACGGGTCTTACACCAGCTTCCTGACCGGCGAGGCTCCGGACACGGTGCACCCGAGCCTGTGGCGGCAGTCCACGCTGGTCGCCAAGCAGGGCCTGTTCGAGGTGACCGACGGGATCTATCAGGTCCGCGGCTATGACCTGTCCAACATCAGCTTCGTCGAGGGCGAGACCGGTGTGATCGTGATCGATCCGCTGATCTCGATCGAGACGGCGGCGGCTGCGCTGGCGCTGTATCGCGAGCACCGCGGCGACCGGCCCGTCGTTGCGGTGATCCACACCCACAGCCACATCGACCACTTCGGTGGGGTCAAGGGCGTCACCAGCAAGGAGGACGTCGACGCCGGCAGGGTGCAGATCATCGCTCCGGAGGGCTTCGTCGAGCACGCGGTGGCCGAGAACGTCTATGCCGGCACGGCGATGGCGCGGCGGGCGGGCTACATGTACGGCGCCGCCCTCGACCGGTCGGCGACCGGCGGCCTCGGTGCGGGTCTCGGTCAGACGACGTCCACCGGGACGGTGAGCATGCTCGACCCGACCCTGACCATCACCACGACCGGCGAGGAACACACCGTCGACGGAGTCCGGATCGTCTTCCAGATGGCGCCCGGGACCGAGGCACCGGCCGAGATGCACTTCCACTTCCCCGACAAGCGGGCCCTCTGCATGGCCGAGAACGCTACCCACACCCTGCACAACCTGCTCACCCTGCGCGGCGCGCTGGTCCGCGACCCGCACATCTGGGCCCACTACCTGACCGAGGCGATCGAGCTGTTCGCCGACGACTCCGACGTGGTGTTCGCCTCGCATCACTGGCCGACCTGGGGCACCGAGCAGATCGTCGAGTTCCTCTCCACCCAACGCGACCTCTATGCCTATCTCCACGACCAGACCCTGCGACTGCTCAACCGGGGGTACACCGGGCCGGAGATCGCCGAGCTGATCGAGCTGCCGCCCGCCCTTGAGAACGCCTGGAATACCCATGGCTACTACGGCTCGGTCAGTCACAACGTGAAGGCGATCTATCAGCGCTATCTCGGTTGGTTCGACGGCAACCCCGCCCGGCTGTGGCAGCACCCGCCGACGGAGAAGGCCAAGCGGTACGTCGCCGCGATGGGCGGCTCGCACGCTGTCGTCGCGCTGGCGCGGACCGCCTTCGACGAGGGCGATCTGCGTTGGGCCGCGGAACTGCTCGACCACGTCGTCTTCGCCGACCCGGATCACGCGGCCGGCAAGGCCCTGCTCGCCGACGTGTTCGAGCAGCTCGGCTACGGCTCGGAGAACGGCACCTGGCGCTGCTTCTTCCTCTCCGGCGCGACCGAGCTGCGCACCGGCAACTTCGGCACCCCGACAGTGACGTCGGCACCCGACATCCTGGCCCACCTGAGCCCGGAGATGCTGTTCGACGCGCTGGCCATCCAGGTCAACGGGCCGGAAGCCTGGGACCTGGACCTGACCATCGGATGGGAGTTGCCGGACCACCACAGCTCGTACCGGATGACGCTGCGCAACGGCGTCCTGACCTACGTCGAGGGCGGTGACAAGCCAGTCGCACTGACGCTGACCGTGCCGGCCGCCGCCCTGGCCGCCTTGGCCGGCGGCGACATCGCGGCTGCCCGCGCCAGCGGTCTCGCCGCCGACGGCGACCAGAGCCAGCTGACCGCCCTGTTCGGGGTGCTGCAACCGGGCGATCCCGACTTCGACATCGTGCTGCCCTGACGCCCGGGTCGGCAGCAGCGATGACGCCGCCCGAGGCCGGGGTTCGTGCGCTCCCCCGGCTCGGCCGGCCCACCGGGCGGGACGTGGTTGCCGGGTTCGTCACCGGCCTGTTCAGCATCCCCGAAGGCATGGCGTACGCCAGCATCGGCGGCTTCAACCCGGTGCTCGGCCTCTACTCCGGCATGGCGCCGACCCTGGTCGGCGCCGTGTTCGCCCGGACCGTGCTGATGACCACCACGCTGACCAGCGCGATCGCCCTGTCCAGCCAGAGCGTGCTGGCCCAGGCCGGGCTGGATCCGACCGACCTCGGCAACGTCGCCATGCTGACCCTGATGGTCGGTGCGGTGATGACCGTGTTCGGCGTCTTCCGGCTGGGCTCGGCGATGAGCTTCGTCTCGACGGCTGTGATGACCGGTTTCACCACGGGGATCGCCCTGCAGATCATCGCCGGCGTGCTGAAAGACGCGACGTCGTACGCCAGCGATCAGCACAACACCCTGCTCAAAATCGGCGACTGGGCGGTCCACGTCCAGCAGTGGGACCTCGCGTCCACGCTCGTGGCGGTGGCCACCGTCGGCGTCTGGTTCCTGGCCCGGCTGTTCCGGCCGCTGAAGGCGCTCGCGCTGCTGATTTCGCTCGCCGTCGTCACCCTGGTCGTGGTGATCGCCGGAGTCGACGTCGAGACCGTCGGCGACATCGCCAGCATCCCCAACGCGCTTCCACACCCGGTCCTGCCGAACTTCGCCGCAGCCCCCCACCTGATCACGGGCGCGATCGCGGTGTCGCTGGTCGCTCTGGCCCAGGCGGCGGGGATCGGCGCGGCCGTACCCAACCCGGACGGCACCCGGACCAGCGTGTCCGGCGACTTCGTGGCCCAAGGGCTCGGCAACCTCGCCGGCGGGCTGACCCAGGCTCTGCCCACCGGCGGATCGCTCTCGCGCACCGGGGTGGCGACCGGCGCAGGAGCCCGGACCCGGTGGAGCAACATCTTCGCCGGAGCGTGGCTGGCGCTGATCGTGCTGCTGGTCGGCAAGCAGGCCGAGGTCATCCCGATGCCCGTGATCGGCGGGCTGGTGATGGTGATCGGGTTGGAGCTGGTGCTGGGCCGAAGGAAGGACATCGCCCTCGTCTTTCGGACGGCTCCACTGTCCGCGGTCGCCATGGTCGTGACCTTCCTGGCCACCACCGCGCTGCCGCTGCAGGACGCGATCTTCATCGGCGCCGGGCTGTCTCTGGTGCTGTTCTGTGTGCAGGTCCAGCGACAGGCCCGACTCGTCCGGCTGACAAGACAGCCCGACGGCAGCTGGCGGATGTCGAAGCCGCCGGCCGAGATCCCCAGCGGCGAGGTGACCGTGCTCGGCTACAGCGGGGCCGGCATCTTCGCCGAGCTCGAACGGATCGACGAGCTGTGGCCCGACACGGCGCAGACCGTGAACGCCGCGGTCGTGCTGGAGGTGCGATTCGTCCCCGAGGTTCCGTCGGCCACCATGGTCGTTGCCTTCGGCCGCTGGGCCGACCGGCTGCGGGATCGTGGCTGTCGGCTCGTCCTCACCGGTGTGAACCGGCAGCTCGCGGAGACCCTCGACCGGTCCGGCATCACGGCCCGGCTCGGCCCCGAGAACGTCGTCCCGGCAACCGACGTCTTGCTGCGGAGCCTGGAGAACGCGTACGCCCTGGGCGAAGCCTGGGTCGCGCGCGACCCCGACGCCCCCTGGGGCGACGGGCCCAAGGCCGACCAATCGGTTGCCGATCAACCCGACGCCGACCGACCCGAGGCGGACCAACCCGAGGCCGACCAATCGGTTGCCGACCGACCCGGACCCGCCCAACCCGGATCCGACCGACCCGGACCCGACTAACTGGCCCGACTCACTGGACCGGACTGACTGGACCCCGGCGCTGACCCAAGTCGGACCAACCCGAGCCCCACCAACCCGAGCCCCACCAACCCGAGCCCCACCAACCCAACTCGGCCCGATCGCGGCGCGATGTGGGCGCAGGCCAACCC
>NZ_BAABAB010000043.1:0-20918 GCF_039537205.1 Microlunatus ginsengisoli | reverse complement strand
GATCTCGTCCCGCAACCCTCCCGAGCGAGGGTCGACGATACGACTACGGATCGATCCCGAGCATGTGCACGTGTTCTCCGAGGCCGACGGACGACGCCTGTCCGACTCCTACGCCCGATAGGTGTCATCGACGAGGAGTTCTTCGCTACGCCGCGAAGCACCCCCCTCGGTCCTCTCCGGGCTCCGCTGATCCTAGGTTTGTGGCGTGTTGCCGCCGATATTTGTGCTCACGACTTATTGGTGGTTCTCGGGATGTCGGGTGTGGTGGCACGACCTACTTCACTGAGCTCGACATCGTCGAGCAGGACCAGTGGGATGCCGCTGCCGCGCAGGTCCGGGAGAGGGCGGGCGCGTTGCATGTGTTGATGAACATCGTGGGCAGCAACGCGTTGGTGAAGTTCCCGTGATCGAGATCGAGGAGTGGCGGCAGGTCTTCGAGACCAACGTGACCGCCACGATGCGCGGAATCCAGACCTGCGCGCCGCTGATCCGCGACTCTGGTGGCGGGTCGATCGTGAACATCGGCTCCCTGGGGGAATAACGGGAAACTTCAGCGGCGGCTACTCCGCGTCGGAGTGGACGCTGAACGGCATGTCGCGGTCGGCGGTCTAGGTGCCTGCCGACTGGGGCATCCGGTCCAACGTGATCGAGCCGGGCTGGATCGAGACCGATCTGACCGCGGCGATGAGCTCGAACCCGATCATGCGACGGATCCAGCACGGCCAGCAGAACCACACTGTGTTGCTGCGCCGACCCGGCCAAGGAGACGACATCACCGGGCCCGCCTTGTTCTTCGCCGGTGACGAGTCCTCCTACATCACTGGCCCGAGATCTTGGTCGACGGTGGCTGGTTCTCCGCCGCGCCGGACCTGGGTAGCGAGCGATCCCATCACATGCTCGGCGTGCTGGAGAAGAAGGAGAAGCTCGACCGTGGTGGCGAGGACCTGACTGGTCGCCGCAAGGCCGACCGTCCACCGGTGGGCGGACCTGACACCCGGGCCGCCATCATCGACGCAGCGCAGGATCTGTTCGCCGAGTACGGGTTCGACAAACCAGCACCCGCGCCGTCGCTGCCCGCGCCGGTGTCGACGTCGCCATGATCTACCACCACTTCGGCAACAAAGGACGACCTGCTGGTTCACGCTCTCACCGTGCCCGCGGCCGCTAGAGCCTACCTCCAGCCCCTGCCCGCGGACACCACTGACCCTGGCCGGGCTGGCAGGGACACACACACTACCGAGCTGGGTGGTGCCCCGTTCCTCCGTCACGGTGGTGCCAGCTTCGCTTGACAGACTCACCAAGTCGACTGGCAGTTCACCACCGCCGACGCCCGAACCAAACTCAGCCACCGATCCCAAAGTATTAGCCGCAATAACCTACTAGTGTGGCGCGCCGCTATATCGCATCATTAGTTTCTATACTTTCGGTGTGGTGAGATCTGCTGGAGCGGCGGAGTTCGAATTGACCGATGTCGAGCGAGCGCAGGTGCTCGCGATGGCTGCCGAGGACTCCCGGGTCGGGATCCGGGCCAAGATCGTGCTGGGTTGCGCGGAGCCGGGTGTGGTGTATGCGCGGCTGGCAGATCAGCTGGGGGTGACCACGATGACGGTCCACAACGTCCGCAGACGGTTCGCCGAGTCGCGGCTGCACGGGCTGGTCGACCGGCCCCGTCCGGGGCGGCCGAAGGCGAAGCTGGTGGTGACCGAGGCCGAGCGGGACCAGTTGGAACGGTGGGCACGCCGCTCGTCCTCGACGCAGGCGCTGGCGTTGCGGTCCAAGATCATTCTGGGCTGTGCCGACGGGCGCTCGAACAGCGAGGTGGCCGCCGTCCTCGGCGTGCGGGACCAGACGGTGACGAAGTGGCGGGCTCGGTTCGTCGAGCGGCGGTTGGAAGGACTGGTCGACGAGCCGCGGCCGGGCCGGCCACCGTCGATCCTGCTGGACCAGGTCGAGCAGGTCGTCACAGCGACCTTGGAGGAGACCCCGCAGGACGCGACCCACTGGTCGCGGACATCGATGGCGAAACGGTCCGGCCTGTCGCCGTCCACCATTGGGCGGATCTGGCGGAAGTTCGACCTCAAACCCCACCTGCAGGACGGGTTCAAGCTGTCCACCGACCCGCTGTTCGTGGAGAAGGTCGTCGACGTGGTCGGGCTCTACCACAACCCGCCCGACAAGGCCGTCGTGCTGTGCACCGACGAAAAGTCCCAATGTCAGGCACTGAACAGGTCCCAGCCGGTGCTGCCGATGATCCCGGGCACACCGGAACGACGCAGCCACGACTACATCCGACACGGAGTGACCAGCCTCTTCGCCACGTTCGACATCACCACCGGTGACGTGATCTCCGACCTTCACCGCCGCCAGCGCGCCACCGAGTTCCGTAAATTCTTGATCACCATCGACAAGGCCGTCCCCGATGAGCTCGACATCCACCTGGTCTGCGACAACTACGCCACCCACAAGACCGACATGATCAACAACTGGCTGGACAGGCATCCCCGGTTCCACATCCACTTCACCCCGACCGGATCCTCCTGGATGAACCAGGTCGAGCGCTGGTTCGGCCTGATCACCGACAAACTCATCCGTCGCGGGGTGCACACCAGCGTCGCCGACCTCGAAGCCGACATCCGCGCCTGGATCGACAGCTGGAACACCAACCCCCGACCATTCGTCTGGACCAAGACCGCAGACGAGATCCTCAACTCCCTTGCAAAATATCTGGCGCGAATCTCAGGCGCAGCACACTAGCCGCCACTCGCCGGTGTCGGCGGCGGCGTGGTGGCAAGGACGTTGCCATTCGTTGTGATGAGCTCATGGGGAGCGCCTTTTCGGTGGTCCCAGAGATCGCGGACGATGACCTGGATGATGCCGGCGAAGGGGATGGCTAGCAGCGCCCCAAGAATTCCGGCGAGCTCGACCCCGACGAGGATCGCTACGATCACCGCGAGTGGGTTCAGTTTGACGGTCCGGGACAGGATAAGTGGTTGCAGGACATGGTTCTCCACCTGTTGATATGCGACGAAGAAGGCTGCGACCACAATGAGCGCTGGGAGGGAGTGAAGGGCTGCCGCGGTGACCGCGACGATCGCGCCGAGCGTTGCTCCGATGAGCGGGATGAGGTCGGCGAATGCCACGAAGATGGCAATCAGACCCGCGAACGGCACACCCATGATCTTAAGGGCTCCGTAGATCAAACCTCCACAGATGACGCTGATCAGGAGGTTGCCCGAGACGTAGCCGGTGATGGATTTCGCGCAGCCCGTACTGACGTGCGCGATCCGTTGGCGACGTTCGGGGTCATCGATGAGGCTCAGTGCGCCATCCACCAGCTTCGGACCCTCGAACGCCATCAGTAGCGCCAGGACGAAGATCGTGATGACTCCGGCCACCCCGGTCGCCACGGTCTGCACGACGCGGGCGGCTGGGGCGGTCAGGCCCGTGAGGAGGGCGCGGATGCGATCCTGGTTCGCCTCTATGTAGTGGATCGCGTTGGTTCGGTTCAATAGTCTGCCGACGACTCCTCTGCCCGCCTTCGCCTCATCGATCATGTACGGAAGCTGCTGGACGAATGCAACGCCTTCGCGTGCCAACGGGATTGCGAAGAGCGTAATGAGGCCGGCGATCAGGATCAGAACGAGGAGAAACACGAGCAGCGTGGCCAGCAGGCGATGGGTGCGGGTCAGGTGACGCTGGACCCAACCGACCGCGGGATAGAGCGTCACCGTGAACAGCAGCGCAACCACCAGCCAGACCAGGGTGCGCCGCACTTCGTAGAGGAAAAGCAACGACAGCCCCGTCAGCAACACCATGCCGATGGTGGCCGCGATCACTCGCCAAGGGACTGCTCGGCTGGAGCTGTGAGATGCCTGTGTAGTCATGGGTTTGCCTCAGTTGATCGGGGCCGAGTTGGGTGTGGGGACGGGTAATGGATGCCCGCCTTCAGCCGACCGTCGCGAGGGCGCCAGGCGCACACTCGATGGTGAGCCTCGAATCGGGTGCCAGCTGGAGCACCTCTCCGTCCATCTGGAGGTTGATCGCATCGACCGTGGCAAAGTCGACCCGATTGACGTGAGCCTGGGTGCCGAGCCCGATGGTCGCGGCCCGCAGCGCCATGGCGGCGATCCGCCAGCGGCGTCCGTGGCGACGCGAGACCACTTCGAACAGCCCGTCGTCGGGGCGACCGGAACCGCCGAGGCGTCCATACTTGGCCATCCGCGTCACGTTGGCGAACACCAGACTGTCGTACAGCTCCCGACGTCCCTCCGATCGGACGATCTCGACCGGCGACAGTTCGGTAAAGGTTCGCAGCACCGACAGCAGTTCCGCAACCGTACCCTTCCGGTCACGTTTCAACCCGACCGCCATCGATGGCGTCAACCCGAGGCCGATGTAGGAATGTGCATACCGGCTCCAGCCGGCATCCGCTGAGCGGGCTGTCAGCTGCAGCAGATCCAAAAAGCGGGCACGGCCGGTGTGATGGGCGCTGGCGATCGCCTCGACCAGAGGCATCCGCCGCGTGCTGCGCCGATGGTCGTTCGCGTTCCCACCGGCGGCGACGGCGGCGAGGGCGTGGCTGTCGGGCACATCGAGGACACCATTCACGACTTCGTTGTAGACACCATCCCCGCTGACCGCGACGATCAGTGGCGCCCCCGTCGCAGCCACGTGGCCGGCAAGCTCACGGGCATGATCCGCGCGCTGGGTCGCCAGTAAAGTAACCGGGAGATCGGGCAGGCAGCGACCGAGCTCGTTGCGAATCGACTCGGCCAACGTCAGCGGCACACGCCGGTTCACGGGGTTGTAGATCAACACGACCCGATCGAACAGCCCCTGACCCGCCAGCAGAGGGTCGCGGGCCGGCCGGATCCTCGCTCCCGACGGGACCGATGACATGTGGGCTGGGCCGAGTACGGCGACACGTCGACGCCGTTTCATCGCGGGTTCGCCGCTGCAGACAGGCTGCCCAGAGAGTCCGCGGATCTCGACGCCGCGTCAAGCAGGCTGGCGCTGGTCGACCCGATCGGCATCATGCAACTGCCCGTGGGATTGCCGTGGATCTGGCGCCTGGAGTCCCTGAACGTGCATTCTCGGCACAGGATCCTGGACCCGAGACAAGTAGCAAACTCGCTCCTGCGTCGATAGCCGGATGGTCTGTTCTCGATGCGGTCCGCCTGCATTCGTGATCCCTCTGACAAGTGGTCAGAGGACCTCCCAACTTGCCTCCCGCGAGCAACCCGAGATCTGGGCGCGCATATACATCCCCGCGCGGTTCAACGGACCCTAGCTCCTACGCGTGCTGGCGTTTCCATTGGCGCAGGAGCCCAACGATTAGTGTGCCGAGGAACAGGATGATCCCAACCACGCCCAGCCAGAGCAGCCCTTGGAAGACGAACCCGACGATGGCGAGAATCGCCCAGATCACGAGCAGAATCACAATAGCGATCCACATATGTGCAGTCTACCCGCTCGGTTAGTCCGTCGGAGAGATCAGTTCCCGCGCCGTTCAATGACCAAACTGCATCGAGGGCCACGTTGGATGCGGTTCGAGTCTTGAATTGAAGTGGTCGGTGACGCGCCTGCATCCGATTGATCTCCTTCGGCATGGTAGGACGCCTCGGACTGGCAGCCCGGGACTCATTACAGTGCCCCATCGCCGGACAGCTTCGCGGCAGATAGAGCCGGCATTCGGCCCGGCTGCCCACATCGCCACCTACCCCTCGTTGCCGGCCTGGGCAAAAGTGCGCAAGAGCAATACGCCCCCGGCTCCGTTGGCCGTGCCGCTCAGGTGCCGCCCCTTCGCCGGGTGAAGTTGTGATGGCAGACTTCAACGTAGGTCGCGAGCCGTCGGCTGACTGAAGTGACCTGCACCGCTGGCCCTGATGGGTGCAGGGCGGGGGACGTGGCCGCATGCAGGTGACGAGCAGTGATCCGGGGGCTGCGGGTCGGGATCGCGTTGCGGGCTCCAGCTGGCCCGGTAAGCAGCTGATCCGGGTCGTCCCCAATCACGCTGGGCAACCCTAGGTCGGAGACGGCTCGTTGAGCCATCTCCACAGGATTCGGGGCCAGGGCTTCCGTTGATCAGCCTTCGCCGGAACCGACATCGTCGAAGCGAGCGGATTGAGTGCCCTCGATGACCGCGAGGTCGAGACATATCAGGTGCGTGGCAATGCCCGATGGCCACTCCTCGGCGAGCTCCACCGACCCCAGCAGCTCCGCCTCGTGTTCTGGAAGGAAACCGACACCGGTGACAACAACCTCTGTCCGGACGCCATCGCACTCCAAGCTGACGTCCAATGTGATCCGGCGTCCGCACGCGTACTGGCAGATCTCGTTGTACTCGGGTATCCGAAAAACGACCCTATCGTCGGTCAACGCATATCTGACAACCACAGCGCGTGGTCCGCGACCGGTCTGGTGGCCCAACCGTCCCTGGCTTTGCTCACCGAGCCAGGAACGGCACTCCCACGCCGACAATCGACGGCTTGTCGGCGTGGGATGGAAAGACGATCGAGCTGAGGTAGACGCGAGCATAACCCTGGTTCTTCAGTAATCTGGCGATGGTATGGAGATTGGAGTCGTGCCCGGCATCACCAAGATCGACGTCAAGCTGGGAAGTCGCAGTCTGAAACCCCTGCTCCATGTCGACGGGCGTGGAGCTGACGATGATGATCGCGACAGTGAAACGACCGGCGTTCGGAGAACGATCAGACGTGATGCGCAGCCATTGGCTGACGACTCGATGGACGGCGATGAAGGCAGAGTCCTGGCGTCGCTCACACGGAGTCGGAAGAACAGGCTCCGTCGTAGCTTACTCCTGAAAGGCAACCGTCGAGGTTCGGGTGCGCCGGACCACGATCGAGGCTGCCGGTCGCGACGATCCGGGCTGTGACCGTCATGTCCACTGGCTGGGATCGCGCCCGTAGCGACCGCGGCTCGCCGGCTCGGGACGGCCGATGATCATTGGCACCTTCATGGCGCAGCCCGAGTCGGCGGCCAGGACCTGACGAAGGCCCCGGCCGTGACCGCGAAGAAGACTGGCTCGGCCGACGGGATGAGAGTCGGTGTCGCGACTAGCCAACGGGGCCGGAGCGAGGTTGAGTTCGGGTCGTTTGCGGGCCAACGCAGCCAGATTCCTGCAGCCGCTGTCGACGGCGTCGCCACGGCTTGTGTTCGTGTCATCGGGCGTACGCCGGAACCAGAGGGTGCGCCGGGTCGACGGTTTCGTTGGGGCCTTGGTCGAGGCGGAACGGGGGGTACTGGTCGTGCATCAGGGCGATATAGGTGAGGACGCGGTAAAGCCAGCGGTTGATGCCGAGTAGCAGGTCGAACAGGGCGCGGGGGTACGTGCGGGTGATCAACAGGAAGAATCCGGCCAGGACGACGAGCAGGTTGAGAACGGAGTATCCGCTGGTGGGCTGGAGACCGGGGGGCGGGTCGCTGGCGGTGATCCACGGGTAGGGGAGGATGTCGGCGACGATGAGGCCGATGATGAGCAGGTGCGGCACGGCCAGCAGCCATTTGACCAGGGCCAGGCCGCGGGACGGGTGTTCGGGGTAGGTGATGTCGATGTCGGCCGGGTAGTCGGTCTTGGCGAGCGTGAACGGTGGGTAGCGGTCGGTGCCGAGTGCGGCGTAGACGTAGAACCCGACGCGCCAGTTCCAGCGGAGCACTCCGACGTTGAAGTCGAACAGGGAACGTGGATAGCGCCCGGTGAACACGATGGCGAAGCCGGCGATGATCGTCGTGACTATGAATGCGACCCACAGGACCGCCAACACGATGTAGTGCGGGATCGCCAAGAACATCTTCACCAGCCACAGCCAGCGGGACAGGTTGGGGTCCAGTGCGCCGGTCAGCTGGACCGGGTAGCAGGGTTGCGATGGGGTCGATGTCATGTCGGTGTTCCTGTCGATGGGGAGATACCGGGACCGGGCTGGTCGCCCGGCCCGGCCGATCTGGGTGGACTACGGGCCGGGCCCTTGTAGGCCCGGCCGTGTCGATGACTAGCCGGCGACCTTGTCGCGGTAGCCAGGTCGCTGGTTGGCGGCGGTCATCCCGGCGGTGATCGGGGAGGGTTTGAAGCCTTTGACGACCAGGTAGACGCCGAGGGAGAACTCCCACAGGGCGATCGGGATGGCCAGGAGTCCCGACGGCCCGGACATACGTTCCCACAGGCCGAACATGACGGCGACATCGGAGGCAAGCAGCAGGCCTGCTCCCACGAAACCCACGACGGGCAGAACCCGGGGCACCAGGCGGGACCGGTACAGCAGGGAGCCGAGCAGGAGGGCGTTCATCACCGGCATCAGGCTTTGTCCGAGGAGGAAGAACCAGTTGTAGCCGGCGACCAGTGCCTGTCCGGTGACCAGGGCGGCCGTCCCGACTCCGGCCTGGCGCAGAGTCACGAGTGACATCAGGCTCACGACACCGGCGATGATGGCGGCGCCTTCTAGAGTCCGCGAGCCGACGAACCCGAGCGCGATCCCTTCGTTTTGTCGTTTGACGACCGGGTATAGCGCGACGGCGGTGCCGACGCCGGCGAGTGCCACGATCACTTCGAGGATGGCGCCGATGATCACGGGTGTGTCCGGGCCGGCGCCGGTGATCCAGTTCGGATCGTTCAGGACCGGGCCGTAGAGGAAGAGGGTCGGGATGGAGATGAAGGTGAGCAGGTACAGCAAGCCGGCGGCGAGCGCGGTCTTCCTCACCGAGTCCATTGGCACCCGTTTCGTTGCTGTGGGTTGAGCGGTGATGGCCATGTCGTTTCTCCTACTGTGGTTTGGGCACCGGTTGGGTGCGGTGAATGGCTGGGGTTCGGGCTGGACGGTGGCGTCGATCAGCAGGGTCGGCGACGATGTCGGCTAGGCGAGTGGCTGGCCGGTTCTGACTGCGGCCACGACGTCGCGGATGGTGTGGCTGGCTGCGGCGGAGTCGGCTTGGTCGTCGAGAAGTGATTCGTGGGTGGCGTCGGCGTGCCGGTGGAGGCTGTTGGTGGACAGGGTGGCCAGGTGGTTTTGTTTGGCCTGCCATTGGGTGTCGTTGTTTCCCTCGTCTGCGGTGAGCACGATGAGCGGTTTGCCGTTGAGGCTGGTCAGGGTCGACGCCTGCTGCATCGCCGTGTTCGCCAGGGCAAACTCGTCGAGGAAGCTGGCGAGGTGGTCGCCGGTCGAGGCGTTGGCGCGGGCCTCGGCCTTGGAGCGTGGCGGGAGAGTGTCGTAGGACGACTGTGCGATCACCCGTCCTACGCCGAGGTGGGCGAGCGCGGAGACCAACGCGGAGACGCGACCGACGACGTTGTAGGACGCCGCCTTGGTCGGCGCGGCCTGACCGGGTTTGGGTGCGGTCGAGTCGAGCAGCACCATGCCGGCGACCTCATCCGGGAACATCGCGGCGAAGCGGAGGACATACAGGCCGCCGAACGAGTGGCCGGCCAGGACGTACGGTCCGGGAACGTGCGCCCGGTCCAGCAACGTGTGCAGATCCGCCGCGACCTGGTCACCGTCCTGCGGATTGGTAGCGGCGTCGCTCTACCCCCGACCGGCCCGGTCGTAGACGCAGACTGTGGTGTCGCGTGCCACGGCCGGCGCGATCCAGCCGAGGTCGGAGGAGACCCCGCCCTGGCCCGGTTCAAGAATGACCGTGGGGCTGCCCGTGCCGGTGCAGGACAGGTGCAGCCGATACCCTCCGACGTCGACCAGCTGGCCGGGCATCGGATAGGCCTTGGCGTCGAGCGACTCACGCACAGTCTCGTAACCGCCGCCCACGGCCGCAATCCCCAGCACCGCCAGGACCGGGTACACCAGCCACCGTGCGCCTCGGCCGCGCAGGTGTCGACGGGCCTGCACGAACATCCAGACGACGAGTCCGAGCAGCACCGGCGGCCAGACCCAGCCGACCACGTCGCGCACGGCGGCGGACCCGCTGAGGCAGGCAAGACCGACCACGGCCATGAACGTGGCGGGCGCGGCGGCCCACCGTTGGGGCCGGTCGCTGAACCGGACGGACAAGACGGCCAGCAGCGCCCAACCGAGCGCAAAGCCGAGCAGCACCAGACCGGTGAGGACGTTCTCTTTCGCCGGGACGAACGGAAGGGCGATCAGGATCACGGCCGCGATCAGTCCAGCGGCCATCGACACCGCGACGATCAGCCCGATCCGCCTCTTCGCCGTCGGCTGAACGGATTCGGATTGCTGGAGCTCGACGTCTGGGATGGTCGTGACCATGATGGGCCTGATTCCGATAAGAGGAGAGATTGATCCGGTGAGTGGCGGGCGAGATGGTTTATGGCCGTCTCGCGGACCGTCTGCTTGTTAGTGGTGTGGGGCTGGTGCCGTCGTGGGGCGGTAGGTGGCGAGGGTGTCGGCGAGGGCCTGCTCGACTGGTGTGGCGTGCACGTCGAGGAGGGCGGTGATCTTGGTGCTGTCGACGATGAACGGTTCGGCGAACTGGTACTGCATCTCGAGCAGCTCCCGCACGGTGGGGTTGGCCACGGCGACGACACGTAGGAGCAGCGGCGGCAGTTGACGGACCCGGCCGGGGGCCGTTCCGGCGAGTTGGAAGACGAGCTGGCACAGCTGTCGGGTGGTGTCGGTGTGGGGGTCGTTGGGGAGGTGCCACACCTGCCCGGCGGCGTCGGGGTGTTCGCCGAGGACGGCGAGGCCTTCGCCGATGTCGGGGATGTAGGTGTAGGTGTGGGGCTGGTCGGGGTCGCCGAGGACGCGGGCGGTTCTGCCGTCGATTGCTGCGGGGAACAGTCGGTCGCCGAGGTTGGACTGGGCGCCGCCGTGGGGTCCGAAGTAGTCCGAGGCGCGTCCGATCGCGACTTCCACCTGACCGGCCTGGTGGGCGGTGAGCAGCTCGGTGGCCATCCGGGCGCGGAGCTTCCCTTTCTTGGTGTGCGCCGCGTAGGCGCGGGTCTCGTCCAGCGGCCGGCCGTTCGGGCGGCCGTACATGTAGACGTTCTCCATGCTGACCAGTCGGGCCCCGGAGGCGTGGGCGGCGGCCAGCACGCCGGCTTGCAGGGCGGGCCATTCCTGCACCCAGCGTGCGTAGGGCGGGTTGGGGGTCTGGTAGACGACGGTGGCCCCGCGGGCGACGTCGGTGGTGAACACGGGATCGGCGGCATCCCCGGCGGCGACGTCGACGCCGTCGGGGACGGGTGCGGTACCGGAACGGTTCACCATCCGCACCGTCTCCCCGCGCCTAAGGAGGGCTTCACAGGTCGCGAGGCCGATCGCGCCGGTGCCGAAGATGACGTGACGCGCCACGCCGGTCATGGCGACGGCCGCATGAGCGGGGCTTCGACGCCCGCGGTGTCGGTTGCGGTGGTCCGCATCGGGGGCAGCAGCCGGTAGAGCAGCAGGCCGGACAGGGCGGAGAAGGTGACGGCACCGCTGGCGCCGAAGATGGTGAACTGTTCGGCCATGGGAATCCCGGCCAAAGTGGTGATCGTCCAGCCGAGCGGCCACAGCAGTGGCATCGCGGCGGCCCACCACCAGCGTCGCAGGGTGCGGGCCGGCAGCGCCACCGTCTGGGCGAGCCCGAGCACCACACCGGTGAGTGCCCCCATGATGGCGACGTCGGTGAGTGAGGTCTGGAATCCGACGACGATCCCGCCGAGCAGCAGACCGACACCCATGCCCAGCGCGGTCGCCACGATCCAGGGCACGGGTTGGAGCCGGCCACGGCTGGCCAGCCACTGCCCGGCCCCGACGACCGAACCGGCGACGAACCCGGCCAGACCGGCGGCCGCGGGGTCGTCGACCCGGCCGCCGACCAGCCGACCGGCAACGCCGGCGATCGGGAACGCCAGAAACCCGGCCGTCCACCACAACCACGACCAGCCGAAGGAGTTGCCTCGCCGCCGGGTGTCGGTCATCAGGTCACCGTCCCGGCGGCCGCCGAGCGGACCGGTTCGGACGGACCACCGCGGGAACGGGAGCGACGCAGGATGAGGATCGCCAAGGCCACCAACCAGACGCTCCACAAGACGTAGCCGACGAAGTTGCCGAAGTCCACGCCCGGCACCTGGAGCGGGGTCAGCACCCCACCGAGGATCAGAACCGCGGAGACGCCCCCGAGGACGGTGAACCAGCGCCGCGCGATCCAACCACCCACAGCAACCAGGACCAGCACAGTCCAGGCGGCCGTCAGCAGGTAGCCCAGCGTTTCGCCGACCAGGGTGCCGAGGATGCGGTGGGCGAGCTCGAACGAGTCGCGGCCGGCCGCGGCGACGGCCGGATCGGTGCTGGCTGCATCGTGGGCAAATCCGGGCACCAGCAGCGGCCACCGGGCCAGGCCGACGACCTGGACGACGGCTGCGGCGATCCCGACCGGCACCGCGACCCTCATGGCCGGGTGGGTCGACAGCCGACCCACGCCGACGGCGATGGGGGCGAACAGGGCCGACGCCAGCACCATCACCGCGAACCAGGCGACGACCGCCGTCTGATGGGCCCGGAACGCGGCCAGGATGTCCTCCACCGGTTCAGCCAGAATGTCGGGATAGTTGAAGACGGTGCCCAGGACGGTGAAGGCGGCGTTCGTGAGGACGGCGGCGGTGATCAACAGTGCTGCGGTCAGTTTCGGTGTCATGACTGTTTCCTGGTGTCGGCGTGGCCGACTGGTGGCGGGGTTCATCCCACCGGGGCGGTGACCGTGGGGTCCGGATCGAGCTCATCACGGTGGTGGGTGTCGCCGTGGCGGAAGTCGTTGCGGCTGCCGCTGATCAGGAGCCAGAAGATCAGTGCGACCTCACCGACGAACGTGAACGCCCCGATGCTGATCGCATAGTCCGGAACCAGCACGGTCCCGAATCCGTCGGCGAGGTAGCCGAGGCCGGCGATCACCAACAAGATGCCGAAGATCTTCGGCATGAAGCCTGATCGGAACGCCAGGTAGCCGAGCAGCAGCAGGTGGACGCCGAACAGGATCAGGCCGACGTGCCAGATTGTGGTGTAGGCGTCGATCGCGCGGAGGGCCTGGTCGGGATCGGCGAGCAGCTGGAGGGCGATGACGAGCTGGCTGATGGCGACCAGGTAGACCGCAGCGTAGGCGACCCGGAAACCGGCGGCCATCGCCGAAACCATCCGATTCACGGGTGCGAACACGGTGAACAGGGCGGCAGCCACGATCACGTCGAGGATGACCACCACGATCAGGCAGGCGATGCCGAGTCGGAACAACGACGGCGATGCGGCGATGTCCTGCGCCGTCTGGGCTGCATCGCCGGGTGTGATCAGCGCCGAGACGGCGCCGAAGACGCCGAACGCGGCCAGCACCGCCATCAGCGCCAACCCGATCCCTGCCGTCACGCTGGCCCTGCGAAGCGTCTGCGTGGTACTCATCATGAAGTTGACTCCTGTGCGCTGGGCTCGTGTGGCGGCTGCTCGTGATGTGGCTGCTCGTGGTGGGGCTGCTCGTGGTGTGGCTGACGTTGGAGTGCGTCGGGCGGCGTGGTGAGGCCGACGAGGTCGGCGCTGACCTGCCAGAGCCGGGCGGCGACGGCTTCGTCGTAGCTGGCCTTGGATGATTTCTTGGGCTTGCCGTCGGCGAAGAAGCGTCCGCTCACGTGCTCGAGCTCTGGCGCGGATGCGAGCCGGATCGACGTGGCGGCCCCCTGGGTGGGGGTCTTCATCAGCGGCCGGAGGAACGGGATGAAGATGCGTTGGACGCTGGCGGGGTCCTCGGCCCCGAACGAGGTGCTGACCACCCCGGGATGCAACGCATTCGCGGTCACCGGTGCGTGGTCAGCGGATGCGGTGGCCTGAAGCCTCCTGGCCAGCTCGTAGGTGAACAACACGTTGGCGAGCTTGGACTGGTTGTACGCGCGCGAGCCGGAGTAGGACGCTTCTCCTTGGAGGTCGTCGAAGTTGATCCGTCCAAGGGCTTGGGCGTTGGAGGAGACCGTCACCACCCGAGAGGGGCTGCTCTGCGTGAGCCGGTCGAGGAGCAGGTTGGTGAGCAGGAACGGTGCGAGGTGGTTCAGGGCGAAGGTGCGTTCGAGCCCGTCGGCGGTGACGCGGCGGGTGTTCCAGTATCCGCCGACATTGTTGACCAGAACATCGATCCGCGGCAGCCGGTGGAGCACCTCGTTCGCAAGTCGGCGTACCTCGGCCTGGGCGGACATGTCGGCGACGAACACGTCGACCTGCCCGCCGCCGGTGGCACGGATCTCCCGCGCGGCGTCCTCGGCACGGCCACGGTCGCGGCCGGTGATCGCCAGCCGGGCACCCATCGTGGCCAGGCCGAGCGCGGTCGCCTTACCGATGCCGCTGGTGCCGCCGGTGACCAGCACCGTCTTGCCCGTCATCGGTGCGGTGACGGCTCCGTCCATGTCTATCCTCCTTCGGTGTTCAGCGTGTCGCGGTCCGGTCAGCCCGAGCGGCTCAAGCCGGCCGGACCCACCGGTCTGGTGTGGTGCCGGGGCCGACGGTCCCCCCGTCGACGGGTTCGTGTTGGCCCTGGTCGAGTTGGAACGGCGGATATTCGTCGCGCATCAAGGCGACGTAGCTGATGACCCGGTAGAGCCACCGGTTGATGCCCACGGTGAAGTCGAACAGCGTGGCCGGATACTTGCCGGTGAACAGCAGGAAGATCCCGGCCACGAAGACCAGCATCCCGAGCAGGGAGATACCGGCAGTGCTCTGGGACCCGGACGACATGTCGTTGGCCGTGTTCCACCAGTAGGGCACGTTCACGGTGAACAGGCCGATGATGATCAAATGGGGGATGGCCAGCAGCCACGACTTGACCAGCACCAGGCCGTGGGACAGGCGTTCGGGGTAGTCGACGTCGAAGTCGGCCGGGTAGTCGGTGCGGGCCAGGGTGAACGGTGGGTAGCGGTCGGTGCCGATGGCGGTGGTGGCGTAGAAACCGACCCGCCAGCTCCAGCGGAGCACGCCGACGTTGAAGTCGAACAGGGAGGGTGGGTAGCGGCCGGTGAAGAGGATGGCGAAGCCGGCGACCACCGTGGTGACCAGGAAGGCAACCCACAGGAACGCCAGCACGATGTAGTGCGGGATGGCGAGGAACCATTTCACCAGCCACAGCCAGCGTGACAGGTGCGGATCCAGCTCGCCGGTCAGCCGGGCCGGATAGGTGACCTGCGTTGTGCTTGTTGTCATGATCTTCATTTCTGTCTCAACTGAGACTGATTGATTCGTGCACGTGGCTGCCCGGGGACGTCGGTGGTCAGGGCCGGGTGCTCACCATCGAGGGTGGGGTGGTGGTGGTCGAGCTGGTGGGGTGGAGGGGAACCGTCGGGGTGCCGAATCCCTTGACGATCAGCCAGACCCCGACGAGCCCTTCCCACAGGCCGCCCGGGATGGCGTGGATCGAGTGCAGGTCGAAGCCCAGGACCTGCAAGACGGAGCCGAGGGCCTTACCCCCGGACTGTGGACACGGGGTGGGTTTCATGCCGCTAGGGGAAGGCTAGCGGTGTTCTCGTAGCTGGTCGGGGACGTGTGTCCGCAGGAGGAGTGTCGGCGGCGGGTGTTGTAGCGCACGATCCAGCGGAACACTTCGCGGCGGCAGACTGTCTCGTCGGGCCAGCTGTTGTGATCTTGGAGGATCTCGCGTTTCAGGGTCGCGTTGAACGATTCGGCGAGGCTGTTGTCCGCGCTCGTGCCTACCGCACCCATCGACTGGATGACACCAAGATCAGCGCAGAGCCGGGCGTAGGCAGCGGAGGTGTAGACGGAGCCGTGGTCACTGTGAAAGATCGCCCCGGCCAGGCTGCCGCGGGTCGCCTCGGCGGCCTTGAGCGCGTCCTCGACGAGCTCGGTGCGCATGTGGTCGGCGACAGCCCAGCCGACCAGACGACGGGAGTAGCAGTCGATCACGGTGGCCAGGTACAGGTTCTCCCCGTCCGACAACGGCAAGTACGTGATGTCACCGACGTAGCGACGGTTCGGCGCTGGTGCGGTGAAGTCCCGTCTCAGCAGGTCGGGGACCTTCTGATCTGCGGGCTCGGGAATGGTGGTGCGGACCCGGCGTCGGCGCCGGTAGCCGGCGATGCCTCGCTCCCGCATCACCCGGGCGACGCGTTTGTGGTTGACGCGGTCCTCGACGTCGACACCGTCGTTGAGCTCGGCGGTGATCCGTGGCGCCCCGCAGGTGCTGTCGTCATCGTGCACGGCTCGGATCCGTGCCTCCAGCTCGGCGTCGGCGGCGGCCCGCTGTTCTCGGGTCGGTGCGGCGTTCTGCCAGGCGTAAAACGAGGAACGGTTGATCTCGATGACTTCGCATAACCGCTTCACCTCGAAGGTGTCTTGGTGGTCGGCGACGAACTGGAAGCGGTTCACCAGCCCGTCTCCCCGGCGAAATACTTGGCCGCCCGGCGCAAGATCTCGCGTTCGGTGACCAGCTTGGAGGTCTCGGTCTCCAACTCCTTAACCCGGGCTCGGAGCCGGGCCAGCTCCTGCTCCGGGGTCTCCCCGTCGACCGGCCCCGGTGCGGGTGTCGTGTGTTTCAGCGGGCTGCGGATCACCGAGCCGTCGGCGGCGGTCTTCTTGCCAGTCCCGAACATGTCGCACCAGTCCCGCAGGGTGCCTCTCACGACGCCCAGGTCCTCGGCGATGCCACGCAGCGTCGCGCCCGGGGTGGACTCGTACAAGTCAACAGCCTGCCGACGAAACTCATCGGTGTAGTGCTTGCGGACCATAGTGGAGGATCATCTCGCTCTCTCCCGCTCAACTGCGGGATTCAGCGTGTCCAAGATCCAGGGTCAAGGCCCCGATGAGAATGACCAGGTACCCGACCAGGCCTCAGAGGGCCAGCGGCCGCGGGATCAGCCCGGTCCGAAGAAACACCGTGCACAAGATCAGACCGGCCACTCCGACGGTGATCATGGCGAATTCGTAGGCGTACAGGTTGGCCTGGTTGAACACCGTGCTCAAGACTTGAAGGGAGGAGGTGTCCGCTGTTCCAGCGTTGAGATACGCAGCTCCGAGCGGGATCTGGATCAAGATCAGCAAAGCCATCACGGCGATAAAGGTGGCGTCGACGACTCTGGCGGTGAGGTACCCGACGGCGCTGCGTTCGCTGTGATGCTTCAACACCGGGAACATCAAGATCCCGTGCGCCGCGTCGCCGGCGACCGTCGCCAGCCAGCACACGGCACCGACAGCCAGCAGCATGCTGCTCGCGGCGATCGAGGACAGACCGTCCGGTGCGGTCAGAATGGACTGGATCAGGATGTTCCCGCCGATCCCGACCACCATGCCGGCGAGATACAACACCCCCACGATTCGTGCCGTCTCCGGTCGTAGTTCCGATCGGATCGGTGCGGCATGGTGGTCGGCTGGGTCTGCTGGTGGATCTCCTGACATGGCATGTAGTTGGGATCCGAAGAATGACGGGTCCCTGATGGGTTCTGGGTGGCCGTCGTGGGTTAGGCGCTTCCCTGGCGGGTTGGGCGGGTTCCGCGGGGTGGGCGATATCCGCCGCCTCAGATGGTGATGACCAGCTTTCCCCGCGGCCGACCGGTGTGCAGGTGCCGGATGGCGTCGGCTGCCTCGTCGAGGGGGTAGCTGCGGTCGATGACCAGGCTGATCTTGCCGCTGTCGATCAGAGCGGCCAGGGCCTGAAGGTCCTCCGACCTCGTGGTCCCGAGAACCATCCGGAGGCTCTGCTTGACGAACGGCGACAAGGCGACGGCTCGGAGCGAGCGGACCATCGCACCGCCGATCAGCCGGCCACCACCTTCACCGCCGACGAGCACCAGGGTGCCGCGCGGGGTGAGGCAGCGCCGCAGCTGCGACAGGGTTCGGTCACCGCCCATGTCGAGGACCAGGTCGTAGCGCTGCCCGCTGGTGGTGATGTCGGTGTCGGTGTAGTCGATGACGTGATCGGCACCGACGGAGCGGACCAGGTCGACCTTGGCGCCGCTGCAGACCCCGGTCACCTCGGCGCCGAGTGCCTTGGCGATCTGCACCGCGAACAGTCCGACACCGCCCGATGCTCCGATGATCAGGACCCGCTGGCCGGCGGTGATCTTTCCGGTGTCGCGGAGCGCCTGCAGCGCCGTGCAGCCGGAGGTAGGGATCGCCGCGGCCTGGACGAAGGTCAGACCCGCCGGCTTCGCCGCCAGCTTCTCGACCCGCGCGGTGGCGTACTCGGCGAACGCACCGTCGCAGGCGCCAAACACCTCGTCACCGGCGTGGAATTGCGTCACCTTCGCGCCCACGGTTTTGACCGTGCCGGCCACGTCCATGCCCCGCACGTGTGCTTTGGGGCCGCGGAACCCGAACCCCATGAGACGCATCAGGTACGGCTGCCCGGTCATCACGTGCCAGTCGCCGATATGCACCCCAGCGGCGCAGACCTCGATCAACACATCGTCCGGCCCGACCAGAGGTACGGCGATCTGCTCGAGCCTCAGCCCGTCGGCATCACCATAGGCGTCCTGGACGATGGCCCGCATCGTCGCGGCCGCCGGCACCGGAGCAACCGGTGTGGCCGGCGCGGAATCGGACTGAGGGTGTTCCATGATCGCTTCTCCCGAGAATGGGCGCGATCCCTTACCGCACTTAGTACAAGACACTACCATACTTTGTACGAAGCGACTGTTTGGAGTGAGATGTCTCAGCGAGTCAGTGAGAGTTCGAGAAAGCGGCGTGCTGCGCTCAGCCGGGAGCGGGTGCTGGAGGGTGCGGTCGCGATCGCCGACGCGGACGGGATCGGAGCGCTGACGATCCGCTCACTCGCCCAGCACCTGGGCGTGAAGCCGATGTCGCTCTACTACTACGTGGCGAACAAGAGTGAGATCCTCGACGCGATCGTCGACGTCGTGTTCAGCGAGATCGCCCTTCCCACCGTCAACGGCGACTGGCGATCGGAGATCCGATTGCGCGCCCACTCAGCGCGTACGGTCCTGCGGCGTCACTCCTGGGCGATCGGGCTGCTGGAGTCCCGAACCACGCCCGGACCCGACACCCTGCGTCACCACGACGCGATGCTCGGCACCCTGCGCAGCGCCGGCTTCTCCATCGAGATGACCGCCCACGCCTACGCCCTGATCGACAGCTACGTGTACGGCTTCGCGCTCCAGGAGGCGGCGCTGCCCTTCGACGGCCCAGACACCGTCACCACCGTGGCGGCGCCGATGATCGAACAGTTCCCCGCGGGGGAATACCCGCATCTCGTCGAACTCGCCACCCAGCACATCCTTCAACCCGGCTACGATTTCGGCGACGAGTTCGACTTCGGGCTGGATCTGATCCTCGACGCCCTCAACAGGTCGATCCCCGAGCAAGACAAAGTTCCGCCGTCCTGACACTCGCAGAAGCGACCGCTTTGCACGCGGCCCGCATTGAGCTGCGCCGGTGCAAGCCGGGTCGCCAACTGTTCCATGTGACATCCGTCCACGACCCAGGGCCGTCCCGGGCGTGGATCAGACCGCGGGGTTTACGGGGTATGCTTGCGTTGCTGTCCACACAGCCGGCCTGGACGCCGGAGTGCCGCCACCGGCCGCACTTCAGTGAGCGATGCTGCTGCCGCCATCAGTCCGTTCCGACATGCCTTCGCTTGGTGGAGGCTGTGCTCCAAGGGTTCGTGGATTTCGACTTTCGCAGGTATCTGTTTCGGACAGGCAGGCCACACAGCACTCCGACATGCGGCTGGCCATCGTAGGTCGATAGGCCACCTCGAACTGCCGGTGAATTGACCCGCATATTGGATCTTGCCCACGGCGAGGGGGATCGCCGTGGCGAGGAGCCGTCGACGACGGTGAACAGGGGGGAGTGATGACCTCGGGGCATCCCGGGGTCATCAACCCTGTAGACGATTGCGCCAGGGTCCGACGGATGAGCCCTCCGCCCAGGAGGTCGGGCCTGGCCTTGGTCTCATCACGAGGACATCCGCGGCGGGACTGTGTGACCTAATGGGACGTAGGACCAATGCGAGGAGCGATCGGATATGAGGATCGGCGACCCTCCGTTCGACCTGGTGGCCTTGAGCCAGTTGAGTCCAGGGACGTGGTGTACGACCTGACTCGCTGAGCAGCGTGTCGTGGTGGTGAAGACGGCCACCGTGGTGATCCTTCAGAAGACCGCTCAAAGTCGCCTGGAAGGAAGAACCCACGATGACCGCTGACCCCAACCCTAACGACCTGCCGGTGGTGCTCGAGCAGTTGCAGCACGCCGACCCCGATCTGTTGCGGTCGATGCTGACCGCGTTTGTGCAGGCGTTGATGAGTGCCGACGCCGACAGCGTGTGTGGCGCGGAATACGGCTCCCGACACCCGGAGCGGACCAACCGCCGCAACGGCTACCGTTCCCGGGACTGGGACACCCGGGCCGGCACCATCGAGCTCGCGATCCCGAAGCTGCGGGAGGGTTCCTACTTCCCCGACTGGCTGCTGGAGCGCCGCAAACGGGCCGAGCGCGCGCTGGTCTCGGTCGTCGCGACCAGCTATCTGCTCGGGGTGTCGACCCGGCGGATGGAGAAGCTGGTCGAGACGCTGGGCATCACCCGGCTGTCGAAGTCGCAGGTCTCGGTCATGGCCAAGGACCTCGACGCCCAGGTGGAGGCGTTTAGGACCCGGCCGCTGGACGCCGGCCCGTACACGTTCGTCGCGGCGGACGCATTGACGATGAAGGTCCGCGAGGCCGGCCGGGTGGTCAACGTCGCCTGTCTCGTCGCCACGGGTGTGAACGTGGACGGGCACCGCGAGATCCTCGGCCTGGACGTGTGCTCCAGTGAGTCTCAGGCTGGCTGGCTGACGTTCTTCCGCGGCCTGACCGCCCGCGGCCTGTCCGGAGTCAGCTTGGTGACCTCCGACGCCCATCCCGGTCTGGTCGCCGCAGTCGGAGCGACCCTGCCGGGTGCGGGGTGGCAGCGGTGTCGGACCCATTATGCCGATCTGATGGTTATGCCGACGTGGTCGCGGGATCGCTTTGCTGGCGGGGGTT
>NZ_BAABAB010000042.1:0-45387 GCF_039537205.1 Microlunatus ginsengisoli | reverse complement strand
GATGAGGATGCTGACCACCAGCGCGGCCTCGAGGCCTTCGCGCAGGCCGATCAGGAAGTTCGCGATCATGCGTCGTGCCCGTCTGCGGTCGGTTCTCAGGCTTACCTCAGACAGGTGAGCCTCGCCTAACTTAAGTCGGGCCCGGATCTGGCGCAAGGGACCAACGGCTCTACCGGACGGCGAATGTGGCGAACGTCTCGTTTCGGCCGGTCGATCCGAGCCGGGAGCGATGGGCCAGAGTGGCGACATGAGCGAGACGCGACCCGTGGTGATCCTCCAGCCGGCGCCGCAGCGGACGGCGCGGATCTTCGGGCCGGCGAGTCTCGCCGCGCTGCGCGAGTCGTTCCGCGTCGTGGACCTGGAGGACGTCGCGGACCCGGATCGGTTCGACGACGTCCTGCCCGAGGCGGTCGCGATCATCGGCCAGCCGGACCTGCCGCGGGAGCGGTTGCTCCGGGCGGCGAGGCTGCGCGCGATCTGCAACGTGGAGGGCAACTTCTTCCCCAACGTCGACTACGCGACCTGCGCCGAGCTCGGGGTGTACGTCCTCGGCTGCGGGCCCGCGTACGCCCAGGCGGTCGCCGAGCACTCCCTCGGCCTCGCGATCGACCTCGCCCGCGGGATCAGCCGCGAGGACCGCGCGTTCCGGACCGGTTCCGAGCGATACGTCGCCGACGGCAACGCGGACGCGATCCTGCTCCGCGGCGCCGACATCGGCCTGATCGGCTTCGGCAATCTGGGCCGTGCCCTGCTGCCGCTGTTGCAGGCGTTCGCGCCGACCATCCGGGTGTTCGACCCGTGGCTCCCCGACAGCGTGCTGCGCGAGCAGGGGCTGGAGCCGGGGACGCTGGCCGAGGTGCTCGCGGCCAGCACGTTCGTCTTCGTGCTGGCGACCGTGACGGCGGAGAGCGAGCACCTGCTGGGCGCCGCGGAACTGGACCTGCTGCGTCCGGGCTCGAGGCTCGTGCTGGTCAGCCGGGCGGCAGTGGTGGACTTCGACGCGCTGCTCTCGCGGCTCGCCGCGGGCCGGTTCCTCGCCGCCGTCGACGTCTGGCCCAGTGAGCCGATGCCGCCGGACTCGCCCTTCCGCGACCTCGACAACCTGGTGTTCTCCGGTCACCGGGCCGGTGGCATTCCGGCCGCCTTCACCCGGATCGGCGAGCTGGTGGTCGACGATCTCCGCCAGATCGCCGCCGGCCTTCCCCCGGTGCGGATGCAGGTCGCCGCCCGCGAGCTGGTCACCCGCTACCGCAACCGCCCCGTCACCTGACCCGCTCCCCGCCCCCCGCGACCCCCACCCCCTCCTCGGAAACTGTGCGGCTCTGGCAGTTTGTGACGTTTCAAACCCGCCGGATCTGCACAGCTTCCTGAGGATCGCCGGGGGCGAGAGGCGGGGGAAGGGTCGGCGGCGAGGCCGGGCCCCGTCTGCTGACAGCAGAATTCGGAGGCGCGAGTGGGCCGCCGAGCCTACGGTTGGCGCATGGGCGATGTGATCCCGTTCCCTCGGCGCAGCCGCGACGAGCGCCAGGCCGAGCGCAGCGCGCCGACCGGGCCGGCCCGGCCGTCGACGCGGCGTCCGCCGCGCGAGCAGCTGTGGCGCACCCTGGTCGGATCGCAGCTGCGGGAGGAGCGGGCCCGCCGGGCCGAGACGCTCGCGGCCGTCGCGGCCCGGGCCGGCATCTCGGTGCAATACCTCTCCGAGCTGGAGCGGGGTCGCAAGGAGCCATCCTCGGAGGTGCTCGCCGCCGTCGCCCGCGCGCTGGACCTGACCCTGCTGGACCTGACCGTCGGCGTCGCCCGCGACCTCCACTCCCAGCGGATCTCTGCCGGCCGCCCGACCGGCCCGGTGGCGCTCGCCGCCTGATCCCGCGAGCCCGACCCATGACGGAGGTCACGAGCATGGACTCCGACCGGTTCTGGCAGCTCGTCGACGCGACCGCGGCCCGGGCCGGTGACCTCGAGGAGCAGACCGAGCTGTTGCGGACCGAGCTCCGCCGTCTATGCCGAACGCACCGGGACCGAGATCTAGGACGCGTTCCCGGACCGGCCCTCGGCCGACTTCCCGGACGGAGAGCCGGCCGGGCCCGACGTCGGCCGGAACCGCCGGGAGCGCCGCGCGCACTTCCCCCAGCTGGCCGCCCGGCACCAGCCCGCGGGCAACCTCCGCTTTCCCTGGCGCGATTGAGCATCGGCCGCCCCGGGGCGACGCCGTGGTCAGGCGGCGAGCAGCTTGCGGCTGGCGATGATCTCGTCCACCAGCCCGTACGCCCGCGCCTCCTCCGCGGTGAAGATCTTGTCCCGGTCGGTGTCGGCCCGGAGCTGCTGCTGGGTCTGCCCGGTGTGCCGGCTCAGCACCTCCTCCAGCTGGGCCCGGATCCGGACCACCTCCCGGGCGTGCAGCACCAGGTCCGGCAGGGTGCCCTGACCCTGGGCCGACGGCTGGTGCAGCAGCACCCGGCCATGCGGCAGGATGAACCGCTTGCCCGGCTCGCCCGCCGCCAGCAGCACGGCGGCCGCCGACGCCGCCTGACCGACGCAGGTGGTGGTCACCTCGGCCCGGATGAACTGCATCGTGTCGTAGATCGCCAGCATCGCGGTCATCGAACCGCCCGGGGAGTTCAGGTAGAGATCGATCGGCAGGTCGCTGTTGGCGGACTCCAGGTGCAGCAGCTGGGCGACGATCACGTTCGCCACGCCGTCGTCGATCTCGGTGCCGAGATAGACGATCCGGTCCGACAGCAACCGGCTGTAGATGTCCAGCGCCCGCTCGCCGGTCGGTCGCTTCTCGACCACGCTGGGAATGGTGTAGGAGCTCATGATCAGTTCCAGACCCGGGCGCCGAGCCCGATCGTGGCCTGCGCGGCCGGGCGGATGTCGTCGAGGGTGGCGACGACGTGATCGACGAAGCCGTACGCTAGGGCCTCGTCGGCGGTGTACCAACGGTCGCGCAGCGAGTCGGCCTCGATCCGCTCGCGCGGCTGGCCGGTGTGCTCCGCGATCAACCCGAGCACGACGTCGCGGGTGTGCTCCAGGTTCTCGGCCTGGATCTCGATGTCGACCGCCGTCCCGCCGATGCCGGCAGAGCCTTGGTGCATCAGGATCCGGGAGTGCGGGAGGGCGTACCGCTTGCCCTTCGTGCCCGCCGACAGGAGGAACTGGCCCATGCTGGCGGCCAGCCCCATCGCCAACGTGCTGACGTCGTTGGGGATCAGCCGCATCGTGTCCATGATCGCCAGCCCGGCCGAGACCGAGCCGCCGGGGGAGTTGATGTACAGGCTGATGTCGCGCCGGCTGTCCTCGGCCGACAGCAGCAGCAGCTGGGCGCAGATCCGGTTCGCCACCGCGTCGTCCACCTCGGTGCCGAGGATGACGATTCGCTGGTGCAGCAGCCGGGCGGCCAGCTGTTCGTCGAGCGGACCGACGGTGGGTCCCTCGTCTCGCATGATCATCTCGCGTGGTGTCATGCGTTCAGCCTGGACGTTGCGGGCCGCCCGGCCCAGGGCGTACGTCCGCCGGCAGATCTGCCCTCAGCAGAGCAGACGCGCCTGCGACAGGCTCAGAGCACGTTGGCCGCGCTCAGATCGGGGCGCCGGACTCGTCGGTGTCGCCGTGACCGTCGATCGAGCCGGCCCAGGCGTCGGGGTCGCCACCGTGCTGCTGAGCCTCGAGCTTGATCACGTGCAGCACCGCGTTGATCAACGCGAGGTGGGTGAATGCCTGCGGGAAGTTGCCGAGGTGCTGTCCCGTGTGCGGATCGATCTCCTCGGCGTACAGCTGCAGCGGTCCGGCGAAGGACAGCAGCTTCGCGCAGAGCCTGCGGGCCCGGTGGTACTCGCCGATCTCGCACAGGGCGGACACCAGCCAGAACGAACAGATGGTGAAGCTGCCCTCCTCGCCCTCGAAGCCGTCGTCGGTCTCGTCCACCTTGTAGCGCAGCACCAGGTCGTGCACGGTCAGCTCGTCGGCGATGGCGAGCACCGTCTTGCGGATCCGCTCGTCGTCGGCCGGTAGGAAGCGAACCAGGGGGGCCATCAACAGCGACGCGTCCAACGCCTTCGAGCCGTAGTACTGGGTGAACACGCCGCGCTCGTCCAGCCCGTTGGCCAAGATGTCGTCCTTGATTTCCTGTGCGGCGAGCTCCCACTCGGCCGCTTTGCCGTCCTCGCCGGTCATCCTGGCGATCTTGGCGCCGCGGTCCACCGCGACCCAGCACATGATCTTGGACGAGGTGAAGTGCTTGTGCTCGCCGCGCACCTCCCAGATCCCGGCGTCCGGCTCGCGCCAGTACTTCAGCGCCTCCGCGACCTGCCGGTCCAGGATCGGCCAGATCCGGTTGTCCAGGTGGTTGGCGGACTTGAAGTGCAGATAGACCGAGTCCAGCAGGGCGCCCCAGACGTCGTGCTGCTTCTGGGCGTACGCGGCGTTGCCGATCCGCACCGGTCGCGAGTTGGCATACCCCGGCAGGTGATCGAGTTCGACCTCGGTGAGCTCCTTCTCGCCGCCGATGCCGTACATGATCTGGATGTCGTCCTCGCCGGCCACCAGATCGGCGATGAAGGAGAAGAAGTCCACCGCCTCCCAGTCGAAGCCGAGCGAGTACTGCGCCCAGAGCGCGAACGTCGCGTCCCGGATCCAGCTGAACCGGTAGTCGTAGTTGCGGCCACCGCCGGGTGTCTCCGGCAGCGAGGTCGTGCCGGCGGCGGTCACCGCGCCGCTCGGAGCGTAGGTCAGACCCTTCAGGGTCAGCGCGCTGCGCTGCAGGTAGTTGCGCCACGGATGGTCCGGGAACTGCCCGCGGGCCAGCCAGTGCTGCCAGTGGTGGGCGGTCCAGACCTGCCGACGGTACGCGTCGGAATAGTCCTGGGGCGGCGGCGCGCCGCCCCAGGACAGCGCCACGAAGCGGACGTCGCCCTCTTTGAGCAGGGTCCGAGCGCTGGCCTGCCCGCCCTCGAAGCCGAGCCGGAGATCACTGGTCAGGGTCAGCCGGAGGTCGGTGCCGTCGCCGGAGCAGATCGCCTGGTAGTAACTGTCGCCGGTGTACTCCCACAGGACATGCTTGCGGCCGTACTCCAGCACCGGCTCGCAGTCCATGATCGTCTGCACCTCGCCGGACGCGCAGCGGATCGTGCGGAGCAGGATGTGTTCTGCCTCGTAGTCGTTCGGCGTCCGCCGGTACGTCCGCGAGCGGTCCGCGTCGTGGTGCCACGGTCCGATCAGCAGCGCGTCGCGGACGATGATCCAGCCGCTCGGGGTGCCCCAGCTGGTCTCCAAGATCATGGTGCCGGGCAGGTAGCGGACGTCGGCGGGGACGGCGATGTCGACCGGCCCGACCCGGAACGCGCCCGCGTGTCGGCCGAGCAGCCGGCCGAACACGCTCGGGGAGTCGAATCGGGGAACGCACATCCAGTCCACCGAACCGCCGGGGGAGACCAGCGCGCTGACCTCGCCGTCGCTGAGGAACCCGTAGTCGCCGATCGGCACGGCGCGGGTGTGGTGGGCCGGCGCCGCATGGTGAGTCGACCCGGCGTGCGTGCTGGATGCGCCCCGGCCGGCCGACTGCTTCGACTTCGTGTTCGCCATGGCGTCAGCATTCTCGGATTACCCCCGGATGATCAAGGGGTAGCGCGACCCGAGCCGAGGGTGAAGACGGGCAAATCTCGTGCGGGCGGCCCCGGGGCGTACGAAAATGGACGCGAACCGCTCATCAGCAGTCGGTGCCATCGCGAACGCACCCGGACGACGAAGGAGCTACTCATGAAGGTCCTGCGGGTTTTGGGACTGGTCTTCGGCATCCTGCTGCTGCTCACCGGGGGAGGCCTGCTGCTGGGAGCCGCGGCCGCCGAGAAGGGTCAGGACAGCGTCCAGCAGGAGATCGCGAAACAGGGGCTGAAGGGTCCCGTCGACGCGACGGTGGTGAGCGAGGAGAACTCGACGTACACCGTGACGTTCACCGCGGAGGACGGCACGTCCCATACCGCGACGGCCGTCTCCACCCTGTCCACCCCGCCCAAGGTCGGCGACACGGTGTCGATCTTCTACAAGGCCGACGACCCGAGCGTGGCCGCGATCACCGATGCGCCGGTCAACGCGCTCAGCGGCGTGGCCGGAACGCTGACGACCGCCGGGATCGTCACGCTGGTGGTCGGCGGGTTGCTGCTGGTGGCCGGCATCCTCGGCTTCGTGCTCGGCAAGAAGACCCCGAAGCCGGTGCCCGGGCAGCCGTACGCGGCCGCGTACCCCGGGTCCGGTGCCCCGGCGGGCTATCCGGCGCAGAACGGACCCGTCGGCTATCCGGCTCAGCCGGGCGGCAACCAGTACCCGCCCCAGGGTCCGGGTGCGTACCCGTCGCAGGGCGCGCCCGGCGGCTACCCGACCCCGCCCGGCACGCCGAGCGCCCCGACCCCGCCGCAGCAGTATCCGGCGCCGCCGGCGCAGTATCCCCCCAGCAGTGATCAGCGATAGGTCAGGCCGAACCGGCGGGTGACCAGCTCGCTCTTCGCGTACGCCCCGATCTGGTGGGTGGCGATGCCGTCCATCGCCGCGCCGACGCCGCCGCCCAGCAGTGGCACCCGGCGGATGATCGCGAGCGCGACGTTCTTGCCGCCGACCCGCGCGGTCAGGTCGTGCAGGACGAGCTGTGCGACCTCGGCGTCGAGCCGCGGATCGAACATCGGCGCGGTCGCCACGGCGAGCGGTGACGTCGGCAGGGTGCCGTCGACGATCCGCCGGGCCATCTGCTCGCCGCCGAGCAGGCACATGATGAGAGCGGTCCGGACCCGGTTGTCGTTCAGGTCGTAGCCGCGCAGGTGCGCAATGGCCGCCACCATCCGGGTCTGCAGCACGGCGACGCCGGTCAGGTTGGCGGGCAGCATGATCGGCAGCGCGGCGATCCCGCCCAGATTCGTCGCGAATCCCTGGGCGGAGGCCAGCCGGACGTGCAGATCGATGATGCCCTGGATGGCGTCGTCGACCGATCCGGTGTGGCGCTCCAGCTGCTTGGCGGCGGAGGTCTTCGCGCTCGGCAGCCGGCCGGAGCCGTCGATCGCGACCTCGAGCAACCGGCGGAGCACACCACCGGCAGCCTGCGGGGTGGATCGGACCACGGGGCCCAGACCGCGACCGATCATCCGGCCGACGCTCTCAGCTGCGGGCATCTGGGCTCCAAACTCGACAACGGGCCCGCGCTCGGGCGAGGCGGTGGCCGATCTGACTGGATACCAGGGTAGTTGTCACTCAGGGTCCTACCGACCGGAGTTCCCCCGATCCACCCCTGACCGCGAGGACGGCGGTCGTCACAATGAGAGGCATGGAGGGGCGTCCGACGGTCGACGGCGGGCCGTTCGGGTCGCCGCGTCGATGGCGCGCCTCGGATCTGATCGCGATGTCGCAGGCGTTCGACGCCGACCTGGTGCTGACCGCATACCGGCACGGCGTGTTCCCGATGCCGACCGGTGGGGCCATGGGCTGGTACTCGCCGATGGAGCGGGGCATCCTGCCGCTGGACCGGCTGCGGGTCACCCGCTCGCTGCGGACGTCGGCTCGGCGGTTCGAGATCCGGATCGACACCGCGTTCGACGCGGTGCTCGCGGCGTGCGGCGACCCGGCCCGGCCGCACGGCTGGATCGACGGCGACATCCGCCGGGTGTATCGCGAGCTCCATCGGGCGGGCATCGTGCACTCGGTGGAGGCGTGGACCGCCGACGGCGAGCTGGCCGGCGGCCTGTACGGGGTCGGCATCGCAGGGCTGTTCGCGGGCGAGTCGATGTTCCACCGCCCCGACATCGGCCGGGACGCGTCCAAGGTCGCCCTGATCGTCCTGGTCGAGCGGCTGTCGGAGGGTGGCCACAGGCGGCTGCTCGACGTCCAGTGGCAGACCCCGCACCTGGAGTCGCTCGGGGCGATCGAGGTGCCCCGCGCCGACTACCTCCGCCGGCTCGAGCAGGCGCTGGCGATGCCTCCGCCCGAGTGGTGACGCATTTCGGGCGCTCGAACGCCACCGGAGGCCGTTTCGGGGCGGATCGGGGGATCGAGTGACGGAAATGCGACAACGTGCGCCGCGCCCGGGTGTGAGCGCCGCGCAATAATCGCGTGCATGCCCGAGATGCCGGAGGTCGAGTCGCTGGCGCGCTTCCTCACCGAGAAGTGCGTCGGCCGGGTGTTCGCCCGGGTCGAGCTGGCGGCGTTCAGCGCGCTGAAGACCTACGACCCGCCGCTGTCCGCGCTTGCCGGTCTCGAGATCGAGAGCGTCACCCGACGCGGCAAGTTCATCGACATCTCCGCGGGCGGCCTGCATCTGGTGTTCCACCTGGCCCGAGCGGGCTGGCTGCGCTGGCGGGACAAGCTCCCCGACGCCCCGGCCCGGCCGGGCAAGGGGCCGCTCGCGCTGCGGGTGCGGCTCGACGACGACTCCGGCTTCGAGCTGACCGAGGCCGGTACGCAGCGCAAGCTGGCCGTGTACGTGGTCGATGACCCGCAGGCGATCCCGATGGTCGCCACCCTCGGACCCGATCCGCTGGCGGCCGACTTCGACCAGGCCCGGTTCGCGGCGATCCTGGCCAAGGCCGGCCGGGCGCAGCTCAAGGGGGTGCTCAAGGACCAGCGGACCATCGCCGGGATCGGCAACGCCTATTCCGACGAGATCCTGCACGCCGCGAAGCTGTCGCCGTTCAAGCCGGCCAGCGGGCTCACCACCGAGGAGGTGTCCACCCTCTATGCGGCGATGCAGTCCGAGCTGACCGGCGCGATCGCGCGGGCGGAGGGGCTCGCGGCGAAAGACCTGAAGGCGGAGAAGAAGTCGGGCCTGCGGGTGCACGGTCGCAAGGGCGAGACGTGTGACGTCTGCGGCGACACCATCGCAGAGGTCTCCTTCGCCGACTCCTCGCTGCAGTACTGCCCGACCTGCCAGACCGGCGGCAAGAAGCTCGCCGATCGGCGCCTGTCCAAGCTGCTGAAGTAGCGCCTCCGCCGCCGCCCTCCGCGGCCGCTCTCAGCTGCCGCCCGCCCGCCCCGCGGCGCACCCCTCCCCACCACCTCCACGTCCCGCGAAACTGTGCAGCTCTGGCAGGGTTGAAACGGATCAAACTGCCAGTACTGCACAGTTTCGCGGGGGAGGGGCAGGGTCGGCGGGGGAGGGGCAGGGTCGGGCCGGCGCGCAGGCCGCGGAAGCCCGCGGACGATCAGCGGGCGATCGTGATCCGATCGCCCGGACGCAGGTAGGCCATCACCGTCTTCATCTGCCCCTTCGTCACTCCGACGCAGCCGCCGGTCGCGCCGGATCCTTTGACGTGCAGGAAGATCCCGCTGCCGCGGCCGACGACCATGGTGTCCGGAGCCCGGTTGAAGTTGATCACGACGGCATAGCGGTACTGCTTCGTGTACGAGCTCAGCTTCTCCGACGAGTCCTTGCTCGACGACGGCAGCGACCAGCGGAAGCCACCGGCCGCCTTGTTCCGCAGCGTGTTGTAGTACGCGCTCGTGCGGTCCTGCACCCAGTAGTCCCCGGAGACGACCCGGTGATAGGGCATCGACGTGTTGGGTGCCGCGCCGTTGCCGAACGTCTCCGTCATCGTGTACGTCCCCAGTGGCGTGGTGCCCGTGCCTTGCCTGCGCTGCGTCCCGGCCACCGTGCCGCCGTAGCCGAGCCGTGCGGTCTTGGTGAGGAACATCCGCTTCAGCTTGCAGTGCCCGACCATCCGGACGTAGAAGGACACCCGGGCGTGGGTCTTGCTGGTCTGGTTGACGATCGTGACGGTGCGCTGGCCGGCCGCGATGGACGTACGCACGTAGTCGAGGGTCCGATCGCACGCCCGCCACGTGGCCGAGGTGCGCGGCAGGGTCGTGGACGCGGCCGCCGGGACGCCGGCGGATGCCACCAGACCGGCCGAGACGGCGAGCGCGAGGGAGCAGCGAGCGAGCAGTCGGGCGAGCGGCATCGGATCGACCCTTTCATCGGCGATCGGCCCCCCGCGGTCCGGATCAGCGTAACCCGCGGACCGGTCGCGCGACCCGGTGCGAGCGGCGGCGGTGTAGCTTGGTCCGCGTCCGATATCGGGAGCTCACACCAGGTGGTGGGCTGAGAGGGCGGAGTGCGGCACCTCGGCGAGGTGCAGGCGGGTCCGCCGACCGACCGAACCTGACCGGGTAATGCCGGCGTAGGGAGCGATCATGTCCGTCGATTCATCCACCGGCACCGGTACGTCCGCGCCCGTCGTGGGCCAGCACAAGCGTCCCGAGGCGCCGCTGACGCTGACCACCGACCCGCCCCGCCCGCTCGGTCTGCTCGACCAGCTGGCGATGTGGGGCAACCTCGGAATCAGCCTCTTTGGCCCGCTGACCGGCGCCCTGATCGTGGCGACCACCGGCTCGGTCGGGCTCGCCGTCGTCGCGATCGTGGTCGGATGTGGCCTCGGCGCCCTGCTGCTCGGGGCGTCCGCCATGTTCGGGGTGACCACCGGCGCGCCGGCGATGGTGTCGCTGCGCGGTCTGCTCGGCCGGCGCGGGTCGGTCGCGCCGACCATCCTCAACATCGCCCAGAACATCGGCTGGGCCACGATGGAGATCATCGTCATCTCCACCGCCGCGGTGGCCGTGGTCGGCGCCCAGTGGCGCTGGCCGTTCGTCATCCTGGCCGGTGCCGTGGCCACCCTGATGGCCGTCCGGCCCCTCGGCAGCGTCCGGCTGCTCCGCAAGATCATGGTCTGGCTGGTGCTGGCCGCCTCGGTGTTCTTGTTCGTCGAGGTGCTGCTCCGGCCGCGCCAACCGATCCCGACCGAGGGCGTGCTCGGCTTCTGGCCGGCGGTGGACCTGGCGGTGGCCGGCGTGGTCTCGTTCGCACCGCTCGCCGCGGACTACTCGCGGCACTCCCGGACCCGGCGCGATGCCTTCCTCGGGGCCGCGCTGGGCTATGGCGCGGCCGCGATCGCGTACTACATTCTCGGCGTCTTCGCCGTCGCGCACCTGGGCGGGACGGACGTGATCGGAGCGCTGGTGGCGCTGCCGGCCGGCGGCATCGCGTTGGCGATCCTGCTCGTCGACGAGGTGGACGAGGCGTTCGCGAACATCTACTCGACCACGATGTCGGTCCAGAACCTGTTCGGCCGGCTGGACCGCCGGGTGGTCGCGGTGGCGATCGGCGTGATCGCGACCGTGATCGCCGGCTTCCTCGACTTCGGCAAGTACCAGGCGTTCCTGTTCCTGATCGGCTCGGTCTTCGTGCCGCTGTTCGCGGTCGCGGCGGTGGACTTCTTCTGGGTCAGCAAGCAGCGCTGGGACGTCTCGGAGACGTCGCGGTTCCGGCTGGTGCCGGTGATCGCCTGGGCTGCCGGGTTCGTCGCCTACCAGCTGGTCTACCCGGGCACCGTCGCGGGCTGGGCCGACTTCTGGACCGCGGTCGACACCGCGATCGGCTTCACCGCACCCACCTGGCTGGGCTCGTCGGTGGCGGCGATCGTGGTCGGCGGGGTGACGATGCTGCTGCTCGGCAAGGTGGTGGCCCGCGGCAAGGGAGTTTCGACGCGCACGTAGGGTGTCCGCGATGATTCCGATCTTCGCGCACCGCGGCTTCACCGCGCGCCAGCCCGAGATGACCCGAGCGGCGTATGTCGAGGCCATCCGCTGGGCCGAGTCGGCCCAGCTGCCGCTCGGGCTCGAGTGCGACGTGCACTTCAGCGCCGACGACGAGCTGATCTGCCTGCACGACCTGACCGTGGACCGGACGTCGGACGCGACCGGACGGGCGTACGACCTCACCGTCGCCGAGCTGCGCCGGCTCGACTTCTCCCACGGCCGGGTTCCGGACCCGACCTGTGACCAGAAGTCGATGGTGACCCTGGCCGATCTGCTCGCGATGGTGTCCGCCGCTCGCGGCCGCGGCGCGCAGGTCGACCTCGTGATCGAGACCAAGCACCCCAACCCGCGCGGGCTCGATGTGGAGCGGCGGGTGGCCCAGCAGCTGACGGCGTACGGCTGGGATCAGCCCGGATCGGGCGTCCGGCTGATCTCGTTCAGCGAGCCCGCGATGGAGGCATTCGGGCTGCTGCTGCCGAACCTGGAGCGGACCTTCCTGATCCAGTACGAGCTCGGACCGTGGGCCGACGGGCACCTGCCGGACGGGGTCCGGGTCGCCGGGCCCGACCTGCGCCTGCTCGCCGAAGACCCGGACTACGTAGCGCGCGCCCACGCCCGCGGGCATGAGGTGCGCCCGTGGACCGTCAACACCGACGAGGACATCCGGCTCTGCCTGGAACTCGGCGTCGACGGCATCACCACCGACGACCCCGCCAAGGTGCTGAACGCGCTGGACCTCGTCGACTGACCCCGCGGTGCCCGGCGTCCCCTGACCCTGCACGCCCCTAGCGCGACCCGTGACCGGGCGCAGTGCGAGAGACTCGGACGCTCAGAGCGGATCCCGGCTGATCGGGCAGGACATGCACCTGGGGCCGCCACGCCCGGAGCCGAGCTCGGAGCCGGCGATCGGGACGACTTCGATCCCGGCCTCGCCGAGCCGGGCGTTGGTGACCTCGTTCCGCTCGTACGCGATGGCGACCTTGGGTGCCACGCACAAGGTGTTGTTGCCGTCGTCCCACTGCTCGCGCTCGGCGGTCACCGGGTCGAGGCCGGTGTCGATCAGCCGGAGCCGCTCGATCCCCATCGCCGCGGCGGCGACGTCCAGGAAGTGTTCCCGCGGCCCGATCCACAGCCGGCCGTTGGCCCCGGGCCGCACCGGATAGGCACTGAGCCGGTGGGCGACGTTGGGATACATCAGGATCGCGTCGACGTCGACCATGGTGCAGATGGTGTCCAGGTGCATCGTGGCTCGGTCCTGGTCGATCGGCACCGCGAGTACGGTATGCGCCAGACCGAGGCCGAAGACCGTGTGCGCGAGTCGCTCCGCACCGGCCGGTGTGGTCCGCTCCCCGACCCCGACCGCCAGCACGCCGTCGCAGAGCGCCAGCACGTCGCCGCCCTCGAGATGCTCGCGCTGCCAGCCGTGGATCCGCTCGACGCCGGTGAAGCGGGGATGGAACTGATAGATCAGCTCGGTCAGCTGAGTCTCCCGCCGGCGCGCCTGCATGGCCAGCGAGGTGATCATCACCCGGTCGCCGACCCAGACGCTGGAGTCGCGGGTGAACAGCAGGTTGGGCAGCGGATCGATCAGGAAGTCGTGCGCAGCGAGCAGCGCGGTGACCAGCCCGGGGGCCTCCACCTCGTCGTTGCGGAGTCCCGCCATCAACACCCGGGCCAGCCGGTCCGGCTCGAGGGCCCCGAGCCACTCGGTGAGCCAGCCGCGCAGGATGTCACCCAGCCGGAGATCGGATGCGGTCTGCTCGATCACCTGCGCGCGGGCGTCCGGCAGCGCCAGTGCCTGCGCCAGCAGCTCGCTGAGATAGAGCACCTCGACGCCGCGGGAGCGGAGCGCGCCGGCGAACCCGTCGTGCTCGGCCTGGGCGCGCTCGACCCAGGGAATCCCGTCGAACAGCAGCGCGTCGTTATTGCGGGGGGTGAGCCGGCTGAGTTCCGGCCCGGGCCGGTGCAGCATGACGGTGCGCAGCCGGCCGACCTCCGAGCGCACGCCGATCCCGTGGGTCGCCATGGAACCGACCGTAGCGGGCTCGATCGACCCCGAGAATCCGCACCTGGTCGTCGACGGCCCGCCGTGGCTGAGCGTGACCGGCGGTCCCGGGTCGCGACGAGGTGCGGATTCTCGGGTTCGGGCCGCCGTTCGACCGGCTCGACGCGCATCCGGCAGGCGTTAGCCTTGGGCGGTGAGTTCAGCCGGTCCCCCCGTCGCGTGCATCATTCCCGCGAAGGACGAGCAGGACCGGATCGTCGCCACCGTGACCGCGGCCCGCGCTCTGCCCTACGTCGATGTCGTCTTCGTCTGTGACGACGGGAGCAGCGACGAGACCGGCCGGTACGCTCACGGCGCCGGAGCGATCGTGGTCAGCCACAAGCGCAACAGGGGCAAGGCGGCCGCGATCGAGTCGGCGGTGAACGCGCTCGGCGTGCTGGAGCAGCGGGACAACCTGCCCGAGGCCCGGGTGCTGCTGCTGCTCGACGCCGACCTCGGTGAGTCGGCCGCCAACTGCGCTCCGCTGATCGAGCCGGTGGTCGCCGGTGCGGCGGACCTGACCATCGCCGTACTGCCCGCCCAGAAGACCGACGACGGCGCCGACCCGGGCGGCTTCGGCCTGGTCACCGGCACCGCGAGCCGCGGTATCGCCGAGCTCACCGGCTGGACCCCGCGGGCACCACTCTCGGGTCAGCGCTGTCTGACCCGGCGGGCGTTCGAGCTGGCCAGCCCGCTGGCCGCCGGCTGGGGGGTCGAGGTGGGGATGACCATCGACGTGCTGCGGGCCGGGCTCCGGGTGGAAGAGATCGAGATCGACCTGCGGCACCGGGCGACCGGGACCGACCTCGGCGCCCAGCTGCACCGAGCGAAGCAGCTGCGCGACGTCACTCGGGCGCTCACCGCGCGCGGCCTGGTGGCCAGCCGGATCGCGGACTTCAAGGAGTCCGGTGGTGTCTCCGGCCTGCTGAAACGGATCTCCCGATGAGGCGGGACGCGTGACGGCGGTCAGCGGCCGGTCGCCGAAGCCCACCACCAAGGGCAGGTCGACTCGGACCTACACACCCACGCTGTGGTACCGCCATCACCGGGTCGGGCTGGCCGGCATCGTCGGCGCGACCTTCCTGACCGTGCTGACCGGGTTCCTCGGCCCGTCCGCGGTGACCCTGACGCTCGGCCCACGCAAGACCTTCCTGCCGCCCTGGTATCTGCCCGCCGGAGTCCTGCACCCCAACGAGTGGCTGGTCACCGCAATGATCTGGGTCGCCGTGATCCTCGGCGCGCTCGGGCTGCTGGTCTGCCTGTTCGCGCTCGCCGACGGCTGGCTGCCCAGCTGGAAACGGCTGTTCTCCCTCGGCAGCGGGCTGAGCGTGGCGACCATCCTGGTGCCGCCGCTGACCTCGGCGGACGTCTTGATGTACGCCGCCTACGGCCGGTTGCAGGCGCTCGGCCGCGACCCGTACGAGATCACCCCGGCCGAGGTGATCCGCGGTCAGTTCGACCCGGTGATGAAGTGGGTCGAGTTCCCCTGGACCGACACCCCCAGCGTGTACGGCCCGATCACCTCCTGGACCCAGCTCGCCGCCAACACCCTCGGCGGGGAGAACATGCACGACATCGTCTTCTGGTTGCAGATGTTCGCGCTGATCCCGTTCGTCATCGCCTGCGCCGGAGCGGTCGCGCTGACCCACGGCGACCCGGCGCGTCAGGCCAGGGCGACGCTGCTGACGATCGCGAACCCGTGCCTGATCTGGGCCGTGCTCGCCGGCGCGCACAACGAGGCGCTGTCGGTGATGTTCGCGGTCTGCGGCCTGCTGATGATGCGCAAGAACCCGTTCCTGGCCGGGATCGGGATCGGGCTCGCGGGCTGCGCGAAGCTCAGCATCGGCATCTGGGGGCTGGCCATGCTGTGGGCCTACCGGCGCGAGCCGAAGAAGGCGCTGCTGCTGTGTCTGGGAACGGCGATCCCGATGGGACTGGCATACGTCCTCTGGGCGCCGACGGCGTTCTTCCAGGTGCTGCGCAACGGCTCGTACGTCTCGGTCGGGTCGTGGGCGAACCCGGTGTTCCGCTTCCTCGACGTGTTCATGGACGGCACGGCGGCGAAAATCGTGGTCGGCGTGATCGCGTACGTCGGCCTGGTGGTGATCGCCTGGATGCTGTCCAAGATCGTGCCGTGGACGGCGGTTCCGGGACTGCCTGACGGCGCGGACCTCCGGCTGGACCCGCTGACCATCGCCGTCCGGACGTCGCTGGTGCTGTCGGTGGCCTGGCTGGTCACGTCGATGTACACCCTGTCCTGGTACGACCTGATCGCCTGGATCCCGCTGTCGGTGCTCGCCGCCTCCAAGCTGGACAAGATCATGCTGATGCGGATCGCGCCGCTGTCCCTGGCGTACGTCCCCGGGCGCGCCATCGACTACGGCGCCGCGCTGGAGTTCACGTCGGTCCGGATCCGAGACACCATCTCGCCGATCATCCAGATGCTGGTGCTGCTCGCCATCGTGCTGTGGTGGAAGAAGCCGGACCGGCCCGAGCTGTTCCCGTTCCGCAAGGAGTCGCGCCCCGTCGCCGACTCCCTGGCCACCGACCACCCGCCCCACGCGCGCTGACTGCGCGCCCGCTATGTGCCCTGAGCCTGTCGAAGGGCCACCCCGATCCCAGGGCGCTCGTTACGTGCCCTGAGCCTGTCGAAGGGCATACGCGTCGATCTCCCCGAGCACCCGGCGCTTCACGTCGTCGGGCGCGAACGAGGCACGGACCGCCCGGCGGGACAGCTCCGCCAGACCGGCCTCGTCCAGGTCGAGCAGGTCGGCGGCGATCGCGTACTCCCGGTTGAGGGTGGTACCGAACATCGGCGGGTCGTCGGTGTTGATCGTCACCGGGACGCCCGCGGCAACCATCTCCCGGACCGGGTGTGCCGCGAGGTCGGCGACGACGCCGGTGCACACGTTCGACGTGGGGGAGACCTCGACGGTGATCTCGTGCTCCCGCAGATGGTCCATCAGCTCCGGGTCGCGTGGACAGGACGTCCCGTGTCCGATCCGCTCGGCCTTCAACGCCCGCACCGCCTCCCAGATCGTCTCCGGACCGGTGGTCTCGCCGGCGTGCGGAACGCTGTGCAGCCCGGCGGCGCGGGCCCGGTCGAACTGGTCGGTGAACATCGCGCGCGGGAAACCGACCTCGTTGCCTCCGATGCCGAAGCCGACCAGACCCTCCGGAGCGACGTCCAGCGCGACCGAGGCGGTCAGCTCGCCGGCCGGCACGCCGAAGTCGGCCGGGATGTCGAAGATCCAGCGCAGCACCACGCCGAGATCACGCTCGGCGCCGATCCTGGCGTCCTCGATCGCGGCACAGAACTCCTCCGCAGGAATGCCCCCGACGACCGACATGTACGGCGTGACCGTCAGCTCGGCGTACCGGATGTTCTGGCCGGCCATCTCCTCCGCCACCCCGTACGTCAGCAGCCGGACGTCCTCGCCGGTCCGGACCAGGTCGACGACGCGGAGATAGGTCCTGATGAACTCGGCGAAGTCGGCGAAGCGGAAGAACTCCGCCAGCTCGCCGGGATCGGTCGGCACCCCGGCGGCGGGGTGCCGGGCGGCCAGGTCGGCCACGATCCTCGGTGAGGCCGAGCCCACCTGGTGCACGTGCAACTCAGCCTTCGGCAGCCCGGCGATGAACGCGGACAGATCGGTCACGGCCTCATCCTCACCCGTCCCGTACGGCCAGAGCCAGGTCGGGTCGGTCGGTGGTCAGGTGCCCGATCCCGCGGTCGAGCCAGCGCGCGATCTCGGCGGGGTCGTTGACGGTCCAGACGCAGAGCCGCTCCGCAGGCACGATCCGGGCGATCGCGTCCCACTGCTCGGCCAGCAACCGACGTTCGACCGCGATGATCCGAGCCAGGCCCCGCACTCCCTGCGCGAACGTGGCCAGGCCGCCCTGGGCCTCGGCCCAGGACCGGTTCACCGAGACCAATCGCGGGATGTCCGGCGCGATCTGTTGGCACGCCGCCAGCAGCGAGACGTCGAAGGACGACAGGTGGCAGCGCGATCTGACACCGAATCGCTGCAGCTCGGCGACGACCCGCTGCACGATCGCCGCGACCTGACCCGCGCCCCCGCTCGGCTTGAGCTCGACATGCAGGTCGGGTCGGTGTTGGTCGCCTCCGCCGGCGGACAGCACCGCGAGCACCTGGTCCAGGGTCGGGATCGGCTCGGTCGAGCCCTGCAGCCGGAGGGCGGCCCGCGTCGCCGGGGTCAGGTCCACGACAGAGCCGGACGCGTCGGTCGTCCGGTCCAGCACCGCGTCGTGGATCACGACCAGCTCGCCGGCCCCGGTCAGATGGACGTCGAACTCGACCGCGTCGACGTCCAGTCCCAGCACCTCGCGGAACCCGGTCAGCGAGTTCTCCGGCCACAACCCGCGCGCCCCGCGGTGCCCGGTGATCCGGGTCATCGATCCCACCGCACCGCCGTATCCTCCCTCATCTCCCGGCAACCCCCGGCATGAACGTCGGATCCCCTGTGCCGCGCCGGATCCCCTGCAACGGATCCGAAGCGATCCAGGGGATCCGAAGTCTGCGGGAGGATCCGGGGGTCGACGGGAGGCGTGGACCGGGCCCCCATCGGATTCTCGGATCCCATCCAGCGTCTCGGATCCTCTATGGGTCGCCGGATCCCCTGCAACGGATCCGAAGTGATCCAGGGGATCCGAAGTCAGGGCTGGACGTGCTGCCCCGGCGTCCGGGCTGCCTCCGACGGCGGACCGAACCGGCGCTTGGACGCTTCCTGCTGGGCCAGCCGGCGCAGCGCCAGCAGGAGCGGCTCGACCAGCACGGTGCCGAGCACCACGTAGCGGACCGCCGCCTCGGCCGATTCGGTCGGCATCGCGGCGATCTCCATCGCGGCGACCTCCAACATCGCTGTGGCATAGCCCTCGAACGCACGCTCGGGCAGCGCGAAGTCGGCGACTCCGATCGCAGCGACGGCCGCCGCTACCTCCGCCCGGTGGGCCTGGTTCTCCTCACTGACCTCCCAGCCGAGGCGCCGCAGCGCCGCGTCGACCTGCTCCAGCGGCGGTTCCTCCGCCGGCGGGTGCGAGACGACCTCGTGCGCGGAGCCGAGCAGGTCGAGCGTCGGAGCCGTCGGCTCGTCGATCAGCGTCAGCACTCGGCGGGTCTTGGCGACCGACAACCCGGCCGGTCCGGTCAGCGCCTGGATCAGCCGCAGTCGGGCCAGGTGCGACTCGTCGTAGCGTGCCTGGGTCGCCGAGGTCAGCCGACCCTCGTGCAGCAGCCGCTCCCGCAGATAGAACTTGATCGTCGCCAGCGGCACGCCGCTGCGCCGCGACAGCTCCGAGATCCGCACACCGACATCCTCCCTGCCCTTCGACGGTGACTTGCGCTGCCTATTAGATACCATTACTCTCCAGTATTAGAGAGTGACAGTATCCAGTTGAAGCGAGGAACGATGACCATCAACCGCGGCAGGATGACGCACCGCTACGACGGCGAACTCGTCGTCTTCCTGATCGGGATGACCATCAACCGCTGGTGGCGTGTCGACCAGTGGTGGCCGGTCTTTGCGGCGATGCCCGGCATGTTGGCCGAGCTGTCCAGGGACCCCGGCTCCGGCCTGCTCGGCTACCGGCTGACGTTCGGCGCGGGCGGGCCGCTGGTGGTGCAGTACTGGAACTCGCATGAGAAGTTGTACGACTACGCGAGCGCCCGCGACGCCCAGCACCGTCCGGCCTGGACCCGGTTCAACCAACGGGCCAGGAAGCGTCCCGGAGTGGTCGGGATCTGGCACGAGACCTATCAGGTGGCCCGCGCCGAGAGCATCTACGCGGGCGCCCCGACGATGGGCCTGGCCAAGGCGACCGAGGTCGTGCCGGTCCAACCTCGAGGCGACCGCGCCGCCGCCCGGCTGGCGGCCGGCGAGGTCGCCGTCGCCGTCGGGGAGCCGGCCACCCGCACCTGACCACCGCGCAGCGGACCCGACGTACGCTGAGGGCTCCATCCCGGGTGACGTCACCGGTCCGCAGCCGCGAGGGGAGGCAGATGTCGAGCCCGTCCCCGACGACCGGTGCGCCGGCCCGTTCTGCTCCGCCCGCGCCGCCGCCCCCGCCCGGACCCACTCCGCCGGAACTGTCTGCCGACGAGCCGCGAGTCCGGCGCACGGTGGCGGCGGCGATCATCGCGGCGGCGGCCGTCCTCGGGGTGGTGGTGGTCGGCGCGGCCGTCCGGCTCGACCCGGACAGCCTGCCGACCGGTCCGCCGCTCGCACCGCCGTCGCCGACCCCGGTCGGCCTGCAGTACGACTCGACCACCCGGCAGGCGTCGTACGAGAACGTCACCGTGACCCTGGCCGACGCGCCGTACCAGTGCGCGTCGAAGCCCGAGCCCGCGGATCCGTTCTCCGACGCGCTGCCCTGCAGCTACGTCGTCCATCGCTCCTACTCCGAGACGAGCTCGTGGGTCGCGAACACCGGTCTCGCCCTGATCCCGACCGCGCTGGCAAGGCCCGGCGACCCGCAGGGCAGCGCGCGCACGATCTTCGAGCACAGCCTGAAGGCGATGTACCCGGCCGACGCTCGGGTGTCGAAGCTGACCGTCGAACCGTACGCCGGGCAGGACGACACCGCCGTTCTCAGTGCGCGGGTGAACGTCTCGGTGCCCAAGCTGCCGACGACGTACGACGCCGTGGTAATCGTCGTGCTGACCGCGAAGGACGACCAGCAGGTCGCGTTCTACTCGTTCAAGCCGAACGACGCCGGCGACCAGACACTCAGCGTCCTCCAGGAGTCGGCCAAGACGCTCGCCAGGACCGGTTGAGCCGCCTCATCGGCTCTCGGTGGCGGCCTCCTGCTCGGCGATCTCGGCCAGTTCCAGCGTGCTGGCGCCCTGCTCGATGGCTCGGCGGATCGCCCGCGGCACCCGCAGCACCAGCGCACCCGGCGCGACCTCGGCGGTCATCGAGCTGCAGACGCCGATCGTGTCGCCGTCCAGCTGGTAGCTGTCCGGCGGGTCCACGCTGATCCTGACCCGGGCGCCGGTCAGCCGGTCGAGCTGGTCGTCCTCGCGGTTCTGCCGGGCGACCACCTTGGTGATCAGCCGGGCCCAGTCCCGCGGTCCGCGCGGCGAGGCGACGAGCACGTCCAGGGTCGCGTCGTCGGGTCGCGCCTGCGGCATCAGCGCGATGTTCCCGGTGACCACGCCGACGTTCCCGATCACCAGCACGTGGGCCCGCCGCCGCAGCGGCGGCTCGCGGTCGACCCGGATGGTCGCGTGCAGGGCCGGGTGGTTGGCGTGCTTGGCGGCCGAGACGAAGTACGCCGCCGGCCCGACCGCACGCTTCAGGTCGGGGTTGGTGCCCTCCATGATCACCGCGTCGATGCCGATCCCGGCCATCACCGCGAAGTGCTCGGGCGGTCCGTCGTCGACGCTGATCCGGACCAGGTCGATCGGCTTGTCGACGCCGTCGAACGCGACGTCCAGGGCGGCGGCCTCGTCGAGCGGAATGCCGATGTTCTTGGCCAGCAGGTTTCCGGTGCCGGCCGGGATCAGGCCGAACGGGATCCCGCTGCCGGCCAGCCGGTCGCAGATCACCCGGACCGTGCCGTCCCCACCGGCGCCGAGCACCAGATCGACCCGCTCGCTGACCGCCCGGTCGGCCATCGCCCGGCCCGGGTCGTCGATCGTGGTCTCCAGCCAGAGCGCCCGTTCCCAGCCGCGGCTGGACAGCTCGTAGTCCACGTGCCGGCGGAATGTCACCCAGTCCGTCACCTTGGCCGGGTTGTAGATCACCGCGCACCGCTTGCGGGTCGGTTCCGGCGTGGTCAGCAGCTCGGTGACCAGTTCGTGCGGCACCGGAACCGCGATGCCGGCGATCAGCAGCGCGGTGCAGGCCGCCAGCGAGCCGTACAGGATGCCGCCGACGATGTCGCTCACCCAGTGGGCGCCGAGGATCCAGCGATCCACCGCGACCGCAGTGACGATGGCGAAGCTGCTGGCCAGCCAGATCGACCGGGCCCGCACGGTCTGCCGGGTCACGTTGAGGGTCGCCCCGATCCCGATGCAGAACGCGACCGCGCTGACCAGGTGACCGGACGGGTACGCGTACCCCAGCGAGGTGATCAGGTCCAGCGCGTTCTCCGGCCGCGGCCGCGCGAATGCCAGCCGCAGCAGAAACCCGCCGCCCCAGGCCAGCAGCACGATCAGCACCAGCGAGACGGCGAGCTGGCGGAGCCGGCGACGGAAGGCCCAGATCGAGATGGCCAGCAGCGTCAGGTACTCCAACCCCGGCCAGGTGAGCAGCGCGAACGCCGACGCGATCTGGGCCACTACCGAGCCGTGGGTCAGCGGTTTGGCCACCAATCGCTGGTCCAGCGCCTGGATCGGCGGCCAGTACGCGACCAGCAGGGTCCAGCCGACGAAGCCGACCAGCAGAGCAACGGCGATCACCACAGAGGATCGTGACGGTGGCTTGCGAACCATTCCTGCTCTCGGACGTACGTGCTGGACGTGGAGACCCCATCCTGTCACCCGCCTGGTGAGCTCCCGTCCAATCGGACTCCGGTGACCGTACGGCGTCGCCCGGGCTGGCGTGGCGTCGAGCCCCGGTGACCTGCTGCCGCATTTCCATCCGTGGCGGGATTTTGGGGCCGTGAGGAGCGCTCTGCTGCCCGATTCTCCCGCCGCGGCGGGGTTTTGGCGGCGAGAGCGCCGGTCTGATGCCGCACTTTCCGGCCGTGGCGGACTTTCGGGGCCGTGAGCGGCGCTCTGGTGCCCATTTCCGGCCGCGGCGGGATTCCGGGGCGTACGGCGGTACGGCGGGGCGACGGAGCGTGCCCGGCGGTCCGCGTCGGCGGTCCGTGTCCGCTCCGGGCCGGCGACCTGGGCAGCGTCATGAGCAAGGCCGTACGAGACGTCCCGGTCTCGCTCGCGCGGCGAGCGGCCGGGAAACCGGTCGGAGACCTCACCGCGTGCCGGTTAGGCTTGCGGCCGTGATCGACGTCAAGGTCCTGCGCAGCGACCCCGACCGCGTCCGCGCATCCCAGCGCGCCCGGGGCGCCTCGGAGTCGCTGGTCGACGACCTTCTCCTTGCCGACCAGACTCGCCGCGACGCGATCGCCCGGTTCGAGGAGCTCCGGGCGGCTCAGAAGGACCTGGGCCGGCAGGTGGCCAAGGCGTCTCCGGAGGAGCGGGCGGCGTTGCTGTCGCGCACCAAGGAGCTGGCCGACCTGGTGAAGAAGGCCGACGCGTCCAGGAACGAGGTGGATGCCGCCTTCGACGAGCAGCTGAAGGAGGTCGCGAACCTGCTCGGCGACGGGGTGCCGACCGGGGGCGAGGACGACTTCGTGGTGCTGGAGACCAGGCGCACCCCTCGCGACTTCGCGGCCGAAGGGTTCACCCCGCGCGACCACGTCGAGCTGGGCCAGCTGCTCGGCGCGATCGACATCGAGCGGGGAGCGAAGGTCAGCGGCAGCCGGTTCTACTACCTGACCGGCGTCGGCGCGCAGCTCGAGCTCGCCCTGGTCAATCTGGCGATGAACCTGGCGACCGAGAACGGCTTCACGCCAGTGATCCCGCCGGCCCTGGTCAAACCGAGGGCGATGGAGGGCACCGGATTCCTCGGCCAGGCGGCTTCGGACGTCTACCGGCTCGAGGCCGACGACCTCTACCTGGTGGGTACGTCGGAGGTTCCGCTGGCGGCATACCACTCCGACGAGATCCTGGATGCGGACGCCCTGCCGCTGCGCTACGTCGGCTACAGCCCGTGCTATCGGCGCGAGGCCGGCTCACACGGCAAGGACACCCGGGGCATCTTCCGGGTGCACTGGTTCGACAAGGTCGAGATGTTCGTCTTCTGCGATCCTGCGGACGCGCACGCGGAGCACCAGCGGCTGCTCGGTTGGGAGAAGCAGTTCATCGACTCCCTCGAGATCCCCTATCAGGTGCAGGAGCTGGCCAGTGCGGACCTCGGGCTGAGCGCCGCCCGCAAGTACGATTGCTGTGCCTGGGTGCCCACCCAGCAGCGCTACCGGGAGATCACCTCGACCTCGAACTGCACCGAGTTCCAGGCCCGGCGGCTGAACATCCGGGCCCGGTTCCCCGACGGCACCGGCCCGGTCGCGACCCTCAACGGCACCCTCTGTGCGCTGACCCGGATGATCGTGATGCTGCTGGAGAACCACCAGCAGGCCGACGGCAGCGTGCGGGTGCCGGCGGCCCTGCAGCCGTATCTCGGCGGGCGTACGGAACTCACGCCGAAGCCGTGAGCGCACCCCTGCCGACCCCGGACTGGCGACCCAGTCTGGTCGCCCTCGACATCGACGGCACGCTGGTCGACCACGACGGGTCCATGCCGCCGGCCGTGCACGAGGCGGTCGGTCTGGTGCTGGCCGCCGGCGTACCGGTCGTGCTGGCGACCGGCCGGGCCTGGCACGGCACCCAGCCGGTGTTCGAGGAGCTGGGGCTGCCGCCGGGCCCGGCGGTGTCGTCCAACGGCGCCGTGGTGGTTCGGTATCCGCCGCAGGAGATCGTTAAGGCGGTCACCTTCGACCCCCGGCACGTGATCGAGCGGGTGGTCGCCTTCGCGCCGGGAACGTTGATCGCGGTGGAGGAGATAGGTCGCGGCTACCGGGTGTCCGGGGACTTTCCCAGCGGAGATCTGACCGGGGAGATGATCGTCGAGGCGCCGGAGCAGCTGGGCTCACGACCGGTGACCCGCGTGATCCTGCGCGACCCGAACTCCTCCGACGCCGACTTCATCCGTCTGGCCGAGCATCTCGGTCTGCACGGCGTGACGTACTTCGTCGGGTGGAGCGCCTGGCTGGACATCGCACCGTACGGGGTCAACAAGGCGACCGGCGTCGCCGAGGCCGCCGACCTGCTCGGGGTGAGCGCCGACCGGGTGCTCGCCTTCGGCGACGGTCGTAACGACATCGAGATGCTGACCTGGGCCGGCCGCGGCGTGGCGATCGGCGATGCGCCGCCCGAGGTGCACGCGGTTGCCGACCTCAGCACAGACCGGTTCGCCGACGGTGGACCGGTGGCCGAGCTGCGCCGCTGGTTCGGCTGAGCCCGACCCGTCCGCGGCGGGCGAAACTCGATCGGCACCGGAGTGCCGGAGCGAAGAGTCTGGGAGCACCCACCCAGGGCCTCAGGGCTCCTGAGTGGGCGTCCACCACGGAAGATATCGCCTTTCTGAGGAATCTGCTGACTGCTCTCAGGCTGCTCGCCGGCTGCCGCGCGCGGGGTCGAGCACGGTCCTGGCGGTGGCCAGCACGGCGCGCACGGAGGGCCGGGATCGCGGCTCCTGCTCGCGCGTACGTCCGCCGTTGCGGTCGCGCCGCAGGTGACGCTTGACCGTCGACAACGAACAACCGAGGCGGTGGGCGAGCCGCTCCAGACTCTCGTCGGGGTGCGCGGCCCTGAGCCGGACGACCTCGTCGTGGTCGACCGGCCGATTGCCGCCGATCACCCCGGCCAGCGTGTCCAGATTCTCCGGCTCCACGGTGATCCCGAGCAGCGTCCGGATCCGGGCCCGTTCGCGCGCAGTGGTGCCGCCGACATAGCCGGCCACGTCGTGCCGGACCACGGCGTCGTACAGGCAGCCGGCGAGCAACGGACAGGCGAGGCAGGTCTGCTCGGCCCGCCGCTGCAGGATCGCGTAGCGGCGGCGATCCTCGGCGCTGGCCGCCGAGGCGGGCGGGTCCTCCAGCAGCGGGTGCTGGAACACCGCCGTCTCTTCGACACACAGCGCGCGGCCGGCGGGCCCGGCGCTGCGGACGTCGAGAATGCTCAGGGGTCGGGAGGTCATTCGGCTTCTCCATCTGGTCGTCTGGTGATTGGCCAGGGATGGGACGCCGATGATGTCGATCGGGTTCCGTGTCAGGGCAGGGAAGTCCCGGAGATCTTGAGCAACGGTGCAGGGTTAGAGATACATCCCCCCGCTCCGCTGCTCGGTGCCCTCGCCGGGCTCACCGCCCGGACGGCCGGCGGGCAGCGCCCGGCGCATCTGCTCGAGCTGGGCCCGGGCGGCCATCTGCTGGGCGAACAGGGCGGTCTGGATGCCGTGGAACAACCCTTCCAGCCATCCGACCAGCTGCGCCTGGGCGATCCGCAGCTCTGCGTCGCTCGGCGTGGCGTCCTCGCTGAACGGCAGCGCGATCCGCTCCAGCTCCTCGACCAGCTCGGGTGCCAACCCCTCCTTCAGCTCGGCGATCGACGCGGCGTGGATCGCGCGCAGCCGCTGCCGGCTGGCGTCGTCGAGCGGCGCCGCCTTCACCTCCTCCAGCAGCTGCCGGATCATGTTGCCGATCCGCATCACCTTGTCCGGTCGCTCGACCATGTCGGTGATCGACCGCTGCGCGTCGTCCTCGGCCGTCTCCACCTCGGCCGGCGGCCCCTCGACCGCCATCGAGTCGGGGGTGACGACGAACACCCGACCGTCGTCGGTCTGGCCGGCAATGCCTTGCTGCTGGCCGGCGTCCTCGGGCTGCGGAGAGGTCATGGGTTCGATCCTAGACACGGATTCCGACACTGCGCTCGGACCGTGTTCGACCCCCCGGACGCGGCCGAAAACCGGTGGAAGAGTGTCGGTGCCGTTGCCTAAGTTGGACAGGCCATGCACGATTTCCCGCCGGTCATTCCCGGCCCGTCGTCGACCGCTCGGCCGCGTGATTCACGGGTGCCGGCGCGGGACTTCGGCGCGCCCGACGTCCGCGGGCCGATGCGATTCCTGTTCTGGCTGAGCTGGCAACAGGCGCCGGCGCTGGCGGTGTCCTCGCTCTTCGCGGTGATCTCGTTCATCCCGGGCTCGGTCGGTCCGTTCATCGTCGGGACGATCATCGATCGCGGCATCCTCGCCGGTGATCCCGCCGTGGTGCTGCGCTGGTCGGCGCTGCTGCTCGTGCTCGCCCTGGTCGGCGCGGCCGCCGGCATCGGCCGGCATACGTTCGTCGTGCGCACCTGGCTGGTCGCGATGTACGGCACCGGCAAGCTCGTCAACCGGACCACGGTGCGGCTCGGCCACGTGCTGACCCGGCGGACGCCGGCGGGTGAGGTGCTCAGCGTCGCCAGCGGTGACTCCAACGAGTTCGGGGCGCTGACCGAGGTCACCTCGCGGGCGGCCGGTGCATTCGCGGCCTACCTGATCATCGCCGGCATCGTGTTGTCGACCTCGCCGAAGCTCGGGCTCGTCGTGCTGGTCGCGGCGCCGTTGCTGGTCATCTCGGCGATGCCGCTGCTGCGTCCCATGCAGCGCCGGCAGGAAGTCGAGCGCAACCGCACCGCGGACCTGACCTCGCTGGCCACCGACATCGTCGCCGGGCTGCGGATCCTGCGCGGCATCGGCGGGGAGCGTACGTTCTCGCGCAACTACGACCGCCAGTCCCAGGCCACCCGGCAGGCCGGGGTCGCGGCCGGGCTGTGGCAGTCGGCGCTGGACGGCGTCGCGGTGCTGTTCGCCGGGCTGTTCCTGGTCGTGCTGACCTGGCTCGGCGCCGACGAGGTGCTGGCCGGCAACCTCGAGGTCGGCCAGCTGGTCAGCTTCTTCGGTTACGCCGTGTTCATGGTCTGGCCGATCCAGACCTTCTTCGAGCTGGTGCAGAAGTGGGTCCGGGCCGCGGTGTCGGCGCGCAAGGCGATCGCCCTGCTCGGCGAACCGATCCCCTGGCGGGAGCCGGCCACCGCGCTCACGCTGCCGCGCGACGCCGACATCGCCGACCGGCGCTCCGGCTTCGTCGGCCGGACCGGTCAGCTGACCGTCGTCGTGTCCGCCGTGCCGGACGACTCCGCGGCGCTCGCCGACCGGCTCGGCCGCTATCTGCCGGCCGCGGTGGGCAAGCCCGCCGACCTGGACATCGAGGCGGGGGCGAAGGGCCGGGCCGCACGCGCAGCCCGGGCCCGTCGCCGGCAGGAGCGCTCCAGCCAGGCAGCCCGCGACGCCGAGCTTGCCGGCGGTCAGTGGGGCGTGAGCATCGGGTCGGTCGACCTGGCCGACGCCCGGCTGGCGGACGTCCGCCGGCAGGTGCTGGTCAGCGACGCGAGCGCGGTCACCTTCGCCGGCACCCTGCAGGAGCTGATCGACCCGCATCGCCGGCTCAGCCGCGAGCAGGCCGAGCGGGCGCTGCACACGGCGGCGGCGGAGGACGTGTTCGAGGCGCTGCCGGGCGGCTGGCAGGGCCGGATCGACGAGCGCGGCCGCGGTCTGTCCGGCGGCCAGCGGCAGCGGCTCGTGCTGGCCCGGGCGCTCGGCCTGGATCCCGAGATCCTGGTGCTGGTCGAGCCGACCTCGGCGGTCGACGCGCATACCGAGGCGCTGATCGCGGCCCGGCTGGCCGAGCACCGGCGGGGCCGGACCACCATCGCGATGAGCGTCTCCCCGCTGCTGCTGCACCACGCCGACCGGGTGGCGCTGCTGGTGGACGGGCAGGTCGCCGAGGAAGGAACGCACGAGGAACTGCTCGGCCGCAGCGCCGCGTACCGGCGGGTCGTGGTGCGCAGCCTGGACGACGACGGGCCGGCCGCTGCCGCGCCGACGGAACCGCACCGAGAGGAGGTGGATCGATGAACGAGACGACGTTCGAGCTGCGTGGCTCGGCGGAGACCTGGCGGGCCGATCCGCCGCCGCCGCGGGTGCCGCCCGGGCTGATCCCGCCACGGACGGGCTCGCCAGGCGACCGGCTGAGCGCCTGGCGCCGCCGCCACCAACTGCGCGCCCGGCGAGCGGCCGAGTTCTACGCGTCGTCGCGGCAGCCGGAACGCGGTCTGCCGGTGGCCGACAGCTCGGCGGTGCTCGGCTTCGTCCGAGGCCTGATCGCCGACCGCCCGTTGCTGGCGATCGCCCTGGTCGTGCTGCATGCGCTGGCCGCGGTTGCCGGACTGCTGGTGCCGTTCATCCTCGGCCGGCTGGTGGACGCGGTGACCGCTCCCGGCACCGGGTCGTCGACGGTCTCCCGACTGGCGCTGACCGTCGCGGCCATCGTCGTCGGACAGGCGCTGCTCACCTTCCTCGCGCTGGCGGTGTCCACCGTCTTCGGCCAGGACCTGCTGGCCAAGGCCCGCGAGTACGTCGTCCGGACCGTTCTCGGGCTGCCGCTCGGCCGGGTGGAGTCGGCCAGCTCGGGTGATCTCATCACCCGGGTCACCCGGGACGTGAGCACGATGAGCGAGAGCGTCCGCTGGGGCCTGCCCGACGCCGTCATCGCGGCCGTGACGACGCTGCTGACCATCGTGGCGATGGTGTTCAACTCGTGGCTGCTGACACTGCCGTTGCTGCTCACCCTGCCGGTGCTGGGCGTCGCGGTCCGTCGCTACCTGCGGCGCGCGCCGATGGGCTACATCACCGAGGGTGGGACCTACTCGCGGATCAACACCACGCTGACCGAGACCGTCGAGGGCGCCCGGACGGTGGAGGCGCTCGGCCTCGGCGATGAGCGGGTCGCCCGGATCGACGACGACATCGCGGAGTCGGCTCAGGCCGAGCGCTACACGATGAGCCTGCGCAACATCTTGTTCAGCGTGTTCGGGTTCTGCTTCGACACCCCGATCGTGATGGTGCTGCTGCTCGGCGCCGTCGGCTATGCGGAAGGCCTGGTCACGCTGGGTCAGATCACGGCCGCGACGCTGTACATCCAGCAGCTGGTCGAGCCGCTGGACCGGCTGATCGAGACCATCGACCGGCTGCAGGTCGGCGTCGCCTCGACCAGCCGGCTGCTGGGCATCGCGGCGGTGCCGCCCGATCGCATGCCCGGGACCGAGCGGCCGGCCGGCACCGAGCTGGTCGGGTCGGACCTGCGGTTCTCCTATCGCGACGACCACGACGTGCTGCACGGCATCGACCTGGATCTGGTGCCGGGCGAGCGGCTCGCGATCGTCGGGCCGAGCGGGTCGGGCAAGTCCACCCTGGGCCGGCTGCTCGCCGGGATCAACGCGCCGCGCACTGGGTCGGTCACGGTGGGCTCGGTGCCGGTGACCGCGCTGCCGCTCGACCTGCTGCGGACCGAGGTCGCCCTGGTGACCCAGGAGCACCACGTGTTCGTCGGCACGATCCGGGACAACATCGTGCTGGCCCGGGAGGACTCTCCCGACGAGGTCGTACGCCGGGCGCTGGGCGTGGTCGACGCGCTGAACTGGGTGGACCGGCTGCCGGACGGTCTGGACACGATGCTGGGCGGCGGCAACCTGACCCCGACTCCGGCGCAGGCTCAGCAGATCGCGCTCGCCCGGCTGGTTGTGGCGGATCCGCACACGCTGGTGCTGGACGAGGCGACGTCGCTGATCGACCCGCGGACGGCCCGGCACCTGGAGGGCTCGATGGCGGCGCTGCTGGCGGACCGGACGGTGGTCGCGATCGCCCACCGGCTGCACACCGCACACGACGCGGACCGGATTGCGGTGCTGATCGACGGCCGGATCGCCGAGCTGGGCAGCCACGAGGAGCTGGTGGCGACCGGCGGGGAGTATGCGAGCCTGTGGCGGCGGTGGACCTCCTGAGCCGGTTGGTCGGCGAGCCGCCGGCAGTGGCGGCGCAGCGGGTCGGGCCCGACGACTGGGAGTTGTTCCGTCGGGTCCGGCTGGCCGCCCTGGCGCAGGCGCCGGAGGCGTTCGGCTCGCGCTACGAGGACTGGGTGCACGCCGGCCCGGAGCGCTGGCAGGCGCGGCTGACGGACGTCCCGCTGAACCTGGTGCTGTTCCTCGACGGGGAGCCGATCGGCCTGGTCAGCGGGACCGCCCCGCGCGACGGCGCGGTCGAGCTGATCTCGCTCTGGGTGGCGCCGGAGGCCCGAGGCCTGGGCGTCGCCGGCGAGGCCGTACGCCGGGTGCGGGCCTGGGCCGGCGAGTCGGGTGCTCGGCGGGTCGAGCTGATGGTCAAGATCGACAACACCGCCGCCCGCGGGCTCTACGACCGCCTCGGCTTCGCCGTCATGGGCCCGAATCCCGACGATCCGACGGAACTCTGGCTGTCGGCCGGGACATCGGAGTAGATCCTCGGTCGACTGACCCGGACGATCTGCTCCGATCCGGACCGGCGGCACCGCGCGCACGATCAGACGGTCAGAACCACCTTGCCGATGTTGTCGCCGGACTCCAGCCGCCGGTGGGCGGCGGCCACCTCCGCCAGCGGGAACGCGGTCTGCGGCGCCGGCCGGATCGCACCCGAGCCGATCAGCGGCCAGACCACCTCGGTCACCCGGCAGCAGATCGCGGACTTCTCGGCCACCGGCCGCGAGCGCAGCGTGGTGGACAGCACCGATCCCCGGATGGTCATCAGCCGACCCAGGTCGAGCGTGCCCTTGCGGCCACCCTGGAGGCCGATCACGATCAACCGCCCGCCGACGGCGAGGGAGGCGACGTTCGGTTCGAGATAGGACGCGCCCATCACGTCGAGGATCACGTCAACCCCGTGGTTCTCGGTCAGCCGCGACACTTCCCCGACCCAGTCCTCGCGATAGCTCATCGCGGCGTCGGCGCCGAGCTCGAGACAGTAGGTCACCTTGTCGGTCGATCCCGCCGTGGCGATCACCCGGGCCCCGATCGAGTGGGCGTACTGGATCGCGAAGGACCCGATCCCGCCGGCACCCCCGTGCACGAGCACGGTCTCGCCCCGACGTACCGAGGTGGCGTCGAAGTTCGACACCACGGTGGCGGAGACCTCGATCAGCCCGGCTGCGGTGACCAGATCCACGCCGCGCGGCGGCGCGACGACCTGGCCCGCGGGTACCGCCACCAGCTCGGCATAGCCACCGCCCGCCAGCAGCGCCACGCACGGATCGCCGACGCTCCAGTGGTCCACCCCGAATCCGACACCGGCGATCGTGCCGGACACCTCCAGACCGAGCAGCTCGCTGGCGCCCTTGGGTGGCGGGTAATTGCCCTGTCGCTGGAGCAGGTCGGCGCGGTTGACCCCGGCCGCCACTACCGCGATCAGCACCTCGCCGTCGCCGGGCACCGGGTCCGGCGCCTCACCGAGGGAGAGCACGTCGGGCCCGCCGGCTCCGCTCCGCGTCACCGCCTTCATGACCGCCAGCGTGCCATACCGGGTTCGGCTAGGGTTGTGCTGCCTCGGGCCCGGCCGGCGCAACCGATCGCGGGGCCCGGACCGGCGAGGTCGCATAGTGGACTAGTGCAGCCGCCTTGAAAGCGGCCGAGCGGCTCAAACCGTTCCGTGGGTTCGAATCCCACCCTCGCCGCACCGATATCGATCGGCCAGCGCCGAAGGGAGACCCATTCCGTGACCGATTCCGCCACCAGCCGCGGCGACGACGCCGGCACAGGCGCGGCCGAGGACACCGCACCGGGCCCCGCAACCGTGGACCCGGAGCCGATGGAGGATCAGGCGTTCCAGCTCCGGGCGGCGCCACCGATTCGTGCGCTGGCCATCGCCTCGGCCGCGGCAATCGCCGGCGCCGTGGTGATCGCGCTGTCCGGCCACCCCGCTACGACGGCGGTCGGCGCGGTGGTGCTGGCGTTCGGGGTGCTGCTGGCGGGCGCTGCCCTGCTGCTCACCGCCCGGTTGCGTAGCACCGTCACCTTGACGGCGGACGGCATCGCGGTCGCCCGAGGGCGGAACCGTGCCCGGCTGGACTGGGGCGATATCGAGCGGGTCGAGCAGCACGACCATCGGCTGGTCGCGCTCGCTCGGGAGGGAAAGCGCGACCTCGTGATCGTCGTGCCCGCCCGGCGCGGGGCGACGTACGCCGCCCTGGTGGAATCTCTGCGGGTCCGGCTGGATGCCAGCCGGGGTTACGGCACCTCGACCGGCTGACCCTCAGCGCGCCGGCTGCGCGGTCGCCGCCACATCGGGCTGGAAGGCGCAGGTCTTGTCCACGTCCTCGCTCTCGGGCTTCTTCTTCGGCTTGCTCGGCTTCGAGCCGGACGAGCTCGAACCGCTCGGGCTCGCTGTGCCGGTCGAGGTGCCGTCCGTCGCCGCGGTCTCCTTCAGCGCCGCCTTCACCCGCTGGCGCATCAGCGGGAAGTCGGGGTCGGGGCTCGAGAAGCCGTCAACCCCGTGCTTGAAGACAATGCTGCGGACGTTGCCGTCCTTGACCCGAAGGCTCAGGTCGACGAACAGCGGCAGCGCCTCCTGCGGGATGTCGGTCCGGATGATGTCCTTGCTGGCCTTGGCGATCTGCTCGTAACGGGCCAGCATGTTGGTCGGGTTGGCCTGCTTGATGATCGCGTTGATCACGCACCGCTGGCGGTCCATCCGGGCGAAGTCGTCGGAGCCGTAGCGGCCGCGGGCGTACCACAAAGCCTGGTTTCCGTTCAGGTGCTGGTCCGGTCCCGGCTTGAGGTACTTCTTCGGCGGGATGTGGAGATCGGTGTTGCCACCCATCGGGATGTAGGTGTTGATGTTCACCGTGATCCCGCCCAGCGCGTTCACCATCTGCGCGAAGCCCTGCAGGTTGATCAGCACGTAGTAGTCGACCTTCAGCCCGAGCGCCGTGCCGACCGACAGCTTCAGCGCGTCCGCGCCCAGGTTGTCGGTCTCGCCGATGACGTCCTTCGGCACCGAGTTCGGCACGTTGTCGTACATCGCGTTGAGGAAGAACTCGGCGTTGTTGCCGTCACCGTTGGTGAAGCCGTTCGGGTAGTACTTGTGCAGCGGCGAGTCGGTCGGGAACGGCATCCGGCCGGTGTTGCGGGGCAGGCTGAACAGGGTCGTGTCGCCGGTCTGGGTGTCGACGCTGGCCAGGATCACGGTGTCGGTCCGCGTTCCGGTGCGGTCGGGACCGGCGTCGCCACCGAGCAGCAGGATGTTGACCCGCGGCGTGTCCTTCCACGGGTCCGGGGCCTCGCCCTTGGCCGTCTGCGGAGCCTCCAGCGTCGGCCGGGTCGCGCTCTTGGTGTTCTTGTCGGACTTGAACACCGTGTTGACCAGGCTCGCCTGGTCGTAGCTGTACCGAGCGCCGACCGCCATCGGCGCCGCGACCGCGAACGCGAGCACGCCGACCAGCACGGCCCCGATCGCGCGCTGGGTCCCGGTCGGCCGGCGGCGCAGCGCCAGGTGCGTCGCCACGATCACCCCGACCCAGATCAGCGCGAGCACGATCAGCCCGACCGCCAGCGTGTTGAGCACCGCCGGCCGGACCGCGACCGAGAGCAGACCCTTGAGGTCGACGGCCGCCCAGAGCCCGACGATCAGCAGCAGCGTGACGAAGACGCCGAGGATGACGCCGCCGACCAGGCGCCGCTTCGCCGCGATCAGGCCCAGCCCCGGCACGGCCGTGCCGGCGATCGTGAAGGCGACCGTACGTCCGAAGTCGTTGTCCGACCTCGCCCGGCGTGGCTGCTGCTGGTCCTCCACGGTCCACGACGCCGTCTGATCGGGCCGCTCCGGACCCCCGGCGGCGTCGGGAGAGTCACCCGGGGACGAGTCGTGCGAGCCGTCGGACGGCGCGCTCCACTCCTGCGGCTCGTCCGGCACCGGCGTCTCCTGATCACGTCGTTATCACGGGCGGTCCGAACGCCGCGCCGCGGTTGGCTCCGCCTACTGTACGTCCGCGCCCGCGATCCGGCCGATTTCGACGCGATCCCGCCCTCACCAGGGGTGACGCCAGTCACGCCGGATTCGGTTTTGCCTGCCGACGACCTGGGTCGGTAGGCTGGCCCACCGTGCCGCCTGCCCTCCGGGCCGGGCGGTGCACACCATGGTTGGTCGGGAGGCGTCGCCTAGTCCGGTCTATGGCGCCCGCCTGCTAAGCGGGTTGAGGGCACAAACCCTCTCGCGGGTTCAAATCCCGCCGCCTCCGCCACCACCAGGGCAAACGCTGTCTGGCCTGAGCCGACGGTATGGCGCTCCGGAGTGCTGGACCAGGCGATGGTCTCAATCTTGGTCTCAATCCGTCTCGTCGGGCGCCCAGATCAGCCCGTCGACCAGGCCGGCGACCTCGCGCCGGATGGGGTCGGTGACATGCTGGTAGCGGGCTGCCATGCCGGTCGTCGACCAGCCCATGACACCCATGACGGTCCGCTCCGGCACGCCGAGCACCAGCAGCACGGTGGCGGCCGTGTGCCGGGCATCGTGCAGCCGGCCATCCCGAACGCCGGCGCGCTTTAGTAGTGCTTTCCATGCGTGGTAATCACTGTTGGGCTTGATCGCTTGTCCGAATGGGTCGGTGAATACCCGTCCCGTGTCGACCCACAGCTGGGCGGCGATGGCGCGCTCGCTCTCCTGCTCCCGCCGATGCTCGCGCAGCAGCTCGACCAGCGCGGCCGGCAGCCCTACGCGCCGCTTGCCTGCGCTTGATTTCGTCGGCCCGTCGTCGGCGTTCAGCTGGATCCGAGACGGGCAGCGGCCGGGCGTCTTGCCGCACGCGGATCGGCAGCCGTGCTCATACACCGGACGGGCTCGGCTGGTGGTGATCTTGAGAATGCCGGCGTCGAGTTCGACGTCGGGCCAGTGAAGGCCGAGCACTTCGCCCTGACGCAAGCCGAGGGCGAGCGCGATCGCCCAGCGGGCGGCGTTTCTCCCCTCGCTCGCGGCCTTGAGGATGCGCCGCACCTCCTCGATCGAATAGGGCTCAACCTCCTGCTGCTCGACCTTGGGCGCGCGCGCCAGCGTGGCGACGTTCTGGGCGACCTGGCGGCGGCGGTGGGCTTCGCCCAGGGCGGTGCGGATCGTCCTGTGGACCTGATGTGCCGTGGCGGGCTTCAGGCCGGAGTCGATCATCTTTCGGTAGAGCCGTTCGAGGTGCTCGGGCTCCAGACGTTCGAGGCGGTGGCGCCCAAGATTCGGGACGAGGTGGTTATGCACGGCGATCCGGTAGGCGTCGTAGGAAGACCATCGGATCGACGGCCGCGCGATGTTCTCCAGCCAGTGTTCGAGCCAGCTGGCAACGGTCCAGCGCACGCCGGCCGCAGGCAGGATGCCGTCGGCTCGCTTGCGCTCCAGCTCGCGGACCGCCCGCCGAACAGCAGCCTCGGACTTGCGCGCGACGTGGCGGCGGTCTGCTGAACTGTCGTCTCGGACGCCGACGGTCACCCTCCCGTGCCAGCGGCCGTCGGAGCCGAGGTAGACCGTTGACTCGCCGTGCGGCTTCTTCGGTCTGGTCATCCCGCACCGCCAGTACGGCCGGCGCGGAGGTCGTCGAGGAAGGTGACGAGCGCGTCAGCGGGAACACGACGAAGTCGGCCGATGCGGACCGACTCGACGGCGCCGGAGCTGACGAGCGCGTACATGATCGTGCGGCCGATGCCAAGCCGTTCGGCGGCCTGCTCGACGGTCAGCACGAGCGGCACCGGCTGGGCGAGCTGGTCGCGCCGGGCGGGGAACAGCTGGTTGAGGTCGTCGTCGGTCATGTCAGGACTCCTTTGTCGAGGTGGTGCAGGTGGGGTGGGTGTGGGTGCCGTCGTCGTAGCTGAGGGGTTGGCGGCAGCTGATGCAGGTGGCTGTTTCGGTTGGCTGCGCCTTCCCGTCCCAGCCGTCCCGCCGTCCCACGAGCGTGGATTTGGGACGGGAAGGGTTGTTTGGGACGGCTGAGCCGTCCCAGGCCCGGGTTGGGGCGGTTGGGACGGCTGAGCCGTCCCACGGATGCTGTGCCGTCCCGTTTTCACGCTCGTGGGACGGTGGGACGGCTGGGACGGCAGGGCGCCTGGAACTTGGTTCGGGGCAGTAGCGGCGCCAGGCGTCGTCGAACTGGTCCCGTTTGAAGCCCTTGGACTGGGTGCCGTCGTCCCACCGGTACTGGACGGAGTGGATCTCGAAGTCGCGGAGCAGCGCGGCCAGCGACTTGGGGTTCAGCCCGTTCTTTCCGAGGGTGTCCCACGGGGCTTCGGCGTCCTCCCGGAGCCGGGCGACCAGGACCTCCGATCGCAGTCCGTCGGCGTCGGCGAACGCGGTCCGGACGTCGATCAGGAGTCGGACCCGGAGGGACACCGTAGAGGCGTCGACGTCGTCGACGGTGAGGGCTAGGACGGCGGCTCTGGCGTCGGCCGGCCAGTGCCCGCCGGCGGCGTCGGCGATCGCCACCAACGGTTCCCAGGTGTCGGCGGCCCGGTCCTCGACGGGCAGCACGGGTGCAGCTCGCTCGAGCTGGTCGAGCCGGCCCATGACCCAGGCGTGCAGCTGGGTCTTGAGTTGGGTGAGGGCTGGACCATCTCGGCGGGCCCGGTAGGGCAGCACGGTTTCGTCGGGTGCGCGGCGGCGCATGGCGATGATGACGGCCCGGTCTTCGATGGTGTCGGGCATGTTCCCGATGCCGGCGAGGGCGGCCATGGCGAAGGTGGCGATCCGGTCGAGCCGGCGGCTGCCGGCATCCCAGCGGAGGGCGGGCCGGCCGAGTTGGTGGCCGGCGTTGAGGAGGCCGCGGAGGTCTTCGTTGGCGTCGCCGGCGCGGGGTCCGAAGATGGTGTCGGACTCGTCGATCAGCAGTGTGGGTGGGTCGGTGGCGTCTTCCCCGATGCACCGGTACACCGCGGACGGTGAGGCGTTGGCGGTGAGGATCGGGCGGTGGCTCATGGCTTCGATCAGGTCCAGGAGCCTGGACTTGCCGCACCGCTTCTCGGGGGCTTTGATCACGAGCCTCGGGGCGGTGTTCCAGGCCGGCATGGCGTGGGTGGCGGCGATCCAGAGCACGACCGCGGCCGCGGCGTGGTCGGTCGGGAGGACGACGTAGGAGCACAGGGCGGCCTCGATCTGGTCCAGCAGCTCGGCCAGCAACTCGGCACCTTCGACAGGCGGGTCGGCCGGGTCGTCGTCGGGTGGCTCGGGGCATCGTGGTGGTGGTCATTCGACGTTCCTTCCGGAGCGGTGGTTTCGAGGTTGGTTCTTGCCACGGGCGAGGTCGCTGGTGATTGTTGTGGTGGCTTCGGCGATGGTGAAGCCGTCGACGCCGAGGTGGCCCGTGCAGGCGGCCAGCAGCAGGTCTTTGACGGTGTGCTCGTCGACCAGGTCGGCGCCGACGAGTTGGCCGAGTGCGACGGCGGCGCAGAACAGGGTGTGGTTCCGCTGCCCTCGTGGGGCGGCGCGGACGTGGCCGCACTCGCCGGAGATGGCGGCGATCACGTACCGGGCTGGCCGACGAACCCGGTAGGCCGCCGGCCGCCGGGCGTCGTCGGAGCCGGCGTCGGGCGCCTGCCCCCTAGCGGTCGCCGGGGTGTTGCCGGACAGCTGGGCGGTGATCCAGTCGGGTAGCGGGGCGGGGTCGGGGTAGCCGTCGAGCAGGGTGTAGCGGTGTTGGGTGAGCCTGGTGGGTGGGGCGACGACGTAGCCGCCGTGGCCGCGGGTGTCGATCAGCCAGCCGAGCTTGCCGGCGCTGTTGCTGAGCTGCACGCCGGCCGGGGCTTGGTAGTAGCGGTGGAACCCGCCGGACGGGGTGGCGACGGTCCAGGTGGGAGGTAGCGGCCGGCCGGCCGCCAGGCGGACGAGGACGGTGTCACCGGTGCGGACGCTGGTCTTGTCCCAGGGTGCCGGGACCGGCCGGCCGGGCTTGCGGTGGTCGGTGTCGACAACGAGTAGGCCCGCCGGTCCGCAGGCGATGCCGATCCCGTACGGGCGGGTCGACCAGGCCCGGCGGATCCGGCCCGGGTCGCGGGTGGCGCGTTGTTCCCAGGTGGTGTGCCCGCCCCGGCAGTGGGGGTCTGATCGGTTGCAGCTGGCGGCGTTGTGGGCGGGGCAGGCCGGCTGCTTGGTGTAGGGGACGAGCGGGAACACGGGCCAGCCCCGGTCGGCGTAGTCCAGGGCGGCGGTGAGTAGCTCGTCGAGGTAGGCCAGTGCGGTGATCATCGGCCAGCCTCCGCCCCGGCTGTGCCGGCGGTGATGGCGCGGGCGGCGGCGAGGTTGCGGCTGGCGTGCCAGGCGTGGGTGGCGGCGTCGTCGAGCTGGTCGCACGCCTGGGAGACGGAGGTGGCGGGGTGGGTGTCCCAGGCGTCGTCGCGGAGGTCCCAGATGGCGAGGGAGTTGGTGAGGGAGCCGGCGAGCTGGCGTAGCGCTTGGTCCAGGCCGTTGGCCAGGTCCTCGAGTGGGACCAGGATCGGGTCTAGCTCGGCGGCGGGGATGGCATTCCTGGCGTGGGTGTCGTGGACGATGCCGCGCATGTTGTCGGCGGCTGCGGTGGCCTGGATGAGGAGGCGGGCGACCTGGTTCGGAGTGGCCGGTCCGGGGCCGGCGGTGTGGGCGTTCATGGCGGGGGATGACCTTTCGGAGGGTGTGCCGATCGGCGGCCGCGGCTCGGTAGCGGCGGTCGAGAACCTGCACGGGTGGGGGATGGGGTGAGCGCGGCGCCGTCGGCGCCGGCTGGGGGTGCTACCGGGCTACCGCCCTGGTGGGGCTGGTAGTCGGGCCGGTAGCGGTCCTGCTACTGGTAGCCCGGATCCGGGTCGGGAGTAGCGGGCGAACTCGGGCTGGCATCGTGGGCCGGCGGTGCTGCTGGGGGTGGGGTGTAGGTGGGCCAGGCGTAGTCACCGTCGCTGGTGCGGTCGTCGAGGACGGCGGCGAGGGCGGTGCGGGCGAGGCCGCGGCGGTTGAGCTGTCGGCCGTCGACGGTGCGTTTGATCTGGATCGAGCGCAGGCCGTGGGGTCGGACGGCGGCGGTGACCTGCTCACCGGACCAGGCGCCGTAGAGGCCGGGGTAGCTGGCGGCGAGGCGTTCGGCGAGGTCGTCCCACCAGACCTTCTCCTCACCGACCGGCCAGACGGCGGCGAGGTGGTCCAGAATGCTCGCCGAGCTGGTGTCGGGGTCGGGGTCGATTCCGGCCGCGTGCCCGGTCAACAGACCGGCCGCCAGCCTCGCCGCTCTCGCTCGGGCGGCGACGGCTTCGGCCGCGGGTGCGTCGAGGTAGGCGGTGCGGACGATGACCGGTTCGTCGCCTTCGCCGGCGAGATACCCGACACCGCGGTCGGTGCGGGCGAACATGGTGGCCCGGATGCCGACCTTGTACATCGAGGTACCGAGCACCATGTCGTTCTCGGTCTGCCCGGTCACTTTCAAACAGAACCGGAGGACCGGGTTCGAGGAGAAGCCGGTGGGCAGGGACTTGGCGTCGACGCGTTGGGTGGCGAGCAGGAACATGATCCCGGCGGCGGGGCCACGTTTGCCGAGGTCGGTGACGATCTCGACGAGTTCCGGGTCGTTGTCGAACGCGACCTGGACCTCGTCGATCACCACCACGATCGGCCACAAGCCGAGCGAGCGTTTGTCGGCGAGTTCGCGGGTGACCTTTCCTTCGGGGCAGACGTCGCGGGGCAGGCTGCGGATCGTCTTGTAGCGGCGGGCCATCTCCGCCTTGAGGGCGCGGATGTCGGCCTTGAGGTAGGCGAGGTCGTCTGTGTCGTCGCCGGTGCGGAACCGGTGGGCGACGGGTTCCAGCGGGAGCAGGTCGGCGCCGCCGCGGAGGTCGTACACGTGCAGCTCCGCCGACGGATCCAACGCCGCGGCCAACGCGAGGAGGCGGAGCAGGAACGTCTTACCCATCCGGGGGAGGGCGCCGATGATCATCAGCGCGAACATGAGGGTGACGGTGACGGGCCGGCCCTGGGGTCGGTGCCGATCGGGAACGCCTCGAACAGGTCGACCTTGCCTGTCTTGGCCAGCGGCCACGCGACTGGCTTCGCCTTGCTCATGGGCTTGTCGCCGCACCAGATGTGCAGCCGGCCGGCGTGGGTGTCGTGATCGGCGGACGGCCAGACGCTGGAGAGGGGCCGTCGGAGTCCGGAGGCGAGGCGGTCGCGGCGTTCGATCACGTCGCCAGCGGTCACACCTGGGGGGAGGTCGACCTCGGCGCGGAACCCGGGCCCGTCGCGCATGATCGGTGACGGGAACCGCACGCCCAGCTCGACGCCGGGTTTGAGTGACTTGTTGAGCTCCGCGATGCCGAGCGATCGGAGGGCGGTCACGATCAGGTCCGCGGTCAGCCTCGGGACGGCTTCGGAGTCGACCGACCGTGACGTGACCGGACGGTCCGCTGACCGTCCGATCCCGCCCAAGATCCCGAGGAGAGCGATGGTGGTTCCGGTGATCACGCCGGGGGAAGTCGACGTGATCACCGACCAGCCCACGAACGTGGCGAGCGTGGCGACGATGGCGGTGACGAGGAGGCGGCCCCGCACCATGGTCCGGTGCTGCTCGGTCAGCCGGACGAACACGGCGGGGTCGGCGCCGGCGGTGTTCATCGCCGACCGCATCTGCCGCCCGTCCGGGTCAGTCGACCACCGCCACACGACCCCCAACAGCCGGGCCACCCCGAACGGTGAACGGCCGACCAGGCGGAGCCAGTACAGCGGGAGCCGGATCCCGTGGAACGCGGTCACATGCCACGCATGCCGCGCCCACCACGACGCGGCGTCCAGGAACGTCGGCCAGGACTTCACCCAGCTTGGGAGTACCGGCCGCGGTGCGGCCGGTGGCCTCGGAGCCGGCGACGCGTCGACCTGACCGTCGACTAGTGCCAGCCTCGCTGGCCGGTCGTCGTCGGCCTGTTCTTCGGCGTTGAGCTGGTCGCTGGCTGACTGTTCGCGCTGACGGGCTGCCCTGCGCTGGTCCAGCGGCACGATCACCGCTGAGGGCTCGACCTCGACCGAGTCGACCAAGTCCGGCTCGTCTCGCCGCTCGTCGTTGCCGTCGTCGTCTCGGCCGGTCACGACACCCACCGATCCGGCACGAAGGTCGCGGTGTAGCGGGAGCGCTGGGCGGCGATCCAACCGGACACGGCCCACGGGTCGCCGTTGAACGCGTATAGGGCGACGTCACGATGCCAGCGGGAGGCTCGGGTGAAGGCTGCCAGGACCAGCTCGACCGTGGCGCGGTCGAGGCGCTGCATCAGTTGGACCAGATCCGGCACCCGGCGACCACCCAACAGGGCCTCGACGACCGGCAAGAGGGTGAGCTGGCCGGGGCAGCCGTCGAACTCACGCATCGGTTCCGGGTCGAGCCAGAACACGCCCAGCTCGTCGCCCTCACGGACCCACGGCCAGCCCGGATCAGCAAGGCTGCCGTCGAACGCGGCGATTACCAACTCCACCGCGGCCGCGGTCAGATCCGCCTCCGGACCCTCCACCACGGCCAGCCCTTCGCGGAGGCCAGCGCAGATCATCCGCTTCTCGCTCAGCCAGGCGTCGCGTGCGGGGCCCATTACGGCACCGCCGAACTGATCGCCGAGACCACGGTCTTCGACGCGGCCGTGACCGCGTGCAGGATCGGCGGACCCACCGCCGTCGTCGCCAGCGCGAGACCGAACACGATCCCGACCAGCACCCCCGAAACCTTCTGCTTGCCCCACTTCACCAGCCCTAAGGCCAGCAAACCGAGCACCAACACGAGTGGCAACGTGACCATCGTCTTCTCCTTGGGTGAGGGTTAGTGTGAGGAACCGAGAACCGGCCATAAACGGACCATAAGCCGACCAAGACAGGACCGTCAAGGACCAATGAGCAAACCACCGGTGCGAGCGCAGGAACTCGCGGCGCAGCTGACCGCACAGATCGAGTCCGGAGATCTGCCCGCCGGCTCGTGGCTGCCTTCCGAGCGCCAACTGGCCGAGACGCATGCTGTGGGACGCTCGACGGCGCGCGCTGCCGTCCAGTCCCTCGCCGACCTCGGCCTGGTCCAGTTCGTCGCCGGCGCCGGCGCACAAGTGATCCAACGCTCCGAGCTGAGCGGGGGTGAGCTGCGACAGACGCTTCGCCAGATCAATGATCGGCTTGGCGATATCGACCGCCGGCTCGCCAGCCTGGAAGCGGCGAGCCGCTCCGAGTCGACGTACTGAGCGGCTGATTCTCATGTCAGGAAGTCAACCGAGCCAAGGTCCCGTGGACCATGGCACAGCACCGGCACAGCACCGGCATAGCCCAGCCGTTGAGCCGGTCGTCTCAACGTGGACGGGGGCGAAGGCGGCCGCCCTGCGGAAGGCTTGCCGGGGATCGCAGGAGTGGTTCGCGCGCCAGCTCAGCGTCAACGTGCGCACGGTTGCGAGATGGCAAGAAAACCCTGACGTAGAGCTGCGGCATTTCACCAGCGGCATGCTGGACACGGTGCTGCGCAACGCCACAAGCGATGTTCAGGAACGGTTTGTTCGATTGCTCGCAGAGGATCAAGCGACTCCCCCAGACCCTCCAATACCCCACCTCACAGACTTGGGTGACCACCTGGGCGACGATGAGGACATGCTCCGACGGCAGTTCTTGCGCAGTTCAGCCGCGGCCCTGACGGCGGTCGCATTGCCTGGACTCGCCAGCTCCAGACGGACACCTGCACTAAGCGTGGCTAACGTCCACGAGCTGGAGGCGGTTACTGAGGTGCAGCGCCGGCTGTACCACTTGGTGCCCGCTCGCTCGATGTGGGCTTCGGTAGCGGGGCATCTGCGGATGCTCGTCGATCTGATCCGAGCGCCCCAGGCCGAGCAGGTTCGCCGGCAACTCGCCGCGCTTGGAGGCGAGGCTGCTGGACTGTTGGCATGGCTTGCTCTCGATCTGGGCGACGAGCGCGGCCGCGAGAGGTCGCATGACATCGCACTGTCGCTGACTGCCGAAGGCGGCGACCCGGCGCTGGACGCGTACGTGCGGGGATTCCGCAGTCAGGTTCGGCAGTTCGAAGGGCGGCCGCGCGCCGCTCTGGCGTTGGCCGAGCAAGCCGTCGATACGGCCGGCGCCGGCCGGGTGGGCGGCGTGCCTGCGCTTCTGAGGAGTCTTCAGCCGTCGCGCTTGCGGAGGTTAAGGACGAGCGCGGAACCGTGCTCGCGCTCGCCGCGGCCGAGACGGCTCTCAACCGCGGCACTGCGGACGAACCGGCGTGGATGTACGAGTTCGACCACACGGCTGACTGCTGTACGGGGTGACTGCATGCTCCGGCTCGACCGGCCCCAGCACGCCGAGAATGCTTTCAAGGCGGCGCTCAGCGAGATCACGCACAGGGCGGGCGGTTCGAGGTCGAGCTGCTCACCGGGCTCGCCAGGGCGACAGCTCGACAGGGAGAGGTCGAGGAGGCATGTCGTCTGGGTATGCAATCGCTCGACGTCGCGGCCTCAGGCTCGGAGCTTGGCTTCGGTCGAGTCCGGCAACTCCGCCGGGAACTCGACCGCTGGCACGACTCGGACGCAGTGGCCGCGCTCGACAGGCGCCTGGCACTCGCGTAGCCAAGTTGTCATGGAGAAGTTGACCGCCGAGCAGGCCGCTGCGGCCCACGTCGCAGTCGACGCCGTGTCGATTCGCAACGGGTATGTGTATTGGCTTGAGAAGCGACCAGCGACAGGTCGGACCGTCCTCGTCCGGGTGCCAACTACGGGCCGGCACATTCCACAGCCCGTGACAACGGACAAGATCGACGTTGGTTCGCGGGTGCACGAGTACGGCGGCGGCGCGTACTGGGTCGCCGAGGACGATGCCGTCTTCGTCGTCAACGATCCCGACCAGCGCATCTATCGGCTTGACGAGGATGGCCCACGGCCCATCACGCCATCGTCCGGATCACCTCCCACCCACCGGCACGCGGACCTGCGCACACTGCCCGGTGGCCGGCTGATTTGCGTCCGGGAGCGGCACGAAGCCGACGGCGAGGTCGTCAACGAACTCGTCGTGCTACCGGCCGACGGCTCGACGGTGGCGGTAGTCGTGGCGTCAGGACGAGACTTCTACTCGTTTCCGCGACCCGACCCGTCGGGCAATCGGCTTGCTTTCACCTGCTGGGATGCCCCTCAAATGCCGTGGGACGGGACGGAACTTTGGCTTGCCGACCTTGACGCCGATGGCTCACTCAACGCGGCACGCCGGGTAGCGGGCGGGCCGGACGAATCCCTGTTCCAGCCCGAGTGGAGCCCGGACGGTCAGCTGTACGTGATGGCTGATCGAACTGGCTGGTGGAACCTCTACCGACTCCAAGACGACGACGAGTTCCAGCCAATTTTCCCGATTGACGCGGAGTGTGGTGAGCCCCAATGGGAGTTCGGGTACTCCACGTACGCCTTTCTGGACCGCAGCCGGATCCTCGTCCTATGCCGCGATCGCGGCGACGACAGGCTCGTCTTGGTCGATGTCTCTAGCGGCCGCCCAGAGCAGCTTCCGACGGAAGCAACCTCGATCAAGGCTTACCTCGCAGCCGATGACGGCCACATTGCCTACATTGCCAGCACTCCGAGTCGGCTTCCGGCTGTCGTTCTCCGCTATGCGGCCGGCGCCAACGAACGGCGAGTTTCAGACGTCCCGAGCGTCCCACGGCCGGGGAACGGACGCGGGCCAGAGCGACACTGGGTGCCCGCCGAGCGACGGTTTCCAGTGCCAATCTGGCTTCACCTGCCACCGGTGCCGCCCGAGAGCCCGCCGCCTTTCATCGTGCGCCCTCATGCAGGTCCAACCAGCCAAACCCGGCCGCGTCCCGACCCGGAGACCCAGTTCTTCATCTCCCGCGGGTTCGCTGTCGCCGACGTCGATTACCGCGGCAGCACTGGCTATGGCCGGGTATACCGAGAAGCGTTGACCGAGCTATGGGGGATCGCCGACGCCGAGGACTGCATCAGCGTTGCCCGTTGGCTCGCTGGCACAGGGCACGCCGACCCCGCGCGTACGGTCATCTCCGGCGCCAGCGCTGGCGGCTTCACAGCGCTAAGAGCCTTGATCCTCAGCGACGCCTTCGTAGCTGGCAGTTGCGTGTCCGGCATCGTTGACCTTCTAGAATTCCGCCGGTGCACCCACAAGTTCCAGCGCCATGAACTCGACCGCCTTGTCGGTCCTCTCCCCGAGAGTCTGTCGAGCTACGAGAGTCGCTCCCCTCTCAATCTTGTCGAATACGTCGACCGGCCCGTGTTCCTGGCCCACGGCCTAGCCTCGATGTTTCGTCGAGGCCGTTGTTGATCTTGGTTCCGGGATTTGGTTGTTGATGGT
>NZ_BAABAB010000041.1:0-2432 GCF_039537205.1 Microlunatus ginsengisoli | reverse complement strand
CCCGGCCCGATCGGCCTTCTTAAACTGCTTCCAGTACCCAGGCCCACCCTCCCACGCAACACGCGGAAGCTGCATGATCGCGCCGCCAGTACCCGGTTTCCCGGTGGCCGAAGGGCTTGCGCTGGTCGTCGGCTTGGGTGACGAGGGGTTCGATGTCGGACGTGTGGTCGGCGCCATGGTGGCGAGGCGAGACTCTATCCGCTTCAGGGCCGCATCTTGCCGATCCTCCCGGCACGCGACGTAGTCCTGGAGTTTGGAGACGGAGTTGCGGGTGAACAGCCTCTCGCAGGGATCCTTGCCCTTGGCCAGTGCAGTCAAGGCGCCGCCGGCGAGAAACGCGCAGATCAATGCTAGCGCCAAAACGATGGGGCGACGTTTCACGACACCTCGCAAGCTCGCGACGGGAGGGGCACGAACCCGCCCCGGGATTGCTGGCCACATGCACCAGCAGCCGAGTCCGCATTTGGACGATAGCACGCTGTCCGGAACCCACACAGGGCCGTCTCCGGGCTTATGGGGCCGGAGCAGGGCGCCACCAACTTCGCGGGCACCAGCTGACCACTCCTTGTTCGCGTGGGCCTTCACCACATCCGGCGCTCAAGCCTTCCAGCTCCCGTCCAGGCTCACCGTCGCGGAAGCAGCAGGCTGTCGCGCGGGGTGGCGTTGCTAGGTGGAGAGAGTCGCAACTTCTGCAATGCCCGGGTCACAATGATTCGCGGTGCGAGCTGCCGCCGATCCCGGGCGTCGAAACAGGGTACGCCCGCCATGACCGTCCAGAGCAGAGGTATGTTCTGCTCGATCGCCGTGAGTGCAGCAGCGTGCACGAGTAGTCGCTTGTCCGGTTCCGCCGGTGCCGAGCCACCTAGGAGGTTCCTCCGGGCAGACGCCCGGTCGAGATGGCGATACAGTTCTCCTAGGGACTCCAGCCATGGTTCCGGTGCGGTCAGGCCGAGGTAGCCGGCCCGAGCACGCTCGCCAGTCAGCCGGCGCAGCGACGGTGTATTGACCAGATCCTGGAGACGCTGGAGGTATGCGTGAACGGTGGTGGGTCGATCATCGATCGACTCGACGAAATCCGCCAGGCCGAAGGCGCGGCAGTAGTCACGATGCGCATCCAATGTGAGGGTCGGGAGTGATGCGGCAGCGGCTTCGAGGAGTGAGGTCGTCGAACTGAAGGGGAAAGGGTCCAAGTAAATGTCGGCAGCCGTCAGGTATGGAAGCGGATCGGGTACCGGGCCGGTGACGTAGATCCGCTGCCCGTAGCGTTCGATCAAGTCCGGCCACGGCGGGTCCGTGGCCTCGGGCCCCACCGCGCAAAAAGCAAGCCGCGGATTGGCCTCGAGCGCCATGCCCAGCAGTCGCGAAAACGATGGCTCCAACGTAGTGTCGCGGAACTTGATCGCCCTAGCGACGGAGACGGCGACGATCGAGTCGGCAGGAAATCCCCATCCGATCGAGAGCCTCGCCTCGTCGGCTCCGCCTCGCATCGCTGGCACGGGGAGGGGGAGAAGGTACGTCAACTCCGGCGAGTAGCCGCGCGCGTGAATCGTCAGACGTCGTCCGACGTTTCGAGCGTCGACGATGGTCGTCGCGTTGCTCGGCGCCAGCCAGAACAGATGATCGGCGTGGTTGTATATCGCTACGGGTGCTCCGCTGTAGCCGTGACCGAAAGCGAGAGCGGTCACGATGTCATCGGAATGCAAGTGGCAGATCACGAAATCTACGTCGGCGGCCAACTGTCGGAGCCTTGCTGCACGTTCGAGGACGTTGGACCCGGCGACGGCCAACGCGGTGGCTGACCCTCCCGATGCGCATGCGGCCTCCGCTAGCCGCTCGAGAACCTCGTCTTGTCGGGTCACGACCACGGCCGAAATGCTGATCCGGTCACGCTGCATCCAACGCTCAGCGAGCCTGGTCAGACCGCCGATCGGCGCGGCCTCGGTGATGACGTGCATGACTCGCCGCGGGCCTGCGGCCGCTTTGGCCGGTCGACGGCTCGGTGCCAGTGCGCCATCGGCGACGATACCGATCGCAGATTCGAGATCACCACTTCGGAGGAAGCCAGTCGGGTTGGTCATTGCATACGCCGACGCAACGCGGCACCATTCCGCAGCGGTTAGGTACCGCGCGGCGCGGGCGCGGTCAATGGCGATCCGGACGATCCGACCAAACTTCCGAGCATTATCGAGGATTTGGTCTGGGTGGGGGATCGCCTCAAGGGGTTGATGATGCTCCTCGACGTCCTCGTCGTGTGGTGCCGACGCGGAATGTTGGTCGACGTGAGTCAACTCGGCTCTTCTCCTTATGTTCGGAAACACGCTCATCTCGCAACGCGACCTTGCCGTATCATCCTTGTGCGAAGGTCGACTAGCTGAGTTTGATCTTGTAGATGTGGTAGGTGTCGGCGGTGGGGAAGGTGTCGGTGAGGGTGT
>NZ_BAABAB010000040.1:0-10967 GCF_039537205.1 Microlunatus ginsengisoli | reverse complement strand
CCCGCCAGCAAAGCGATCCCGCGACCACGTCGGCATAACCATCAGATCGGCATAATGGATGATGCAGGTCTGGACCGGCGCCTGCGGCAACGCGATGTTCACGCTCCGGGGAGGCCTTTCAAGCCGTCGCGGACGACGAAGAACACGTTGTTCAGGCCGCGGTTCTTGAGCTCGGTGAGCACCGCTAACCAGAACTTCGCCGACTCCCCGTCGCCGGCCCACATCCCGAAGATGTCCTTGTGGCCGCCGAGATCGACCCCGATGGCGGCGTAGACCGGCCGGTTGCGGACCTGGCTCTCGCGGATCTTCACCACACACTGGCGTCGACGAAGATCCCGGCGGAGACCTTCGCCAGCGGCCGCGCCCACCAGATCTGGTGCTGGGCTCACGCCCACCAGTGTGTCGGTCATCGTGACTCCTCCTGCCCCTCGGGACGGTAGAGCCACTTACACCCTTCCTGCGAAAGTCCCAGCTCGAGCGCCGGCGGCGGTTCAATGGAGCATGTTGCTTGCGAGGGCGGTTGCGAGGGTGGGTGCGAGCGGGAGGCGAGGGAAGAGGGTGGCCTGGAACGCGTGGTAGATGTCCGGTTTCCCCGGCCAGATCGTGCTGATGGGCCGGTCCGCCGGATCGAGCTGGTGGTGCCAGGACCCAGCAGTAGGATCGGCGACGGTCGCGACGATGTAGTCCCACCAACGTTGATACCAGGTGACGTAGAGCGGGTCTCGTGTGCGTGTCCAGAGCGCCGCCGCGGCAGCGGCGGCTTCGGCGACGACCCAGTGCATGCGGTCGCGAACCACGGGGACGCCGTCCCAGTCGGTGGTGTAGACGAACCCCTCGTTACCGTCGACGGCCCAACCGTCGGCGACCGCCCGGGCAAACAATGACTTCGCTGTGGACGACCAGTCGGCCAACTCGATGATCGAGGTCAGGCCGGCGTTGACCGCGGCCGCCTCCAGGTTCAGCAGCAGCCGTGACCATTCCAGGGCGTGGCCGACGGTGGCCCCGTAGGGCTTGAACGGGTCATCGCGGTGGCCATCGTTGTACTCCGGGACCGGCACCCATGAGCTGTCGTAGTGTTCGGCGATCCGCCAGTTGTTGGTGGCGGCTTGGGTCGCGACGAAGGAGCAGATCCTCGCGGCGCGCTCGAGCCAGGTCGGGTCGCCGGTGACGTCGGCGGTGGCGAGCATGGCCTCCACGGCGTGCATGTTGGCGTTGATCCCGCGGTACGGGTCGAGCGTTTCGAAGGAGCTGTCCCAGGTATCTACACACAACCCGGTGTCCTCGTCCCAGAAGCGTTCCAAGAACACTCCGGTCGCATCCTCCAACAGTGTCGAGGCCCCGACCAGGCCGGCCTGGAACGCTGAGGTCGCCGCCAGTATCACGAATGCATGTGTGTAGCAGACCTTGGCGTCGTCGACCGGCCCGGCGTCGTCGACCGCAGCGAACCACCCTCCGCCGGACTGGTCGCGCATCCGGCCGGTCAGCCCGGCGAGGGCACGCTCGGCAACCGGTCGACAGCCTGGTATACCCAGGAGATGCCCGAGCGCGTACACGTGGACCATCCGCGACGTGATCCAGACGTGCACAGGCTTGTCGGGGTCGGGAATGCCGTCGACGTCGAGATAGGCCGCCCCGCCGGCGGGTAGCCCGCAGGACATCCCGAAGGTCAGCAGGAGCTCGCTTTGGGTTTGCAGCCAACGCTGGTGCTCGGCCAGTTCGAGCCACGGCTTCATCATGATCCTTTCAGCTGAGGAGATTCCTGGTGTCGTAAGTTGTTGTGGCGGTTCGCAGCTGCCGAGGCAGCCACGCGAACCGGCCAGCCCGCATCCCGCTCACGGCGCGTCTCTACGGGCCGCGGTGCGGCCGGTCAGGCCAGCAGGCGGTAGTCGTGTCGAGGCCATCCGAGCACGGCGAAGATCTGGGTCACGGCGGCTTGTTCGATCATCTGCGTGGTGCCGTCGCCGGCGAACTGAAACAGCCCGGTCGAGCGGTCTCGGTGATTGCGCCAGAGCCGCTCGCCGTAGGCGCGCATCGTCTGCAGCGACTCACGACCACCGGTGTAGTACTCCAACAAGAGCAAGCACTTGAAGTAGATGGAGTTGAAGAACACCGGCTGACCGTCGAGGGCAGCCGTGCCATAGAAGTCGGCGGCAGCGGCGGCGATCCGGCGGGCCTCACGCAGATAGCGCCGCTGACCGGTGAGATCCGCGAGGAGGCAGTTCACCGCGATCGGGATGCCCTGGTTGTAGCTCCAGACCGTCGGGTCCACAGCCCCCTCCAGCCCCAGATGGTCGTTGTAGAGACTGTTGTCGCGTTGCAGATTCCGGTTCGTCCACTCGTACATGCGCACGCTCCAGTCGAGGTAGATACGCATGCCGGTGATCCGGTACAGGCCCAGGCCGAGCAAGGCGGCGGGCATGTTCGACACCGTGTTGCGGTCCTGGCTCCAGGGCGCTTGCGTCCAGAACACCCCGCCGGGGGCGGCGTGAGTCGTGTCGTCGTCCCAGCCGGAGATGACGAGGTCGAAGACCCGCTGTGCCTCCCGCAGCGACGCATCATCGTGGAATCTGTTCCAGTGCTGGATGTCGAGTAGGCCGACCCACTCGCTGTCGTCGTAGAAGAAGTCGCCGCCGTCGCCGTACGGCGCCACGGGGTAGGACGCGAACCCCGGTCGTCCGGTGGAGCCTTCGTCGTCCCAGTATTCCTTCTGCGCGCGCCGGTGCCGAGTCAACGCGGGTCGGTAGCTGCGTCCCACGACAGGGATGCCGACCAGGTCCTGCACGGCCGCATGCGCCTGGGAGAAGGGCCACTCGAAGGAGTACTTCCGGTCCTCCGGCGATACCGGGTAGTGCTCCCGGTACAGACCCGAGCCGTCGTTCACCGCGAAGTTCTTCCGGAGAGCGTCCCACGCTGCCTCAGCGCGGTCCGCCCAGACCGGAGACCCCGATCGCTGCTCAGCACTGGCGGTCTGTGGCGCCAGCCCGGCACCGCCGCTGCCCACCAGCAGCGCGCCGCCGGCCAAACCGGCCAGGCAGCTTCGTCGCGTCAGCGGCTGGTGGTCGATCGCCCCCGACTTTGTTGTGTCGTGTGCTGCTTCCATGGTTTCGCTCCATCAGAGTTGAGCCCGTCAGATGATCTGAGTGGGCTGAGGTGGGGATCGGTTGTGTATGGGTCGCTGCGGTTCGCCGGCTCGCCACGCGCGCAGGATGCGGCGCAGCGGCGGTGTTCTGTCTCGCAGGCAGGCCGAATCCACGATCCCGGAGGGGTTCAGCTACCTTGTCGCACAAGCGGCCCTGCGGGTGTGAGGCAGCGCCGGGCTAGATCGGTCTCGTCGATGCTCCGATGATCAACTCGACCGGAAGGCCGACCTTGTGCACTTCGTTGGGCTGGCGCATGAGCTGGTTCGCCAGATCCACCGCTTCACGCCCCATCCGCTCCTGGTCTTGGCGGATGTGGGTGAAGCGAAACTGCGAGGTGTCGTAGAAGTCGTCCGGATGGTCGAAGCAGACGATCGACAGATCGTCGGGCACTGACCGACCCACACGATGGGCCGCCTCGCGCAGCATGAGTGCGATGTTGTACTCGGTGGCCACGGCCGCGGTGAGCTGAGGGTGGCTGACCAGGTAGCTGCTGAGCTGTTCGATGTCCTGCTGCGGGGTGGCCGAGGAGCCGGGGGTGGTGGACCGGGTGCCGGTGAACACCATCCCGTCGCTCTGCGGCACGTGCATGGTCGCGAAGGCCTTGACGAAACCGGTGCGCCGGTCCTCCAGGGTGGTGACGGTACTGGAGGAGGTCACCAGCCCGATGTGCTCGTGTCCGAGCGACATCAGATGCTCGGTCGCCAGCTGGCCGCCGGTGACGTTGTCAGAGCAGACCGTCGAGATCGGTACGCCCTCGAAGACACGGTCGAGGATGACCATCGGGAAGTTCTGGGTGATCAATTCCAGGACCGCCGCTGGGACATAGACCGACGAACTTGGCTGCAAGATCAGTGCCCGCACGCCGCTGTCAAACAAGGCCCGGATGAGCTGGTCCTCTGCCGACTCGTCACCGAGACTCCGTTTGATGATCAGGTTGATCGACGTGTTGGCCTGATCGAGGACCCCTGCCAGCACCTTGACGCCGAAGGTGTCGTCGAAGTTGGTGACCACCAGGCCGACGAGCGGATGGCTCAGCGTGTAGCCGCTGGCGGACGATGTCGCGACATCGCTGATCACGAAGGTGCCGACGCGCGCCCGCCGACTGATGTAGCCGTCATTCTTGAGCAGCTCGAGAGCGCGCTTGAGGGTGATGGCGCTGACGCCGAACCGTTCACCGAGAGCAGCGTCGGAGGGCAGTCGCTCCCCCACCGCGAAACGGCCGGTCTGTATGTCGTCCCGCAAGGCCTCAAAGACCTGCTGATACAGCGCCCCGCTCATGTGTGCTCTGACCCCCTCATGGGCGTATTAATATGCTTAATATATCCGGAGCTCACGGCGTTCCAGGGCGGCACGCGCCTCCAGCGCCATAATCGCGCTGAGTTGGGTGGAGTACGCGACGGTCGAAGGCGCTGGGCCGGACCAGTCATCGCCGGCCAGCAGCCAGTCGTCGACCTGGCAATGCGCCCACAGGGCGTCGGTGCTGCGGCGCACGAACGTCGACAGCGTGGTGTAGGGCGGTGAGGAGGGATCCAGCGTGGCCAGCAGGGTGTCCAGGTACCGGTAGTAGATGCCCTTGAACAGGCCCTCATCGCCCCCGGCGCCTTCGGTGCGGAAGAGCCCGTCGTCGGCCAGTTCCTGGATGGCTGTGAGCGCGGTTAGGGTCGCCTGGCGTCGGAACGTTGACGAGCCGGTGGCCTGGGTCAGGGCCACTCCGGCGCCGATGTAGAGAGCCTGGTTGTAGGTGTACCGCCACTGCACGTCGATGCGTCCGTCTTGATTGCGGTTGATGCCGTCCTCGACGAACCCGTCAGCGCGCACCAGGATGCGGGTCAGCCACTCGTAGGCGGCCAGGCCGAGCTCGAGCACCGGCTTCTCACCCGTCCGCGCGGCGAGCCGCGCGGAGAGGATGACGAACGGACCGTTGGCCGGGGTGTTCTTGTAGTACAGCTGCTGCTTGCGCCAGGCCACACTCGGCCCGAGCACGTCGTTCCATCCGTGGTCGACGACGTGTTGCCACAGATCCTGGCTGAGACGCAGGTAGCGGTCGTCTCCGGTGGCGTCGTGAAGACGGAGGATCGCCAACGCGTTCCAGAGCATGTCGTCGAAGTAGTCGTTGTACAACGATCCGCCGTTGCGCTCCAGGATGTTCGCGTGGGTTTGCAGCGCCTGTTCGAGCCAATGTTGATCACCGGTGCGGATGTAGGCATCCAGCCTGACGTCAAGCACGTGCGCCAGCCACCAGTAGTTGAACGTTGTGTTGTCGCCGGCCGGATAGTAGTTGTTGAGGAACTGGGGCCCGTCGGCAGCGAAGAAGTGGTCCAAACTTGTCTGGGCCGTCGTCGCGTGGCTGTCCCAGACGGTGCCGATGCTGCTGACGGTGTTGTCCGAAGTCATGGTGTCTGATCGCTCTCTTCGGCGGTGGGGGCGACGACCCGCTCGGGTCGCCGCCCTCGCCGGTGCTAGTTGCTGTCTGCCAGGATCTTGTCGCCGAGCTGTTGCGCCTCAGTGAGCGCCTGTTCGGCAGTCTCCTCGCCGGCCAGGAACTTCTCCAGAGCCGGGATCAGCGCCTTGCTTTCGACATCAGAGGCCCCGGGCACGTGGGACCGCACCTTCGCGTACTCCATGGTCTGGATGAACGCCGCGTAGCTGGGATTCTGGGTGAAGTACGGATCGTTGGCGGCTTCGCGGTTAGCCGGAATCCAGCCGGAGATCTTGGCGAAGTTGACCCCGTTCTCGGGCTGGGTGGCCCACCACTTCATGAACGCCCAAGCGCCGTCGGCGTTCTTCGCTCCGTTGGGGATGACCAGGCCGAAGCCGCCCATGATGGCGCCCTTGTCACCGTTCGGCCCCGTCGCTGGTTGCGCGATGCCGTAGCTGACCTTGGCCTTCTCCAGGTCGGCCAGCGCCCACGGTCCGTCGTATTTCATGGCCACGTCGCCCTGGGCGAACGCGTCCGCGCCTTCCCCGAAACCGAGCTTGTACACGTTGGCGTCGAGCAGACCCTTCCAGAAGTTGAGAACGTCCAGGCCCTGGGCGCTGTTGAACGCTGTCTTGGTGCCCGACCCGTCATACATGGAACCGCCGGCCTGGGACAGCCACATGCTGAACAGGCCCGGATCGGACAGGGCGAAGCCAGCCTTGGTGATCTTGCCGCCGTTGTGCTCCGCCGTCTTCTCCGCCACGGCTTTGAGCTCGTCCCAGGTCTTCGGCGGCTTCGCCCCGGCCTGGTCGAGCAGGGTCTGGTTGTAGTACAGGGAGCGGTTGTCGACCAGCAACGGCAGACCGTAGGTGTGACCGCCGACGACCATCTCACTCAACGCCTGGTCGTAGAACTGCTTGACGTCGACGCCATCCTTCGCGAGGTAGTCATCGACCGGTGCGAGCGCATTCTTCGACACGTAAAGCGGGGTGTTGTAACGGTCCCACAACACCACGTCGGGCACCCGGCCCGACGCCAGCCCGGTCAGCAGCGACTCCTCGACGGCCTCCTTCGCCACATAGGTGACGTGATACTTGTCCTGTGAGTCGTTGAACGCCGTGGCCTGCGCCTCGAGCTGCTTGGCCTGCGCACCCGACCACGAACCCCAGAACTGGACGTCTTCGACGGCACCAGACTTCTGCCCGTCCCCGCCGGAACCGCTGGACCCGCCGGAACCGCCGGAACCGCCGCAGCCCACGAGGGCTGCCGAGGCCACGACGAGGGCCGCACCGACCGCGACGAGGCGCCGCACTGGATTTTTCATCTCTTCTCCTTGCTCTGGTGGTGGGATGCCTTACCGATGGCGAGGCAGGTCGCCGACCGTGGTCGGCTACTTTCCGCCCGAGGTCGCGAAATTCTGCACGATGTACTTCTGGGCGAACATGAAGATGATCAGCACCGGGATGCTCGTGACGATCGTTCCCGCCATCAGCGGGCCGTACAGGGTGGCGTGCTCGTTGACGTAGGAGGCAAGGCCGACCTGCGCGGTATACATGTTGGGGTCGCTGAAGACGATCAACGGCCACAAGAAGGCGTTCCAGCCGGCCTGGAAGGTCAACACTGCCAGGACCGCCGCCCCGGCCCTGGACAACGGGAAGTAGATGCTGGTGAAGATGCGGAATTCGCTGGCCCCGTCGATCCGGGCCGCCTCCCCAAGATCACTGGGCAGGGACTCATAGACCTGCTTCATGAAGAAGACAGCGAAGGCACCAGCGGCGTAGGGAACGAGCACCGCCGCGTAGCTGTTGAGGAAGCCGATGCCGCCCTGTCCGAGCAGATCGTTGCCGCCCGCCAGTGGGAAGTGGCGTAGAACAAGGAATGTCGGGATCATCGTGACGATCGCCGGGATCATCATGGAGGCGAGGAACGAGCCGAAAACGGCGCCCCGGCCCCGGAACTGGAGCTTGGCCAGGGCGTAGCCGCCGAGGCTGCCGAAGAAGATGTTCGTGATCGTCCCGACGGCGGCGATGATGAACGAGTTGGCGAGGTAGCGGGCGAACGGTCCGTCAACGAACAGCGACACGTAGTTCTCTACCGTGGGCGTGCGCGGGATGAAGCTGAGCTGACTCGAGATGATCTCAGCTTCAGGCTTCAGTGAGGTCGATAGCGTCCAGATCAACGGCAGCACCGTGGAGATGCTGACGGCGATGACGGCGACGAACCAAGTGGCCGTGCCGAGCAGGCGCGTTGCGGATCCTGATCGGCGACGTGGCGGTAGGAGGGTGACAGTTGCTGCAGACATCAGGCGGCCCTATCCCGGGTGAGGCGTGCATTGGCCAGCGAGAACAAGAGGATGATCAGGAAGAGGACGAAGGAAAGCGCCGAGGCGTAACCCATCTCCAGCCGGCCGAAGCCCCGGTCGTAGATGTAGTAGACGAGCGTCAGCGTCGAGTTCCCCGGTCCTCCCTTAGTGAGAACGTACGCCTGGTCGAAGACCTGGAAGGCGCTGATCAGCAGCAGTGTCGCGACCAGGAACATGCTGCGTGAGATGCCCGGCAGCGTGACATGCCAGAACACGCTCCACCGATTCGCTCCGTCGAGTCGGGCGCTTTCCACCAAGTCGGTGGAGACGCCCTGCAAGGCCGCGAGGAAGATCAGCATGTTCGTTCCGAAGCCGGCCCACACGCTCATCAGGACGATGGCGATCATCGCCCACTGTGAGTCATACAGCCAGGCCGGGCCGTTGATCCCGAACCAGCCGAGCACGATGTTGAACAGGCCGTACTGAGGATTGAGTAGCCAGAACCAGATCGCCGCGGTCGCAACGGTCGAGGAGACGACCGGGATGTAGAACAGGGTGCGGAAGATGCGGACCGTCTTCGAGCTCCGATTCAACAGTATCGCCGTGCTCAACGCGACGACCACGCTCAACGGCACGAATAAGATGGTGTAGTAGATCGTGTTGCGCAACGCGATCCAGAAGATCGGATCGTTGATGATGCGGACATAGTTCGCGATGCCGACCCAGTCGAAGTCGCCGACGACGGAGTAGTCGGTGAAGCTGATGACCAGAGCCAGCACGATTGGCAGCAGCAGAAAGGTGACGAAGAGCAGGACCGGCACCGACAGAAACGCCCAGGCATTGCCCGTCTGCTGACGTCGTGTGTTGTTCCAGCCCGGGCGATGCGGAGTCTTCACCACCTGGTTCTTCTTCCGACCGGCCCGGACGGGTGGGATGCCCGATGGGTCACGTGCCAGCACGGTCTGGCCGATACTCGTCGACCCGCTCATCGCAGCACCGTCCCCGCAGCCGTCCGCCGGTACGTGCGCATTCCCGCACAGTCCAAGGCGAGTTCGCAGAACATGGCGTTTGCCCAGGAGAACCAGGGCCGGGTGTAGATGGTGGGGTCGTCCTTGTCGAAGGACTCGTGCATCCGGTCAGTGTCGGCGTGAGTCGCCATCAGCGTGGACAGCATCCGGTCCCGCTCCCCGTGGTCGAGCGCCGTCAGACCCTGCACGGCGAGCGCGATCGGCCAGATCGAGCCGGGAGGTGTGTGCGGGCTCCCGATTCCCGCGGCGGCCGCGCCCCGACTGAACGTCGGGTTGGCCTCGCTCAACAAGAAGGCGCGAGTCCGCTGATACAGCGGATCATCGAGCTCGCACCAGCCGATCAAGGGCAGGGACAGCAGGCTCGGCGTGTTCGCGTCGTCCATCACCAAGACACCACCCAGCCCGTCCAGCTCGTACGCGTACACCGGCTCCTGCGACGGGCCGGTCGTGACCGCGTACCCGGTCAGACCGCGGCCTATCGAGTCCCGCAGATCGCGGGCATCTGCCGCCAGCTCCCAGTCGTCGAAGACCGCGTCCGCCAGCTCGGCAATATGGGAGAGCTCAACGAAGGCCAGCATGTTCGCCGGAACGTTGTAGTTGTAGACGCACGTGTCGTCGCTCGGCCGAAACGCCGACCAGGTGAGCCCGGTATGCCCGGTTGGCCGGCCGAGCCCACGCCGCGCGAGGCTGTCGCCGGGCGATCCGGGACGCTCAAAACGGTACGACGATGTCTGATCATGGTCCTGTTCGGTCCGCCAGACTCCAACGATGCTGCGCGCCACCGTTGGGAACAGTTCCAAGTGCTCCGTGCGACCCGTCAGCGTCCAGATGTCGTAGGCCAACTGGACCGGATACGCCAGCGAGTCGACCTCATACTTGCGCTCCCACACCCACGGAGACATCTCGGTCTGGTCTGACCAGTGCCCCGCACCGTCAGGCCCCTGGTTGAAGGCATTGGCGTAAGGATCACGATCTATACACGCCAGCTGACGCCGCGACACCGCGATCGCACTTTGCGCCAGCTTCGGGTCCCGCTCCAGAAAGTGCAGGTACGGGGTCAGCTGGACCGTGGAATCTCGCAGCCACATCGCCGGGATGTCACCAGTCACCACAAACGCCGAGCCGCCCGCGGACAGCGCAATCGTGTGCTCCAGCGTGTCGAGGAAGCACCCCGAGAACACAGCAGCCACCGCCGGTCCGAGCGCGTCACCGATCCCCTCGATCACATCCGTCGCCATGGCGGGTGTGTACACATCCATCCTGCACTCCTCCTCAGAACTCATATATACAATTACCTATGCTAATATTAATATACTTAATAGGAACTAGACATAGTTAATCACAGAGGTGGTGGGTGATGCAAGGCTTCCTGGGCACCTGGCCTGCGATCGGTATCTCGAGGGAAGCGCTCAACCGCGTGCCCCCGTGGCGCACTCCGGGTGCGCCCCACCCGATCGCCCCTACTCGCGTGTACAACAGGAACTGTGGCTGACGTGGCACTGTCGATCTAGCCGACTCACGACGGGTGGACACGCAAGCCGACCGACATCCGGATCGCACGCACGCTGAGTCCCTCCTCGTGCTGATCCGGGTCGGTTCACCCTCGCCAAACGCCCTTGTCGGGCGACGGCACGGCGTCCTACCTTGGCTTGAAGCGGGAGGGTTTTCATGTCAGCTGAACAAAGCCGGCGCGCCATCGAGCGCTACTTCGACCTGATGGGCCAAGGTGCGGACTTTGCCGAGTGCTACGGCGCCGATGTCACCTGGCTTGTTGTCGACACCGGTCAGGTGGTGCGTGGACCCGACATGGTGCGGGACTACGTCAACGCGCTGCACGCCACGATGGTGGACCTGCAGACGCGACGGATCGTCATAGATGAGGAGAATGCCTATCTGGAGGGAGACTGCGCTGCTGTCACGTCGGAGTTGGGCAGTCGTATCCATTACTGCATCGCCTACGACATCAAGGATGGGCTGATCATCGCGATGCGCTGCTACGGCGTTGGAGCCCAGGTCTAGCCTCGATGTTTCGTCGAGGCCGTTGTTGATCTTGGTTCCGGGATTTGGTTGTTGATGGT
>NZ_BAABAB010000039.1:0-60470 GCF_039537205.1 Microlunatus ginsengisoli | reverse complement strand
CCAGGCCGCGCTGACCAACATGATCGCCAGTGGCAGCAACATCATGGGCGGTGGCAACTGAGCATCGGCCCCGCAGGCCGCACCACAACACCGCAGCACCGACCAGAACCCGAGTGGCCCACCGCCGCCCGGGTTCGGTCTGCTTCAGTGGAGTTGCCTCAGGGGGTTGCCTCAGGGGATTGCCCGGCCCCCTCCGAAAGCATTACCTGACATAATGTCGCTTATCGGACAACTCTGATCTCAGCCGAGACGCCGACGTCCGCACCGGGCCCCTTCCAACTTCGCGCGGGTTTCGCCTAGTTCGCGCGACCAGCTAGACGCGCGAACAAGGTCGAAGTCGCGCGAAGACGGGCTTCGGCGGTTCCGTGGTTCGCCGAGGGCGACCGGCCCGGCTCGTAGACTGGCGATCGTGTCGCAGACCCCGAACCGCCGGCCGTTGTTCTGGCTGCTCGGGCTCGCGGCGTTCCTGGTCGCGTTGTCAGTGGCCTCGGTAGCGCTGCTGGCCGTTCGGATCGACCGGGTCGGTGAGCCGGCCTTCGTGTTCTTGACCTGGAACCTCTTCCTGGCCTGGATTCCATTCGTCCTCGCGCTCTGCGTTGCGGCCGTCCACCGCAGCGGCGGTCCGCGTCCCTTGCTGTGGCTGCTCGGAGCCGGCTGGCTGCTGTTCCTACCGAACGCGCCGTACATCCTGACCGACTTCATCCACCTCGGCCGAATCGGGGGCGCTCCGCTGTGGTTCGACGCCGCGCTGATCGGGAGCTTCGCCGCGACCGGCCTCGCGCTCGGGCTGACCTCGCTGCTCGTCGTGCACCGGGTCGTCGAGGCGCGCTCCGGCCGGCTCGTCGGCTGGCTGGTCGCGGTCGGCTCGCTGCTGCTGTGTGCGATCGGGATCTATCTCGGACGTTATCCGCGGTTCAACTCCTGGGACGTGCTGACCGACCCGCACAGCCTGCTCGCGGTGGTGCTGCAGCGGCTCGCCGATCCGCTCGGCAACCCGTTCCTGCTCCGGTTCGGCGTGCTGATGTCGGCGCTGCTGCTGTGCTCCTATCTGATCGCCTGGGTGCTGGGCCGGGGCCTGGCCGGGCCCGTCGCTGCCCTTTCGGGCAAGCAGGATGTACCCGGGCGTTCCCGATAGTGCTTGTTCCGCGGTCGGCTGCGGGTCGATCGTGGAAGGTGCCATGACTCCGACCCGCGGGCGCGGCCCGACGCCGCCGAAGCGCACGCCGCCGAAACGCGCGCCGCGGAACGAACCGCGCCGGTTCGCTCGCTACGACCCGACCGGCACCGACCACCCGGTGCTGGAGCTCCAGGCGGCGGCCGGCAACCATGCCGTCAGCGGCCTGCTCGTGCAGCGGCATCCCGTCGCCGGCACCCCGGTGCACCGGCACACCCGGGCCGACCTGTTCGATCCGCCGGGCACCACGTTCGCGGACTTCGAACGGTCCGTCCGCCGGCAGGCCGACTGGTTCGCCGAGCCGAGCCTGACCGCAGCCGACCGCGCCGATCTGCACGCGCTGCTGCGCCGAGCGGCCGAAGGCCCCCAGATCCTGGCCGGCGCCGGCGACCTGCCGCTGGCCGACCTCCGGGCTCTGCCGGCCGCGGACTGGACCGCGCTGGCGGCGTTCGGGCGGGCCTGCCAGGGAACGGACACGGTGCAGATCGCGGACGCGACCGCGTACACGCTGCCGAACCGGCTCAAACTCGGCCGGACGCTGGTCGCGCTGGAGGCCGTGATCCCGCCCGCCGTGCTGAACCGCACCGTCTCGGAGGCCCAGCTGGGCGACGTCGACTCCGGCGGGCTGGTGCCCAAGATCGCCGCCTACTGGACGACGTTCACCCCGTCGCTGCAGGAGGGCTACGACCCCGGACCGGGTGCCAAAGGACCGGAGTTCGAGCTGGTCCTCGAATTGATCAAGCGCACCGGCCACAGCCCGTTCCTGCCGCTGCTCGGCAGGATCCGGAACCTGCACCGGCTGACCGAGGCGGCGCTGCTGCGGCTCAAGACCAACTTCGCCGACCACTCCCACACCAAGCGGGTGGACGTCGTGCTGCTCACCGGTCACGACCCGTCCGGCTCGTTCCGGTCGGATCGATCGATGCTGGAGGACCTGATCGTCAACTCGCCGAACCTCGTGCTGGTGCTCGAAGGTCAGGCATCGCTGGCGGCGATCACCGCCGAGGTCCCGGTGCTGGCCGCGAGCTACGGCAAGCCCGACTCGACCGGCGTCCCCCGGCTCGGACAGGTGATGATCTCCGGGCACGGAACCGCGCGCAGCGTCGGCCTCGCCGGCTCCGGAGTGCCGAACGCGGCCGGCAAGTATCCGCACGAGAGCATCGACCTGGACAACAACCTGGCCCAGTCCAAGGCGTTGATCGACGCCTTGCTGACCAACATGGATCCGGCGACGGCGAAGATGGTGTTCAACGGCTGCCTGGTCGGCGCCAACCCGGTGGCCGCGGGCACCCCGAACGCCGCCATCGCCGGGCAGATCGGTGCGACCCCGAGCCTGGCGACGTACGTCCAGCAGCGCGCGGCGGCGCTCGGCCTGCCGCCCGGCTTCAGCACCCTGGCCGCTCGGGCGTCGGTCAGTGCGCCGTCGAGCTTTCACAACGGCGCCGGCGATCTCGCGTTCGACTACCCACGCGATCCCGACGCGTTCGGGCCGGCGGCCGGGTACGTCGCCACCGGGATCGAGCCCGAGGGCCTGTTCACTGCGGCGGTCGAGGTCGCCGCCCTCAGCTCGCCGGCAACCGCGGAGACCCTGCTGCGGTCCAGGCTGGCCCGGCCGGCCGACCCCAGCGACTGGTGGGATACCTGCACCCGCGCGCTGGTGACCGTCGCGCTGCGGCCGATCGGGGTCGGCGCGGGCATCAGCGCGGAGCGGCTGAACGGGTTCGCCCACCTGGCCGACACGCCGTTCCTCAGTCACTTCGGCGGCGAGTTCAATGTGGGCGCCGGCACCTGGGTGAACAACGTCAACCCGCATCCCGACGCGGCCGATGTCTACGCCACCATCGTGGCCACCAGTTTCATGTCCGCGCCCACCGAGCAGGAGGCGATCATCGGCCGGTTCACCCTCGAGCAGGGCTGGCTCGCCCTGGGCGGTGCGCGGGTCGGGCCGCTGATCACGTTCCTGGACGGCACCCCGGCGACGTTCACCGCCAGGACCATGCAGGCCCACCTGGACCCGGTCGTGCTCGCGGGCCAGTCGGCGACCCTGTTCCCGGCCGGCGGACCGACCAGCTCCGGCCGGCTCCGGCTGGCGCTGGCCTGGCTGTTCGCAGACCCGGCCAACGCCGACGTCCAGGCGTACCTGAACGCGCAGGTGAACACGCCGGCGTCCGGCCCCGAGCTGAACGCCGCGCTGACCGCCGAGCTGGGCGGGATTCTCGACACCCAGGTTCTCGACAAGCTCGGCCGGCTCGTCGCGACCGTGCCGCCGGCGGCTCCGGGGGGTGTCGCGCTGCCGGCGGCGAACGCCGAGGTCGACGCCTCGGGCACCAACAAGGTCCGGATCGAGCCGCAGCCCTACCCCGCGACGGTCCAGGCAGCGGCCGTGAACGTGCGGGACAAGCCGGGGATGCACGGCGCGGTGATCGCGGTGGTGCACCTGGGCGACGTCCTGGACGTGGCCGGCTTCACCCATGACTGGGCTGCCGTCGACCGCAACGGCAGGCTCGGTTTCGTCCACCGCACCCTGGTCTCGGCGCCATGACCCCGGTCCCCCGGCTCGGCGACTGGCGCACCCTGACCGGGCCGTCCGGCGCGTGGTTGGCCGTCGCCGGCGACCACGTGGCGGCGGCCGGGCTCGACCGGCTCAGCGTCTGGCGCGACGGCACGCTGCTGCTCACCGCGACGGCCGGTACGTCCGCGCCCGGCCGCCCGCGCTTCGTCGCCGCCGGCGCGGGCGGCACGGCGCAGGTGTACTGGGCAACGACGGTCGTCGATCTGGCCGGCGCCGGGATCCGGCGCCTCGACGACCTGGCTCGGGCGGTGGTGCCGAAGCCGGTCCCGCGCAAACCGGGGCACGCCGCCGGATCGCCGCGGCTGACCGACCTCGCCTGGTCGGCCGACGGATCGACGGTGCTGGTCTCGCGCCAGGAGAGCGGCCCGTCCCGGTCCCTCTCGGCCTCGGCCACCCTCTACCGGTCGACCGGGGAGCCGCTGGCGGAGCTGTGGCGCGGGCAGGAACTTGGGCCCGTCGCCGGTCTGGTCGGGCCGGACTGGGCCGTCGTCGGCGGCCGGCAGCAGCTCGTCTGCTCGTTCGACGGCAGCCGGCTGGCCGTGCTCGACGGGGTGACTCCCCCGCGCCGGATCGACACCGACGAGACGGCCTCGCGGGTGCTGACGGTCGAGGCGCCGATGTTGCGGCTGTGGGACACCACCGGCTGGGAGCTGGTCGCCGCGGCCGAGGGGCCGTGGGTCGACGCCTGCCTCGGCCCCGGCGGCGACTGGGTGCTGGCGCTGGACTACGACGGCCGGCTGCAGGTGCTCGACGCCGCGCTGGAGCCGGTCGACCGCCCGGCAGCCCCGGGGGCGCCGGACGGGATCGCCGCCGGGGACCGGTCGGTGGCCGCGGCGATCGGCGGAACGGTGTGCTCCGCCGCGTTGCTCGGCTGAGGGCCCTCAGCCGACGTACGCCGCCAGGTGCTTCCCGGTCAGGGTCGACTTCGCCGCGATCAGGTCCGCCGGGGTCCCTTCGAAGACCACCCGGCCGCCGTCGTGGCCGGCGCCGGGGCCGAGGTCGATGATCCAGTCGGCGTGCGCCATCACCGCCTGGTGGTGCTCGATCACGATCACCGACTTGCCGGCGTCGACCAGCCGGTCCAGCAGGCCGAGCAGCTGTTCGACGTCGGCCAGGTGCAGGCCGGTGGTCGGCTCGTCCAGGACGTACACCCCGCCCTTGTCCGACATATGGGTCGCCAGCTTCAGCCGCTGCCGCTCACCGCCCGACAGGGTGGTCAACGGCTGACCGAGGCTCACGTAGCCCAGCCCGACGTCGACCAGGTGCTGCGCGATCTTGTGCGCGGCCGGCGTCTTCGCCTCGCCGGAACCGAAGAACTCGGCCGCCTCGAGCGCCGGCATCGCCAGCACCTCGCTGATGTCCTTGCCGCCGAAGGTGTAGTCCAGAACCGTGGCGTCGAAGCGCTTGCCCTCGCAGATCTCGCAGATCGTCTCGACCCCGCGCATGATCGCCAGATCCGTGTAGACGACGCCCGCGCCGTTGCAGTTCGGGCACGCGCCCTCGGAGTTGGCGCTGAACAGCGCCGGCTTCACCCCGTTGGCCTTGGCGAACGCCTTCCGGATCGGGTCCAGCAGCCCGGTGTACGTCGCCGGGTTGCTCCGCCGCGACCCCTTGATCCCGCCCTGGTCGACGGTGATCACGCCCTCGGTGTTGGAGATCGAGCCGTGGATCAGCGAGCTCTTGCCGGACCCGGCCACCCCGGTCACCACCACCAGCACGCCGAGCGGGACGTCGACGTCCACGTCCTGCAGGTTGTTCGTCCGGGCGCCACGGATCTCCATCCGTCCGGACGGCTCGCGGACCTCCGGTTTCAGCGACGCCCGGTCGTCCAGGTGCCGTCCGGTCAGGGTGCCGCTTGTCCGCAGCCCGTCGACGGTCCCCTCGAACACCACCTCTCCCCCGGCGCCACCGGCGCCCGGGCCGAGGTCGACGACATGGTCGCCGATCGCGATCGCCTCCGGCTTGTGCTCCACCACCAGCACCGTGTTGCCCTTGTCCCGCAGCTGTTTCAGCAGGTCGTTCATCCGGGCGATGTCGTGCGGGTGCAGGCCGATGGTCGGCTCGTCGAAGACGTAGGTGATGTCGGTCAGCGACGAGCCGAGGTGGCGGATCATCTTGGTGCGCTGCGACTCGCCGCCCGACAGCGTGCCGGACGGCCGCTCCAGCGACAGGTAGCCGAGCCCGATCTCGACGAAGGAGTCCAGCGTGTCACGCAGCGACGCGAGCAGCGGCCCGACCGACGGCTCGTCCAGCCCGCGTACCCACGTGGCCAGGTCGCTGATCTGCATCGAGCAGGCGTCCGCGATGCTGATCCCGTCGATCTTGGACGAGCGGGCCGCCTCGGTCAGCCGCGTACCACCACAGTCCGGGCAGGTGCCGAACGTGATCGCCCGCTCCACGAAGGCCCGGATGTGCGGCTGCATCGCCTCCACGTCCTTGGACAGCATGGACTTCTGGATCTTCGGGATCAGACCCTCGAAGGTGACGTTGATGCCCTCGACCTTGATCCGGGTCGGCTCGGCGTACAGCAAGGTGTTCAGCTCGCGCTTGGTGTACTTCTTGATCGGCTTGTCCGGATCGAAGAAGCCCGATGCCCGATAGATCCGGCCGTACCAGCCCTCCATGCTGTAGCCGGGAATGATCAGCGCGCCCTCGTTCAGCGACTTGGAGTCGTCGTACAGCGCGGTCAGGTCGAAGTCGCTGACCCGGCCCATGCCCTCGCAGCGCGGACACATGCCGCCGGTGATGCTGAAACTGCGCCGTTCCTTCGTCGTCCGCCCGGCGCGCTCGAGGGTGACCGCGCCGGCGCCGCTGATCGATGCCACGTTGAACGAGAATGCCTGCGAGGAACCGATGTAGGGCTTGCCGAGCCGGCTGAACAGGATCCGCAGCATGGCGTTGGCGTCGGTCGCCGTGCCAACCGTGGAGCGCGGGTTCGCGCCCATCCGTTCCTGGTCGACGATGATCGCCGTGGTCAGCCCCTCCAGCACGTCGACGTCGGGTCGGGCCAGCGTGGGCATGAAGCCCTGGACGAACGTGCTGTAGGTCTCGTTGATCAACCGCTGCGACTCGGCGGCGATGGTGCCGAAGACCAGCGAGCTCTTGCCCGAGCCGGACACGCCGGTGAAGACGGTGAGCTGCCGCTTCGGGATCTCGACACTGACGTCCTTGAGGTTGTTCACCCGCGCACCGAGGACGCGGATCACGTCGCGGTCGCGCTGGGCGCCCGCCGGTGGTGTGCTGGCCGTGCTCGCGGGCATGCTGGTCGTCCTTCGGCTCGTGGTCTGTGCAGCGGCAGTGCCGGATGCCCCGCCGCCGTCCGTCGTTGGTTCCACACCATCGTGACGAAGGTGCGCCGCCTAGTGTGACAAATGCCGCACCGGATAGAGCTGGGTCCGGGCGATCACCCGGCCACGTCAGCCAGCCTGCCCGAGGCGGTACGAGCGCTCATCGATGAGGCCGAGTCGACCTAAGGCTTCGAAATCCTGATCTTTGTGAACGACCAGCGCGCCGTGCCTTGCGGCGATTGCCGCGATCAGGCAGTCGACCATGCTTCGCACGGTCTCGCCGGCACGACGGGCGCCCCGATAGAGCGCGGCCGCCGAGCGGAAATCGAGGTCGGCCGCGACCCGCAGACCGGGAAGTCCGGTGGTGAGACGCTCCATTCTCGCAAGCGTGACGTCGTCGCGGGCGCCGGCCAGCAGTTCCATTGCCACTGGCTCGGTCATCACCAGGTCGTCCGGCGTGTCCGACACCAGCCGTCGGACCGCTGCGGTCGCCGGTGTGGCGTCGCCGCGGAGGTAGTCGACCCATGCTGATGTGTCGATCAGGATCACGTGGCCGGCACCGAGTCCGACCGTAGTTCTGCCAGGTCGCCCTGCCAGCCGGTGCCTTCCAGGCTCAGGAGAAAATCGGCCGTCGCGGACGTGCCCACGAGCCGTCGAAGGGCGAGATCCACTGCCTCGCGTTTGGTCGCAACATCGAAGCGACGCATCACTTCCCGGACCAGTTCCTCGTCGATGTCGATGTTGGTACGAGACATACACCAAAGATACACCAGAATGGTGTACAGCGATCCGCGCCGGTTACCAGTGCTCGAAAGCCGCGACCAGTCGACGGACGTTGCGCTCGAACCGGGCCCCGGGGTCGGGAAAGGCCAGCCGGCCGGCCGCGGTCATCAGCGGGAAGCGCTCGGGGTCCAGCCGTTGCTCGCGCTGACTGAGGCTGTAGCGGTCGTCGGCAAGACTGGTCTGCCGCCCCGCCATCACCGTCAAGGGCTCGGGGGCCGGCTCGGCCAAGCAGAGCCAGCTGATGGCCGAGCTGCCGGTGTTCATGGCCCGGATCGCCGACGGCTCCGTTCGTGTTCCGGTGTCGGCCGTCCCGCTGACGGACGTGGAGAGCGCCTGGCAGGGTGACGAACCCGGCCGGCGGACCGTGCTCACCGCCTGAGCGTGCCTCCCGCCCGAGTTGCGCGGCCGGCCGAGCCGGCGATCAGCCGACCTGGTGGGTGTCCGGCCGGGTGTAGGCGACCATCGCCTCGATGTAGCGCTCGGTGACTCTCTCTTGCACCGCCCGGCCGAGCGATCCGGAGCTTCGGGCCAGCCGGGTTCCGGGCCGGGAGAAGGCGACGATGTCGAACCGCACCCGCTCCGCGTCGTCCATGCTGATCAGAAACGACTCCTCGCCCTGCTCGGGATGACCGGGCAGCGTGCCGTAGGCGAAGCCAGCCCGGCCGGGCTCGTCGACGACGTACACCACCCGGACCGGCGCCTTCAGGGCCAGCGGTCCTACCCCGATCCTGACCAGGGCGACGGTGTCCTCGGCGACCTGCAGGCTGGACGGGATGATCTTGGGCCCGGCCGCGCGGTGGACGTGCCAGCCGAACAGAGCGGTCCGGGCCAGCTCGAAGAACTCCTGTCCCTGGCCGATGTGCAGTTCCCGCCGCATCGGAACGTAGCCCTTCGGCAAGTCGCCCCTGGTGGCGCCGACCTCGTCGTAGCTGAACGGGGCGGCGCGCAGCTCGGCGGCGGCGGATGCGTCGAGCAACTCTGATCTCATGGCTGCACAGTCTGACCGATCGACGGCGCCGATGCACACCGGGCGGTGGGCCACCGGGCGTCGGGGCGCAGCGGCCGGTCGGTAGCCTGCGAGTCATGGTCTATACCGCCGCCGACGAGCGATACGACGTCCAGCCCTACCGCCGGTGCGGCCGCAGCGGGCTGCTGCTGCCCGCCGTCTCGCTCGGCTTCTGGCACAACTTCGGCGACGACAAGCCGCTGGAGACCCAGCGGGCGGTGATGCGGCGGGCCTTCGACCTGGGTGTCACGCACTTCGATCTGGCCAACAACTACGGTCCGCCCTTCGGCGCGGCCGAGAGCAACGTCGGCACGATCCTCGCGCAGGACTTCAAGCCGTACCGCGACGAGCTGGTCATCTCCAGCAAGGCCGGTTGGGACATGTGGCCGGGACCGTACGGCAACCTCGGCTCACGGAAGTACCTGACCGCGAGCCTTGACCAGTCGCTGCGGCGGCTCGGACTCGACTACGTCGACATCTTCTACCACCACCGCCCGGACCCGGACACGCCGTTGGAGGAGACCATGTCCGCGCTGGACGCGGCCGTCCGCGCCGGCAAGGCGTTGTACGTCGGCGTGTCGTCCTACTCCCCCGAGGCGACGGCACAGGCCGCAGCCATCCTGCGCGACCTGGGCACCCCGTTGCTCATCCACCAGCCGTCGTACTCGATGTTCAACCGGTGGATCGAGGGCGGCCTACTGGACGTCCTGGGCGACGAGGGGGTGGGCTGCATCGCCTTCACAGCGCTCGCCCAGGGTCTGCTCACCAACCGCTACCTGAACGGCATCCCGGAGGACTCCCGTGCCGCCCAGGGCAAATCGCTCGACCCCGGCGTGATCAACGACGAGAACCTGGGCAGGATTCGGGCGTTGAACGAGGTCGCGGAGTCACGGGGTCAGACGCTGGCCCAGCTCGCGCTGGCCTGGGTGCTGCGCGACTCCCGGATGACCTCGACCCTGATCGGCGCGAGCAGCGTGCGCCAGCTCGAGGACAACGTCGCGGCGACCAAGAACCTCGGCTTCGGCGACGACGAACTCGCCGCGATCGAGAAGCACGCGGTCGAGTCGGGCGTCGACCTGTGGGCGCAGGCGCGAGACGCTCGCTGAGTCGCGGATGCCGGCGGGCGGTGGCGGTCAGTACTTCGGGTGCCGCGCCCAGAAGAAGCAGTACACCCCGAACGCTGCCAGTCCGGCGGCGACGGCGAACAGCAGGACCGGCCCGAACGGCTGGTCGCGGAGAGCGGTGAGCGCCTGGTCCATCCCGCCGGCCTTCTTGGCGTCGTAGGTGATCGCGGCGACCAGGAACAGCACTCCGATGCCGCCGAGCACGATCCCCTTGGCGATCCAGCCGACGGAGCCGAGAACGCCGACCGGTCGCGGCGCCGAGCCGTCCAGATCCCGTTCGATGAACTTGCGCCGGATGCCCTTGACAACCTGGGAGACACCGACGGCGACGATCGCGATGCCCACCGCGGCGACCAGGAAACGGCCCGCGGGCAGGTGCATCAGCTTCGATGAGGCCGTGTCCTCGGCCGAACCCGACGACGAGCCGCCGGAGCCGATGGCGACCCGGACCGCGATGACACCCAGGGCCGCGTAGACGATCGCCCGACCGATCGACGACGCGCGCCGAGCCAGCCGGCGCTTCGGGTCCGGCGACTCCTGGCCGACGATCGCGACCAGGACCTGCCAGAGCACCAGGCTGAACAGGCCGATCGCCATCACCCAGAGCAGGACCGCGCCGAGCGGCTGCTTCGCCAGCTGTCTCATCGCGCCCTGGCTGGAGGCGTCACCACCGCCGCCGAGCGCCACCTTGCCGGCCAGCCACGCCAGCACGATGTGCACCAGCCCGTAACTGACCAGGCCGATGCCGATCAACACGTGGTACCAACGACTACCCCGGATCTTCTCGCTGTCCATCGTGCAATTCATACCCTGTCGAGGCCGTCCTCACCGCGACGTAGGGCAAGAAGAACTGGACCAGCGGGCCGATCGCCAGGGCATAGACGACGGTGCCGACCCCGACCACGCCGCCGAGCACGAAGCCCACGGCCAGCACGCTGAGCTCCAGGCAGATCCGGACGGTCCGCAGGCTGCGGCCGGTGCGTGCGGCCAGGCCGGTCATCAACCCGTCCCGCGGTCCCGGGCCGAGCTGGGCGCCGATGTAGGCGGCCCCGGCGAGTCCGTTGAGGACGACGGCGGCGATCATCGTCGTGATCCGCGCCCACCACGCTTCGGGCGATGAGAGCAGCGCGAGCCCGGCGTCGGCGGCCAGACCGATCACCACGACATTGGCCACCGTGCCGACCCCCGGCCACTGCCGCAGCGGGATCCAGGCCAGCAGCACGAGAGCACCGACCACCATCACCACCTGGCCGAAAGACAGCGGCAGATAGCGCGCCAGCCCCTGGTGGAAGACGTCCCACGGGTCCAGACCCATGCCGGACCGGATCATCATCGCCATCGACCAGCCATAGAGCACCAGCCCGACCAGCAGCTGCGGGATTCGTCGGCCGAGCCGGCCCGCACGGAGCTGGGCCAGCGGGTCCAGCCGCGGAAGTTCGTACGCGGGCGGTCGGCGGAGCATGGTCACCCGGTTCAGTCTGGCATCGATTGGCCGCGGGCAGCAGAGCCAATTTCACCGGCGTGGACCGATTGGACTGGTCCATGCAGGCCACATATGCCAGACTGGCGCCATGGTGGTTCGCTCGGTCGGCGCCGCTCAGCTCAGCGCCCTGCTTCCGGCGGCCGCATTGGCCTCACCGGCCTATGCCAGTCTCGCAGATCGGCTCCGCCTGCTGGTGGTCGACGGTCGGCTGGTGCCGGATCAGCGCCTGCCGAGCGAACGTGAGCTGGCGCTGCGGTTGTCCCTCAGCCGGACCACCGTCGCCGCCGCCTACGCCCGGCTGCGGGAGGCCGGCTACCTCTGCGCCCGCCGCGGCGCCGGCAACTTCGTCGCACTGCCCCACCGTCGACCGGCGACCGGCTTCCTGCCCGGCGCCTTCCGGACCGGTGAGGACCAGATCGGGTGGAACTGCGCCAGTGGATCGGCCACCCCCGGGCTGGCCACCGCGTACGTCCGCGCGGCCGAGCGGCTGCCGGAGCTGCTCGCGGGCACGGGTTATCTGCCCGACGGGCTGGACGCGCTGCGGGAGCGGCTCGCCGGCTGGTACGTCCGCCGAGGTCTCGACACCGACCCGGCCCAGATCGTCGTCACGACCGGCGCCCTCTCCGCGCTCAGCGTCGTCGTGGCGACGACCTGCACCAGGGGCGATCGGATCCTGATGGAGTCGCCGACCTATACCAACGCCATCGAGGCCGCTCGCCGCGCCGGCGTCCGCCCGGTCGGCTATCCGCTCTCGGCCCACGGCTCGTCGGAGGAGGGCTGGCAACCGTCCGAGCTGGCCCGCACCCTCGATCAGACCGGCGCGACCGCGGCCTATCTCATCCCGGACCACCAGAACCCGACCGGGCTGTCGATGCCGGAGACCCTGCGGCGCGAGCTGGCCGCGTCGTTGCAGCACCGCGAGATCACCGCGATCGTGGACGAGACGCTGGTCGAGCTGCGGCTGGACGGCCCCGCGTACACCCCGGTGGCCGCCCTGCTCCCGGATGCGATCAGCCTCGGCTCGGCCAGCAAGGCGTTTTGGGGCGGCCTGCGGGTCGGCTGGATCCGGGCCCCGCATGCGTTGGTTCCGCGGTTGGTCGAGACCAGGGCGTCGCTCGACCTCGGCACCGCGCCGTTCGAGCAACTGGTGCTGGCCGAGCTGCTGCGGGATCCGGAACCGGCGCTCGCGGCGCAGCGGGACCGGTTGCGCCGGCAGCGCGATCACCTGGCGGATCTGATCGCGGACGCCTTCCCGGACTGGCAGTTCACCCGCCCGGCCGGTGGGCTCAGTCTGTGGGCCCGGCTCCCCGCGCCGCTGTCCAGCCGGCTCGCCGAGGCGGCCGAGGCGCTTGGTGTGATCATCACCCCGGGTCACCGGTTCTTCGTGGAGGGCGGTGGCGAGCGGTATCTGCGGCTGCCGTTCACCCATCCGGTGGACGTACTTGACGACGCGGTGGGCCGGCTCTCGGAGGCCTGGTCGATCGCGCGCTCCGGGCGCCAGACCGGCCGGCGGCCGAGCCGAGCCATCGACCTGAGCGCCTGAGCGCCGGGCCGGACCCCGGCGGGCTCACGAAGGGGCGGCGGCCTTCTTCGCGGCCTTCACCGACTTCTTGGTGTCGCGGACCCGCGCCAGGCTGTCGGCGTCGACGATGTCGGCGACCGAGCGGAACACCCCGGGCTCGCCGAACTGGCCCGCCGCCTCGGCCCAGCCCGGCGGCGTGACACCGCGCTGCTTGCCCAGCACGGCAACGAAGATCGCCGCCTTCTCGGCGCCGAAACCGGGCAGGGTCTGCAGCCGCCTCTTCAGCTCCGTCCCGGATTCGGCGCCGGCCCACACGTTCGAGGCCTGACCGCCGTAGGAGTCGACGAGGACCAGGCACAGCTGGCGGACCCGCTTGGCCATCGACCCCGGGAACCGGTGGATCGCGGGCCGTTGCGAGCACAGGGCGACGAAGTCCTCCTCGCTGCACTCGGCGATCGCCGCCGGATCCAGCCGGCCACCCATCCGTTCGGCGATCACCAGTGGACCGCTGAACGCCTTCTCCATCGGCACCTGCTGATCCAGCAGCATGCCGATCAGCAGCGCGTTGTCGTCGGAGCTGAGCAGGGCGTCGGCGGCTTCGTCGCCGGTGAGCCGGATCGGGGTCGTCATGCCTGCGATTGTGCCGCAGGGCGCCGACGGCCGAGACGCAACCGCAACCATCCGGCGGGACTCGTGGACCTTCACCCGACCCCGCCGCAGCCGCTAGGGTCGGCTGCAGGAGGTCGACCAATGCACATTCGCGACATTCTCACGAACAAGGGCTTCGACGTCATCGTCATCGATCCCTCGGCGACGGTCACCGACCTGGTGGCGATCCTGCGCGAACACAACCTCGGCGCGGTCGTGGTCTCCGGCAACGGGCGCAGCGTCGACGGGATCGTCACCGAACGCGACGTGGTCAGGCGCCTGGCCGACGGTCCGGACTTCTTGTCCGAACCGGTCTCCTCGATCATGACCGCGGTCGTCCACACCTGCACCCTGGACGACTCCGTCCAGTCGCTGATGCAGACCATGACCAACGCGCGGATCCGCCATATCCCCGTTGTCGACGACGACAACCAGCTCGGCGGGATCGTCAGCATCGGCGACGTCGTCAAGTCCCACATCAGCGAGGTGGAGTTCGAGCGCGACCAGCTCGAGGGGTACGTCCACGGCTGAGTGCGCCGATTTTCCGGGCAGTTCCGGCCCCGATATTCTGTGAGAGCGCTCTCATACCGGTTAGCATCGGAGCGTGATGACGCCCGGGACCCCGACCCTGGAGATGGTGGCAGCAGCCGCCGGGGTCAGCCGTGCCACCGTGTCCCGGGTCGTCAACGGGTCGCCGAAGGTCAGCCCGCAGGTCGTCGACGCGGTGAACCGGGCGATCGTGGCGCTCAACTACGTGCCCAACCGGGCCGCCCGGACGCTGGCCAGCCGACAGGCGATGGCGATCGCCCTGCTCGTGCCGGAGGACATCGGCCGGTTCTATGCCGATCCGTACTTCGCGTCGGTGGTGAAGGGCATCACCGAGCGGCTGGAACCGACCGACTACGTCCTCAACCTGCTCGTGTCCAGCTCCGACCCGCGGCACAAGACCCGCCGCTATCTGGCCGGTGGCAGCGTCGACGGCGCGCTGGTGGTGTCGCACCACGCCGGTGACCGGGACCTGATCGAGTTGAGCGACATCGTGCCGACGGTCTTCGGTGGTGATCCGACGACCATGCTCGGCCTGCGCGACCGCTTCTACGTCGACGTGGACAACGTCGGCGGCGCCCGGGCGGCAACCCGTCACCTGATCCGCCTGGGCCGGCGCCGGATCGGCACGGTCACCGGCGCGATGGACATGCACGCGGCCACTCACCGGCTGGCCGGCTGGCGCGATGTGATGTCCGAGGCCGGCCTGGACGACACCGCGGTCGCCCACGGCGACTTCACCAGCTATGGCGGGGCGGACGCGATGCGTGACCTGCTGGCGCGCCGGCCCGACATCGACGCCGTGTTCGTGGCGAACGACCTGATGGCGCGCGGCGCGCTGATCACCCTGGGGGCGGCCGGCCGGCGGGTGCCGGAGGACGTCGCGCTGATCGGCTTCGACGACAGCTTCGCGGCGACCAACGTGTCGCCGGGGCTGACCACGGTCCGGCAGGCGGCCGACACCATGGGCTGGTCGATGGCCGACATGTTGCTCGAGCTGCTGGCCGGCCGGGAACCCGAGACCCGGACCCGGATCTTGCCGACCACGCTGGTGCTGCGCGAGACCGCCTGACCGGCTAGGCGATCCCGGTGGTGTTGAGCAACGTCCCGATGGCGTACGTCGCGGTCAGGGCGAGCGCGCCGCCGACCACCACCCGTACGCTCGCCCGTGCCCGGGAGCTGCCGCCGATGGTCGCGGCCACGGCGCCGGTGATCGCGAGCGCGACCAAGACGGCGACGAAGGTGATCGGGACCCGCCACGCCGGCGGCGGCAGCAAGATCGCCAACATCGGCAGCAGCGCGCCCAGGGTGAACGCCGCGGCGGATGCCACCGCGGCGTGCCACGGATTGACCACGTCGTCGGCGTCGATGTTCAGCTCGACGGACAGGTGGGCGCTCAGCGCGTCGTGCTCGGTCAGCTCGCGGGCGACCAGCCGGGCCGTCTCCGCGCTCAGCCCGCGGGCCTGGTAGAGCCCGGCCAGCTCGTCCAGCTCGGCCACCGGGTCGTCGTGCAGCTCCTTCTTCTCCTTCGCGATCAGCGCCCGCTCGCTGTCTCGCTGGCTGCTCACCGAGACGTACTCCCCCAACGCCATCGAGATCGCCCCGCCGACCAGCCCGGCGACACCGGCGGTCAAGATCGCCGCCGTCGCCGTGGTCGCCCCGGCGACGCCAACCACGATTGCCGCGACGGAGACGATCCCGTCATTCGCCCCCAGCACGCCGGCCCGCAGCCAGTTCAGCCGCTGCGCCAACCCCTCCTGGTGCGGCTCGTCATGCCCGGGTATGTCCACCTCCGCCATACGGATAGGCAATCAAACGAGCCGCCCCATCGCCAGCAAGCGCAGCCTGCCCTTCGACAAGCTCAGGGCACGTGCTCGACCACCACCGACGCTGCGCGCCGGGGAGTGCAGAAGCGTTTCGTGAAACACGTTCTTCCGTTTCACGAAACGCGACGAACGAGCCGGCCTGAAGCGCAGCGGAGCGCGGGAGCGAGGGCTTGCCCGAGCGGAGCAAGACTAGAAGTTGATCATGTGGCCCTCGATGCCGTGGGCCGCCTCCTTCATGGCCTCCGACAAGGTGGGATGGGCGTGGATGTTGCGCGCGACCTCGCCGGCCCGGAGCTCCCACAGCCGGGCGAGGGTGAGTTCGGGCAGCAGCTCGGTCACGTCCGGCCCGATCATGCTGGCACCGAGCAATTCGTCGGTGGCGGCGTCGGCGACGATCTTCACGAAGCCGGTGGCGTCGCCGAGGCCGTGCGCCTTGCCGTTGGCGGTGAACGGGAACTTCGCCGTCTTGACCTCGTACCCCTTGTCCTTGGCCTGTGCCTCGGAGTAGCCGAACGAGCCGATCTGCGGCTGGCAGTACGTCGCCCGCGGCACCATGTCGTAGTCGATCGGCATGGTCTCGGCGCCGGCGATCGTCTCCGCCGCCACGATCCCCTGGGCCTCGGCCAGGTGGGCCAGCATCAGCTTCGCGGTGCAGTCGCCGATGGCGTAGATGCCGGACACGTTGGTCCGCATGTAGTCGTCGATGGCGATCGCGCCGCGCTCGGTCAGCTCGACCCCGGTGTTCTCCAGACCGTAGCCCTGGGTGCGCGGCGCGAACCCGATCGCCTGCAGCACCTTGTCGGCCTCCAGCACCTGGGAGTCCCCGCCCTTCGCGGGTGAGACGGTGACCTTGACCTTGTCGCCGGAGTCGTCGATGGTCTCCACCTTGGTGCCGGTCAGCACCGTCACGCCCAGCTTGCGGTACGCCTTCGACAGCTCGGCGGAGATCTCCGCGTCCTCGAGCGGGACCATCCGGTCCAGGAACTCGACGATGGTGACCTTGACCCCGTAGTTGCTCATCACGTACGCGAACTCGACCCCGATCGCGCCCGCGCCCGCCACGATGATCGACTCGGGCAGGTTGTCGGTCATGATCTGCTCTTCGTAGGTGACCACCCGCTCGCTCAGCGATGTCCCCGGCAGCAGCCGGGTGGTCGCGCCGGCGGCGACGATGCAGTTGTCGAAGGTGACCGTGCCGTTGTTCTTGCCGCCGGACACCTCGATCGTCTTGGCGTCGGTGAAGGTGCCCCAGCCGTCGATCTCGGTGATCTTGTTCTTCTTCATCAGGAAGTGGACGCCCTTGGTCATCCGCTCCGAGACCGCCCGGCTGCGTTTGAACGCGGCGCCGAAGTCGAACGTCACGTCGCCGGAGATGCCGAACGTGTTCGCCTCGACGTTGAAGATGTGGGCCAGCTCCGCGTTGCGCAGCAGGGCCTTGGTGGGGATACAGCCGACGTTCAGACAGACGCCGCCCCAGTACTTCTTCTCGATGATCGCGGTGGACAGGCCGAGCTGGGCCGCCCGGATCGCGGCCACGTAGCCACCGGGTCCGGCACCGAGCACGACGACGTCGTAGTGGTCACTCATGGGGGACACTCTAGGGGACCCCTCACGGGCTCAGAATCACCCCGCGACACCGTCGAACAACCGGTGGTGAGTTGGTGTCCGGCTGGTAACTTCCGGACATGCCCAGCGGGTCAGACAGCCATCCGGTTCCCCTTCTCTCCCAGAGCCAACGGCTGGTGACCGCACCGGTGACCACCGACCCGGAGACACCCCTGCGCGCCGCCCTCGGCGCGGCCTACGACGTGCGGCTGCTGGACCGGACCACGCGCCGGCGGACCCACCTGGACACCCCCGACCAGCGGCTGCGCGAGGCCGGGCTGTCGCTGACCCAGCTGGAGAACGGGGTGCTGGTGGGCCGCCGCGGCAACGACGTCGCGGTCAACCAGGACGCCGGCCCGATCGACTGGCCGGCCCTGGCGACCGAGCTGCCGGACGGTCCGGTCCGCGACCTGGTGGCCGGCGCGGCCTCGATCCGGGCGCTGCTCGCTCTCGCCACGGTGGAGACCCGGTCCACCACGTTCGCGGTGCTGAACTCCGACCACAAGACGGTGGCCCGGGTGGGCTGGACCGAGGGCGAGCTGGTCAGCCCGGCGGCACGCTCGCTCGGGATCAAGGTCGAGGTCGAGCGGCTCCGCGGCTATGCGCCGGAGGCGAAGGACGTGCGTCGCCGGCTGGTGGCCGCCGGCCTGGACGTGGCCGACGGCGAACCGTGGCGGGACGCGGTGCTCACCGCCGCGAACGCCGGCCGGCCGTCCGGCCGGCGGTTCGGCATGCACGCCGACCAGCCCGGGGACCTGGCGGTCGCGGACGCCCTGCTCGGCTACCTGGCCGAGCTGGAGGCGAGCGTGCAGGGAGTCGTCGACGACGTCGACACCGAGTACCTGCACGACTTCCGGGTGGCCGTCCGCCGGACCCGCTCGGTGCTCAAGCTGCTCGGCGATGTGCTGCCGGCGGAGCATGTCGGCTGGGCGGCGGCCGAGTTCCGCTGGCTCGGCGACATCACCACCCCGACCCGCGACCTGGACGTCTATCTGCTCGGCATGGACGGGATGCGAGCCGCGGTCAGCCGGCCGGACGACCTCGACCCGTTCGGGGCATACGTCCGGGCCCGCCGCCAGGAGGCGCAGGCCGAGCTGGCCGACGCCCTCCGATCCCCGCGCTACGCGACCCTGACCCGGCGTTGGCGGGCGGCGCTGGCCGAGGCCATCACCGCGCCGACCAACCGGCCGGAGACCGCGGGCGACCTCGCCCGGACCCGGATCGAGCACACCTTCACCCAGGTGTCGCGGCGGGCCAAGGCGATCAAGACCAGTTCCCCCTCGGCCCAGGTGCACGCGCTGCGGAAGAAGTGCAAGGAGCTGCGCTATCTGATGGAGGTGTTCCGCCCGCTGTGTGATCCGGTCGCCTACAAGCGGGTGATCGCCGACTTCAAGGAGCTGCAGGAGACGCTCGGGGAGTTCCAGGACGGCGAGGTCCAGGCGGCCGGCCTGCGAGACTTCGCAGCCGCCATGATGCGGACCGGCGAGACTCCGGTGGAGACCCTGCTCGCGATGGGTCAGCTGTCGGCCGAGTTCGACGCCCGGCAGCAGCGGGCCCGCTCCGAGCTGGACGCGCACCACGAGAGCTATCTGGGCAAGAAGGCGGCGCGCCACCTGGACACCCTGCTCTCCCCCGGTGTCAGCGCGTGAGGACCGCCGGGTGAAGGTCGTCGCGAGCTACAACCTCAAGGGCGGGGTCGGCAAGACCACGGCAGCGGTCAACATCGCCTATCTGGCGGCGGCGGCCGGCCACCGAACCCTGCTGTGGGATCTCGACCCGCAGGGCGCGGCGACGTACCTGTTCCGGGTCAAGCCGCGGGTGAAGGGCGGCGGGGCGAAGCTGGTCCGCGGCCGGCGACCGATCATCGACGCGGTGAAAGCGACCGACTACGAGCGGCTCGACCTGCTGCCGGCGGATTTCACCTACCGGATGATGGACATCGACCTGAACGAGCGGCCGAAGCCGAACAAGACCCTGCGCCGGCTGCTCAGCCCGCTGAGGCACGAGTACGACCTGGTCGTGCTGGACACCCCGCCCAGCCTGTCGCTTGTCTCGGAGAACGTGCTGCAGGCATCCGACCTGGTGCTGGTCCCGCTGATCCCGACGGTGCTGTCGGTGCGCACGTTCGACCAGCTGGCCGACTTCGTCAGGGACCTGAAGGGACGCAAGCCGAAACTGCGTGGCTACTTCTCGATGCTCGACCGCCGCCGGCGGCTGCACACCGACATCTTGGCCGAGCTCCCGGTGGACCGCAAAGACGTCAGCCGGGTCGCGATCCCGGCCGCCAGCGCGGTCGAGCAGATGTCGGTCCGGCGGATGCCGCTGCTGGCGTTCGCGCCGACGAGTCCTGCCGCGACGGCGTTCGAGGAGTTGTGGTCGGAGGTTGCACGGCAGCTGAAACTGCCCGTGGCGGTGGAGAGCCGGTCGTAACACTCAACCGGCGCCGGTGGGTAAACCTGTGGGCGAACTGGCCTGAAATCGCGACTGTGATGCGTACGACACGCGTTCAATGCCGGGAAAAACTCACATATGAGTTACGGTCGTCTGGTGACTGAAACATCTCTCGGCCAGATCGGCGGACTGATCCGCGACGCCCGCAAGCACCGCGGGCTGACCCAGACCCAGCTTGCCACGGTCCTCGGCACCAGTCAGAGTGCCGTCCACCGGATCGAGGCCGGCAACCAGAATCTCAGTCTCGACATGGTCAACCGGATCGCCGCCGCGCTGGACGCGCCGCTGATCTCCGTCGGTCCGAGCGGCCCGACCCACCTGCGGGTGCGGGGCGGGGCCAAGCTCAACGGCCGGATCGAGGTCCGCAGCTCCAAGAACGCCGCCGTCGCGCTGCTCTGCGCCAGCCTGCTCAACCGGGGACGTACCGTCATCCGCGGGATCGCCAAGATCGAAGAGGTCAACCGGATCCTCGAGGTGCTGACCAGCATCGGCGTCCGGGCCTCCTGGTCCGCCGACGGCAACGACCTCGAGTTGATCCGCCCCGAGCAGCTCGACCTGGACGGGATGGACGTCGATGCGGCCCGCCGGACCCGCAGCGTGATCATGTTCCTCGGCCCGCTGCTGCACTCCTACGAGCAGTTCAAGCTGCCCTACGCCGGCGGCTGCGACCTCGGCGCGCGGACCATCGAGCCGCACCTGCAGGTGCTCCGCCGCTTCGGCCTGGACGTCGTCGCCACCGACGGGTACTACCAGTGCAGCGTCGACGCGTCGGTGGAGCCGACCCGGCCGATCACCCTCACCGAGCGCGGCGACACCGTCACCGAGAACGCGCTGCTGGCGGCCGCGTTGTCGCCCGGTCTGACCGTGATCCGCAACGCCAGCCCGAACTACATGGTCCAGGACCTCTGCGTCTTCCTCACCCATCTCGGGGTCGAGATCGACGGGATCGGCACCACCACGTTGAAGGTACGCGGGGTCGAGCGGATCAACACCGATGTCGAGTTCGCGCCGTCGGAGGACCCGATCGAGGCGATGAGCCTGCTCACCGCGGCCATCGTGACCCGGTCCGAGCTGACCATCGAGCGGGCGCCGATCGAGTTCCTCGAGATCGAGCTGGCGATCCTGCAGGAGATGGGCCTGGACTTCGACCTGACCGACGAGTACGTCGCCGCGAACGGCCACACCCGGCTGGTCGACCTGACCGTCCGCCCGTCGGTGCTGCACGCGCCGATCGACAAGATCCACCCGATGCCGTTCCCGGGCCTGAACATCGACAACCTGCCGTTCTTCGCCGTGATCGCGGCGACCGCGGAGGGCAAGACGATCATCCACGACTGGGTGTACGAGAACCGGGCCATCTATCTGACGGAGCTGAACCGGCTCGGCGCCCGGGTCCAGCTGCTCGATCCGCACCGGGTCATCGTCGAAGGCCCGACCCGCTGGCGCGGCCACCAGGTGATCTGCCCGCCGGCCCTGCGCCCGGCCGTCTGCATCCTGCTCGGCATGCTCGCCGCCAAGGGCACCTCCGAGCTCCGCGACGTGTACGTCATCAACCGCGGCTACGAGGACCTCGCCAACCGGCTCAACGCCCTCGGCGCGAACATCGAGGTGTTCAGAGACTGAGCCTATTGCTCCGCTCGGGCAAGCCCTCGCTCCGCGCTCCGCTGCGCTTCAGGCCGGCTCGTTCGTCGCGTTTGGTGAAACGGAAAGGCGTGTTTCACCAAACGCTCCTGCACTCACCGGCGCGCAGCGTCGGTGGTGGTGATGTCTGTGCCCTGACGGAAGATGTGCCCTGAGCTTGTCGAAGGGCACCACGACTCGAGATCAGGCGAGCCGGGCGACCTCGAAGCGGTGGCTGGGGTGCACGAGCTCGTCCTGGGCGGCGACCAGGGCGAGCTCGGAGCGGCCGAGCTCGTGGGTGGCGGTGAGCAGGCCGTACATGACCGCGGCCGTCTCGCCGAGGGCGGCCGGCACGCCGCGGCCGCGCAGGATGTTGACCAGGAACGTGGCGGCGGTGACGTCGCCGCCGCCGGTGAAGACCTGGCCGATGGCGGGGGTGGTCACCGACCAGGCTCCGTCCTCGCTCACCGCCACCATCGAGATCGACTCGGGATCGGCGATCGCTGCGACGCTGGTGACCAGGACGACCCGCGGACCCCGGGCCCGGAGGGCGCGCGCGGCCGCGACGACGTCGTCCAGGGTCTCCACAGCCCGGCCGGTCAGGAACTCGAGCTCGAACTGGTTGGGGGTGACGATGTCGGCTGCCGGCACGACCAGGTCGCGCATCATGGCCGGGATCTCCGGTTGCACATAGAACCCGCGCCCGACGTCGCCCATCACGGGGTCGCAGCAATAGACCGCGCCCGGGTTGCGGCGCCGCACCAGGGCGACCGCGTCCAGCACCACCTGCCCGATCTGGGCACTGCCCTGGTATCCCGACAGCACCGCGTCACACCGGTCCAGCACCCCGCGGTCGTCGATGCCCTGGACGACCGCGGCGACGTCGGTGGCCGGGATCATCGGGCCGCGCCAGGCGCCGTACCCGGTGTGGTTGGAGAAGTTCACCGTCAGCACCGGCCAGACCTCGACGCCCATCCGCATCAACGGGAAGGTGGCGGCGCTGTTGCCGGCGTGGCCGTAGGCGACCGCGGACTGGATCGAGAGGATGGCCGTCACGGAGAGCCAGTGTGACAGCCGCTCGGGTGGCAGCCTTTGGGCCTCACCCCTAGAGTGTTTTGCATGTCTGCCGGCGCAGAGGACGACGACGCGCGTGCGCTGCGTCCGCCGAGCCCGGCCGGCCGGCCGAACCTCGAGCTGGTGAGCGACCAGGACGCCCATGGCGGCGAGCACCTGCACCATCCGCACCACATCCTGATCGAGCCGGAGGAAGATCGCTGGAAGTGGCGGCGCAAGATCCGTCAAGATCCGCGCAAGCTGTTCTTCTATCGCTGGGTGGTCGGCTTTGCCGGCCTGCTGTTCATCGCGCTGGGCATCGTCACCGGCCCGTTGCCCGGACCCGGCGGCATCCCGCTGGTGTTGCTCGGGCTCGCGATCTGGGCCAGCGAGTTCGAGTGGGCGCACAAGCTGATGCAGTGGTTCAAGGCCCAGCTGCACCGCTACCGAGGGTGGCCGGCCAGGCGCAAGGTCCTGTTCTGGATCTGCTTCTTCGCCTGCTGCGGGCTGCTCGGCTATCTCTATCTATTGCTGATCGGGTTCCCGGCCTGGATGCCGCAGTTCATGCACGATCTGGCCGACCGACTGCCCGGCGTCAACTGAGGTGTCCGGCACCGCCGCACTCCCCTACTTCGGGGGGACGGGCTTCATCGCCTTCGCCCACCGCGGCGGCGCGGAGTACGCGCCGAATCAGGGCCGGGAGAACACGGTCTTCGCGTTCCGGCAGGCCGTCGAGCTGGGCTACCGCTATCTGGAGACCGATGTCCACGCCAGCTCCGACGGCGTGCTGTTCGCCTTTCACGATGCACAGCTGGACCGGGTCAGCGGGCACAGCGGCCGGATCGAGGACCTGACCGCAGCGCAGATCGCCGAGGTCCGGATCGGCGGTCGGGACGCGGTGCCGACGCTGGCCGAGTTGTTCGAGGCGTTTCCCGACGCGCGGTTCAACATCGACGCCAAGGCCGACGCCGCGGTCGAGGAGCTGGTCGCGCAGATCCGCCGGCACGACGCGGGCGACCGGGTCTGCGTCAGCTCGTTCGGCGTCCGCCGGCTGCGCCGGCTGCGCCGGTTGCTCGGACCACAGGTGGCGTCCTCGGTCAGCGCGGTCGGCGTCGCCCTGTTCGCCTTTCTGCCCGGGCTCGCCCGGCTGCTGCCCGTCCCCGGCGACGCGCTGCAGCTGCCGCGGTACCAGCGGATCCTGGGCCTGCGCTTCACCGTCGTCAGGCCGTCGGTGGTCCGGGCCGCCCACGCCAGCGGCAAGCAGGTCCACGTCTGGACGATCGACGACGCCGATGCCATGAATCAGCTGATCGATCTCGGTGTCGACGGGATCTTCACCGATCGGATCGATACCTTGAGAACCGTGCTGCAGCAACGTGGTCTGTGGAGCGAACAGGCAACACCGTGACGGTCGCCGCGAGCGAGCCCACGACGATCAGGAAGCGCCAGGTCTTCGCCTGGAGCCTGTGGGACTGGGGAGCGGCGGCGTACAACGCCGTGATCGTCAGCTTCGTCTTCAGCCCGTACGTCGTTCGCGGCGTGGTCGGAGACGAGAAGCCGGGCGGTCTGTCCGGAAACACCTGGCTGGGCATCTCCAGCGCGACCGCCGGGCTGCTGATCGCGCTGATCGCGCCGGTCACCGGTCAGCGCTCCGACGCCAGCGGGCACCGCAAGCGGAACCTGGCGATCTGGACCGGGCTGACCGTGGCGGTCATGCTCGGGCTGTTCAGCGTCCGCAACGAACCGGCGTACCTCTGGATCGCCCTGGTGCTGCTGGCCGCCGGCGCGGTCTTCAACGAGTTCGCCGGGGTCTCCTACAACGCGATGCTGCAGCAGGTCTCCACCCCCGCGACGATCGGGCGGATCTCTGGCTTCGGTTGGTCGATGGGCTACTTCGGCGGCATCTTCTTGCTGCTGACCTGCTACGTCGGCTTCATCGCGCCCGAGGTGGGCTGGTTCGGGGCGACCGCGGACGGCGGCTTGAAGTATCGGATGGTGGCGGTCTTCTCGGCGGCCTGGTTCGCACTGTTCGCGCTACCGGTGCTGATCGCGGTGCCGGAGAAGCCGCCGGGCCCGAAGCAGCGCCGGGTCGGCTTCTTCGCTTCCTACAAGGTGCTCGCCCGCGACATCCGCGAGCTGTGGCGGGTCGAGCGCAACGCACTCACCTTCCTGATCGCATCCGCGCTCTATCGCGACGGGCTGACCGGCGTCTTCACCTTCGGCGCGATCCTGGCGGTCACGGTCTACGGGATGGCGCAGGACACCGTGCTCATCTTCGGCGTGGTGGCCAACGTCGTCGCGGCCGTCGGCGCGATCACCCTCGGTCGGATCGAGGACTTCGTCGGTCCCAAGCGGATCATCATGATCTCGCTGGTCGGCCTGGTCACCACCGCGCTCATCCTGCTGTTCGCGCACGGGGTGACGATGTTCTGGATCTTCGGGCTGATCCTGTGCCTGTGGGTCGGACCGGCCCAGGCGAGCTCGCGCTCCTTCCTCGCCCGGATGGCGCCGGTCGGCCGGGAGGGTCAGATGTTCGGCCTGTACGCGATGACCGGCCGGGCCGCATCGTTCCTGGCGCCGGGGTTGTTCGCGCTGTTCTCCGGCCTGTTCTCCGACCGGGCCGGCATCATCGGTATCGCGCTGGTGCTGATCGCCGGCGGTGTCGTGCTCTGGTTCGTGAAGCCGCCGCCGGCACACCAGCCGAAGCTTGCCTGAGACGCTGCGCGCCGTTCCTGAGGGCAGGCTTTGAATCCCGACCCGGATGCGGTTGACCTGGTTGGTGCGGAACAATCGGGGTAGTCGCGGAGTTGAACCAGCGGATCTGAACGGTATGAGGCTGTACACCGTCGACATCATGGGAGGTCAACGTGGCGGATAGGTCACTGAAGGGCACCGGGCTGGGAGCCAAGAGCTTCGAGGACGAGGCCGGTGTGGAGTTCGCCGCGCGCCAGGACATCACCTATGACTGCCCTCGCGGGCACAACTTCACGCTGACCTTCTCGGCCGAGGCGGATATCCCGTCGTTGTGGGAATGCCCGCGCTGTGGCGCGGAGTCGCTGCGGGCGAACCACGAGCGGCCCACCGCCAAGGACGAGAAGCCGCCGCGGACCCATTGGGACATGCTGCGCGAGCGCCGCTCGATCGCCGAGCTGGAGGACCTGCTGGCAGAGCGCCTCGGGTTGCTGCGATCCGGAGCCCTCGGCCCGAACTACGGCTCGACCCCGAAGAAGACCGCCTGAGAAGCGTCGGCTCGAGCGCCCACTGACTCGCGGGGCCGCTCTCGGATTGCACTGGTCGGTGATCCGAGAGCGGCCCCGTGGCTGTTCCGTACGCTCCGTACGCCGCGTCGCCGTCCGCAAATCCCGGCCATGGCTGGATCTTTGCTGCATTGCATCTCGACCCGACCCCAGATTCCGGCCATGGCTGGATTTTCGGGGCGTCGAGACCGAATCTGACCCCCAGTCTCCAGCCGCGGCCGGATTTTAGGGGCGGCGGAGCCGGATCGGGCCTGGACTTTCCGGCCATAGCCGGTTTTTGCGTACGCGGATGCTCCAGGCGGACGATCGAAGCGGCTTGACCATTCGCGGACGGGACCGCGCTGCCGGCCCTGACCGACCTGACCCCAGATTCCGGCCATGGCTGGATTTTCGGGGCTCTTCCCAGATGAGGTGTAGCGCTGTGGGTTCGTCGGCGCGTCGTTGAGCGGGTAGGAGTCGAGGCCTCCCGAAGATGGAAGTTCTCACGCTCGCCATCTGGAAGACCTCGACGTGCCCGACGCTACCCCGCCGGTCGGCTTCGGCCGCCCCGACCTGACCACCTTCGCCCGGCTCGACCGGCTCGGCCTCGAAGTCGTTGGACAGCGACTCGAGCCTGACCGTGCGGTCCTCGCGTGCCGGGTCGCCGGACCCGATCAGTGGTGCAGGCGTTGCGGTTGTCAAGGCGCGCCGCGCGACAGCGTGGTCCGAAGACTTGCCCACGAGCCGCTGGGTTGGCGGCCAACGATGCTGGAAGTCGTCGTCCGCCGTTACCGTTGCAGCGAGCGCGGTCACGTGTGGCGCCAGGACACCAGCGCCGCAGCCGAGCCCAGGGCGAAGCTCTCGCGGTCCGGGTTGGCCTGGGCGTTGACGGGCATCGTCGTGCAGCACCTCACGGTCGCCCGGATCGCCGAAGGCCTCGGGGTCGCGTGGGACACCGCGAACAACGCGGTTCTGGCAGAGGGCAAGCGACTGTTGATCAACGAACCGGCCCGGTTCGACGGGGTGAAAGTCATCGGGGTCGACGAGCACGCGTGGCGCCACACCAGGCGCGGCGACAAGTACGTCACCGTGATCATCGATCTCACTCCCGTGCGGGACGGCACCGGACCAGCCCGCCTGTTGGACATGGTCGAGGGCCGTTCCAAGCAGGCGTTCAAGACCTGGCTCAACGAGCGTCCGCAGGCGTGGCGCGACGTCGTGGAGGTGGTCGCGATGGACGGGTTCACCGGCTTCAAGACCGCAGCTGCCGAGGAAGTCCCCGACGCCGTCGCGGTGATGGATCCCTTCCACGTGGTCCGCCTGGCTGGCGACGCACTCGACAAGTGCCGACGACGAGTCCAGCTCGCCATCCACGGCCACCGCGGGTTCAAGGACGACCCGCTCTACAAGTCCCGTCGGACCCTGCACACCGGCACCGGCCTGCTCACCGACAAGCAGATCACCCGGCTCACCGCACTGTTCGCCGACGACGCGCACGTCGAAGTCGAAGCGACCTGGGGCATCTACCAGCGCATGGTCGCCGCCTACCGCGACGAGGACAGGGCGCGTGGCCGAGAGGCGATGGTGACTGATCGAATCGATCAGCACCGGCGTACCGAAGGTGCTCACCGAGGTCATCACCCTTGGCCGGACGCTGAAGAAGCGTGCTGACGACGTGCTCGCCTACTTCGACCGACCCGGCACCAGCAACGGCCCTACCGAGGCGCTCAACGGACGCCTCGAGCACCTCCGCGGGTCCGCACTCGGGTTCCGCAACCTGACCAACTACATCGCCAGATCGCTGCTCGAGACCGGCGGCTTCAGACCCCAACTCCTACACCCTCGATTGGAATGAGCCCTCTATCGTCGGTCCATGACCACTCGACTGAACCCCTACCTCAGCTTCGCGGGTGATGCCTCGGCCGCCCTGGCGTTCTACCAGGACGTCTTCGGCGGCGATCTCACGATCAACCACTTCGGCGACTTCGGCACCGACGACCACGGCATGGGCGACCAGGTCATGCACGGCCAGCTGGAAACAGCGTCTGGCCTCACGCTGATGGCCGCCGACATGCTCCCGGGCGAGACGTTGCGGCCCGGGAACAACCTCGCGGTCAGCCTCGGCGGGGACGACACCGAGGAACTGCGCGGCTACTGGCAGGCGCTGTCGGACGGAGGGACCGTGACGGTCGAGCTGGCCACCCAGCCGTGGGGCGACGAGTTCGGGATGTGCGTCGACCGGTTCGGGACCTCGTGGCTGATCAACATCGCCGGGGGCGGCTGACCTACCCGATCCGCGCTGCGCCCGGTCGGTCAGGCTGTCCGTCGGTACCGCAGGTCGGCGATGCCGCGGCCGGCGGCAGTCCCCTTGCGCTCGAACCTCGTCACCGGCCGCTCGGCCCAGCGATCGACCACGCCCCCTGCGCCTCCCCCCGGGGGGTGCCGGCGGCCCGGCTGCGGGGCTGGCGTGCGGCCTACGACAACGTGCTCGAGACCGGCGGCTTCAGACCCCACCTACACCCTCGATTGGGATGAGCCATTTTCGGGGCGTCGAGACCGGATTTGGCCGAACTTTCCAGCCACAGCCGGATTTTGCGGGCAGGGCGCGACGACAGACGCCGGCTCACGTGCGGCTGGGCGCGGAGAGCCTCAGGAGGGGCGGTCGCCAGGCGGGTCGGCCTCGATCTCGCCCTTGATGACGATCGGCCCGGCGTCGCCGCTCGCAGCGGACGCCCGCGAGTCGGAGGCGTCGTCGACCACCTCACCGGGGACGATGTTGCCCGGATCGGTCTGAGCCCGGATGACGGCGACGTCGACGCCCATGGCGGCGACGCGGCGGGCGACGACGAAGCCCAGCACGCGGCGGGCGTACGGACGGGTGAACGGCAGCAGGAAGACGAAGCCGAAGATGTCGGTGATGAAGCCGGGCAGCATCAGCAGCAGGCCGCCGACGAGGATCAAAGCGGCGTCGGCCAGCTCGCCGGTCGGCATCTTTCCGCTCTCGAACGCGGTGTTCAGAGCCGACCAGGCGCGCCGGCCCTCGCGCTGCATGAGCCAGCCACCGAGCACGGCCTCGCCGACCAGGATCGCGATCGTGGGCAGTACGCCGATGGCCTGCCCGACCTGGACCAACAGCCAGACCTCGGCGATCGGCAGCGCGACGAGCAGGACGATCAGCAGCGGACCGAGCCAGCTCCGCCGCCGCGAGGTCCTGACCGGCGCGCCCTGGCTCACCGCTCGACCACACCCTGACTGGTACGGCCGGGGCGGGCCCGGCCGGCCAGACCCTTCACCTGGTTCGCCCGGTGCGCGATCCCCCACAGCGTGGTCCGGGCCAGGGCCTCGATCACGATCTTCTGGCTCATCTTCGAGTCGCCGTACTGCCGCTCGACGAACGTGATCGGCACCTCGACCACCCGGAAGCCTGCCTTCAGCGCCCGCCAGGCCAGGTCGACCTGGAAGCAGTAGCCGGCGGAGGCCACGTCGTCCAGCCCGAGCCCGAGCAGGGTCTCGCGGCGGAACGCGCGATAGCCACCGGTGGCGTCCTTCAGCGGGATGCCGAGGGCGATCCGGGTCCACAGGTTGCCGCCCCGGGACAGCACCTCGCGCGAGCGCGGCCAGTTCACCACCCGGCCGCCCTGGACCCAGCGCGAGCCGAGGACCAGGTCGGCGTCGGCCAGCGCGGCCAGCAGCTTCGGCAGCTGCTCGGGCTGGTGCGAACCGTCGGCGTCCATCTCGACCAGCACGTCGTAGCCGTGTTCGAGACCCCACTCGAACCCGGCCAGGTAGGCCGCACCGAGGCCCTCCTTACCGAGCCGGTGCATGACGTGCACGTGGTCGTCGGTCTCGGCCAGCGCATCGGCCAACTTGCCGGTGCCGTCCGGGGAGTTGTCGTCGGCGATCAGCACGTGCGCCTCCGGCACGGAGGTGCGGAGGCGGGACGTGATGCTGTCGATGTTCTCGGCCTCGTTGTAGGTCGGGATGATCACCAGCACGGCACCAAGAGGATGTTCGCTCACGACTCGAGTCTCCCAGATCGTGCGTGACGAACAGTTTTCACGGCCGTAGGCGGGCGGCGGACCAGGGCGGCCACGCAGAACAGCAATCCGGCGAGCGCGAGCCCCCGGTCCAGCCAGGGCGCGACGGTCAGCGCCGGGGTGAGCGCCGAGCGGAGCGGCATGGTCACCACGAAAGCATCGTTGGTGAACTCCGCGGTCCGCTTCACTACGGTGCCGTCGCGGTCGATGTAGCCCGAGACGCTGTTGGTGGTGGCCACGGCGATCTCGCGCCGGGCCTCCATCGCCCGCGCCCGGGTGATCGCGAACTGCTGCTCGACCTGGCCGGTGCCGCCGTACGTCGCGTTGTTGCTCTGCACCATCAGCACCTGGGAGCCGGCGACCGCCTGATAGACAGTCTGGTCGTAGGCCAGCTCGAAGCAGATCACGTCACCGACCCGCAGGCTCCGGCCGTTCACGGTGCCCTCCAACACTCCCGGGGTGGTGCCCGGCACCGACTGGGCGCCGACCTCCTTCAGGATGGGCACCAGCGGCAGCAGCTGCTGGCGGAACGGGATCCACTCGCCGAACGGCACCAGGTTGCGCTTGTGATACACCGACGTGACGCCGTACGTCGGGTCCCACCACATCGCCGTGGTCTGCCGCTCGTCGTCGCCCGGGCCCTCGGTCACGGCGCCGACCAGGATCGGCCGTCCGGCGATTTTCGCCGCCGACCAGACCACGCTCCGGGTGACCCCGTCCAGCTGCGGGTCGATGTCGGTGGAGTTCTCCGGCCAGAGGATGAAGTCCGGCGTGGGCACCTGCCCGAGCCGGGCCTTCGCCATCAGGTCGACGGTCTCGGTCAGATGGTTGTTGGTCACCGATCGCGCCCGGCCCAGCGCCTCGATCCCCCGCCCCGGCACGTTGCCCTGGACCACGCCGACGTTCACCGTCCCGGCGGCGGTCGCCGCCGGCTCCGGCTCGTACGACCGCAGCGCCAGACCGCCGAGCAGGAGCAGCACGATCAGGCCGCCGCTGACCAGCGCCCTGGTCCGCCTGGCCACCGTGGTGCTGGGCGACGCCGGCGCGACTGCCCAAGCGATCAGCTGGCCGACCAGGGCGACCAGAAACGACAGCCCGACCACGCCGAGGATCGGCAGGTAGCCGGCCAGCGGCGTATCGACCGCCGCGTACGCGATCCGGGTCCAGCCGAACCCGCCGAACGGCGCCCGGGAGTAGGCGAACTCGACCATCACCCAGCAGCACGCCGCGGCCAGCGGCCACAGCTTCAGCCGCGACACCAGGCTCAGCGACAACCCGAGGAGCCCGAAGAACAAGGCCATGAACACGATCAGCAGCGCCGCGACCCACCAGCCGAGCACGTGCAGCCAGTTCACGCTGACGGTCAACATGGCGAGGCCGAAGGCGTAGCCGAGACCGAAGGAGCGGCGCAACGGCTGCCCGAAGACGGCGAGCGTGAAGGCCGGCAGGCTGATAGCCAGCAACGGCCACAGTCCGTACGGCTGCCAGCTCAGCCCCGTCGCAATGCCGGCCAGCGCCACCGTCAGCAGTCGCAGCCAACCACCACGCCGCGTCGTCGCGAAGGCCGGGCCGGCTGCTTCGTGGTCGGCGACGGCCGCGGCGGATGACACGCCCCGAGAGTACCCAGTCGTTCAGCGCGCGCCGGTGTGGTCGCGATCGGCGACGAGCCGGCCGCCGAGCACGGTCCCCTGCCACTCCGGCAGCGGTACGTCCTCGGCCAGCCGCGGCAGCCCGTCGGCGTCGAGGCTGGCCGGTTCGGCCTGCCAGATCGCCAGATCGGCGCGCTCGCCGACGGCGAGCCGCCCACCGGACCGCCGCGCCGCGGCGTGACCACCGATCGTCGCGGCCGCGAACGCGTCGGCAACGCTCAGCCGCTGGCGGCTCTGGTGGTGCCGCGCGGCGGCCCGGACGGTTTCCCAGCCGGCCAGCGGGGTGACCGGGGTGTCGGAACCGAAGGCCAGCATCACCCGCGCGGCGGCGAAGGACCGGAGCGGGTTCATCAGCCGGGCACGATCCGGCCCGAGTCGCTGCTCGTACAGCTCGCCCGGCGCGCCCCAGGCGGCGTCGAACGCCGGCTGCACGCTGGCCACCACCCCGAAGGTGTCGAGCCTGCCGAGCTCGGCGACATCGACCATCTCCACGTGCTCGAGCCGGTGCCTCGCGGCGACCATGGCCTCCCGGCCGACCACGGCGCCGGCCCGTCCGACCGCCTCGATGGCGGCCGCCACGGCGTCGTCGCCGATGCAGTGGAAGCCGCCCTGGACTCCGGCGCGGGTGCAGGCGATCAGGTGCTCGGTCAGCTGATCGAGGTCGAGATAGCGGACACCGCGGCCGGCCGCATCGGCATACGGCTCGCGCAGCGCGGCCGTCCGCGAGCCGATCGCCCCGTCCACGCACAGATCGCCGGCCAGCCCGACCGCGCCGCTCGCCGCCATCCGGGCGAACGCCTCGTCGGAGGCCGACTCGCCCCAATAGCCGACCACCTCCAGCCCGATCCGCCTTCCCTCGTCACGGACCCGGACGAGGTCCTCGACGGGTCCGAGATGGGGCCCGCCGAGCTCGTGCACGCAGCCCAGGCCCTGCCGCACCGCGGCGTCGACGGCGACCCGGGCGGCCGCGCGCCGCTCCGCGTCGGTGGTCAGCTCGCCGACCGCGGCTCGGGCGGCGTGGTGCGCGTCTCGCCGGAGCAGCCCGTCGGGGCCGAAACCGGGCAGTCCGGCGATCTCCGGACGCGCGTCCAACAAGGACGTCGACACCACCGCCGAGTGCACGTCGACCCGTGCCAGGTAGACGACCCGGCCGCCGGCCGCGCGATCCACCTCGGCTCGGCTCGGCGCGGTGGGGTCCGGCCAGGAGCGCTCGTCCCAACCCTGACCGAGCACGAGCCGGCGCCCGGGTCGCTGCCGGACGTAGGCAGCCAGCCGGTCCAGTACCTCGGTCCGGCTGCCCGCACCGCGCAGATCCAGGCCGTCGGCCACCAGGCCGGTCTGGACCAGGTGGGTATGCGCATCGACGAACGCCGGCGCGATCAGCGCGCCGGCCAGACCGATCTCCTCCGCACCGGAGTAGCGGCTGCGCGCCTCCCCCGCCGTGCCGACGTACCCGACCCGCCCGCCGTCGATCACCAGGGCTTCGGCGGGCGCCGCCCCCGGCCGCGCGATGACCGCATCGACCATTAGCTGTGGTTGCCCGCGACCCAGCCAAGACATCAGATCTGCGGTCGGTCCTCGTATGGGATCGAGAGCACCGTCGTGGTCTGGGTGGAGACCTTGCCGTCGCTGCGGATCCGGGCCAGCAGGGACTCCAGGTGGCTCATGCTCGGCACCTGCACCTTGAGCAGATAGCTGGCGTCGCCGGCCACCGAGTAGCAGGAGATGATCTCCTCGATGTGCTTCAGCCGCTCGGGCGCGTCGTCGGGCTGGCTGGGGTCGAACGGCTTGATCGCCACGAACGCGGTCACCAGCAGCCCGAGCTGGCCGGCGTCCAGCCGGGCGTGGTAGCCCTTGATGAGTCCCCGTTGCTCCAGCCGCCGGACCCGCTGCTGGGCGGCGGAGGTGGACAGGCCCGTCTCCTTGCCGATGTCGGTGTACGACATCCGGCCGTCCCGCGCCAGCAGCGCGAGGATGCGGCGGTCGAGCTTCTCCATGGGGGACATCGTGCCAGTATGCGTCTGTGTCTCCCGATCGGCTGCTGCTCCTTGATACCGCGTCGTTGTACTTTCGTGCCTTTTTCGGCATGCCGGATTCACTTCGTGCGCCCGATGGCACCCCGGTCAACGCAATTCGCGGTCTGCTCGACTACATCGCCAAGCTCACCGACGGCTACCACCCGACCCATCTGGCCTGTTGCTGGGACAACGACTGGCGGCCGGCGTGGCGGGTCGAGCTGGTGCCGAGCTACAAGGCGCACCGCGTCGCCGGCTCCGGCGACACCACCATCAGCGAGATGTCGTCTTCCAAGACCACCTCGGGCGAGACCGCACCGGACGACCTGGCCGTCCAGGTGCCCTACATCCGGGCGGTCCTGGACGCGCTCGGCATCGCCATCGTCGGCAAGAACGGCTACGAGGCCGACGACGTGATCGGCACCCTGGCGAGCACCGCCGCGATGCCGGTGGACATCGTCACCGGGGACCGCGACCTGTTCCAGCTGGTCGACGACGCGCGCGAGGTTCGGGTGCTGTACGTCGCCCGCGGGGTCGGCCGGCACGAACGCGTCGACGACGCGTGGGTGCGCAGCAAGTACGGCGTCCCGGCATCCGGCTACGTCAGCTTCGCCACGCTGCGCGGTGATCCGTCCGACGGCTTGCCCGGGGTAGCAGGAATCGGTGAGAAGACCGCCGCCAGCCTGATCGACAGCTACGGCGACCTGGACGCCATCCTGGCCGCCGCGAGCTCACCGGACACCAAGGTGAGCGCCTCGGTCCGCTCCAAGCTCGGCGCGGCGATCGACTATCTGGCGGTCGCGCCGACGGTCGTCGCGGTCGCCCGCGACCTCGATCTCGGCGTCACGTTCGACGACCTCCGACTGCCGCCCGCCCCGCGCGAGCCCGAACTGTTCGCGGAGCTGACCGAGCTGCTCGGGCTGGGCGGCAGCGCAGACCGGGTGCTGGCTGCGCTGGCGGCGGAGGCCGGCTGATCAGCGGATCGGGGCGGTCTTGGCCGAGGTCAGCGAACTGGTGGAGAAGCCGTAGCGCCGGCCGGTCGCGGTGACCGTGATCCGCTTCCCGCGGTCGGCGGCCGTGAGCTTGTAGCGGGACGAGGTCGCACCCCTGATCGAGCTGCCGTTGCGCTTCCACTGCAAGCTCATGCTCGCCTTGGTGGTCGGGTTGCTGCCGGCCAGCCACGGGGTGACCTTTCCCGTCAGGGTCGAGCCGACCCGGCGGGTGCCGGAGATGGACGGCTTGTAGCGCTTCCGGAACGGGGCGTTGTCGAGCCGGACGTTCACCGCGGTGAAGGGATCGCGGACCGAGGTCGTGGACGCCTTGCCCGGCGGCACCCGGACGCTGGTGATCTTGCCCTTGGTCACCACGATCTCGACGCTGCGGGTCTTGAACCCGTCTCCGGAGTACGCGTAGCGCAGCCAGTGCCGGCCGTCGGGCAGCCCGCGGAGAATGTACTTGCCGTTGGGAGCGCTGGTGCCGACGACCTCCACCTCGCGGGCAGAGGTCATCGCGGTGAGCGCGGTGATGTCGACGTCGCGCACCGCCCGGCCGGAGCGGTCCCGCACGATGCCGGAGACCACGGCACCGGTGTGCAGCTTCACCGTCGGTGCGGTGGTGGCCTTGTCGCGCGCGACATTGACGACCGATGCCTCGGCGGGGATGCGGCCGCCGTCCTTGCCCGAGCGGGCCCAGGCCGACGCGTAGTTGCCCGAACCGGTGTAGGTGATCAGCACCTTGTAGCCGCCGGGGCGGACCGCCATCGAGTAGGCGTTGTCGCTGCCGACGGTGACCTGCTCGACCAGCTCGTTGCCGAGGTAGGCCGACGCGGTCAGGTCGTCACCGGTGACGCCGGTCGTCTTCCCGGAGATGGTGCCTCGGGCGACGATGGTCTTGGCGGTCACGAAGTCGGAGCTGCTGGTGATCCGCTGGTTCTGCCGGCCGATCAGGTACACCTGCGCGTAGTAGGTGGTGTTCGCCACCAGTCCGGTGATCGTCGCTGAGTTGGTGGTGTACGGACCGCGGGTCCTCACGCCCTTGAACCTGGCCAGCGGAACCGACGGCTCGCGGCCCGGGACCGGGTAGATGAACTCGGTCGCGATGCTGACCACGTACTTGGTGCCGGCGGGCAGCGGGTTCAGCGCCGTCCAGGCGAGCTTGACATCCCCGGGTCCCTGGGAGACGACCTTCAGCCCGGACGGCGCCGCGTTGGAGTAGCCGGATGTGACGAACTGGTTCTCCGGCGAGTAGTCGCTGATCCGCTTGGACGTGTTGCCGACGTAGGTCTTGACGTAATAGAGGGTGTTGGCCTTCAGCCCGCTGAGCGAGATCGAGTTGGTCGCGGTGCGATAGAACTTCGGCTTCGCGCTGGGCGAGGTGGCCAGCCGGACGCCGTACTCGGTCGCGTTCGGCACCGCGGCCCAGCTGAGCTTGGCGCTGCGCTTGGTGATCAGCGACGGGGTGGAGTCGCCGGGCGCCCGGAACGGGTAGCTGACGGTAGCGCTGACCGGCTTGGAGTAGGTCTGGCTCAGCACCTTCAGGCTGTCCGGATCGACCACCGCGACCCGGAAGTAGTACTGCTTGCCGGTGCTGAGACCGGACACCACCGCGGAGGTGTCGGTCAACGGATCGGACTTCGTGCTGGCCGGCAGGAACTTCGGCGATCCGAACGAAGCGCTCGTCGAGTACTGGATCCGGTAGCCCTTCGCCCCGGTGACCCCGGACCAGGACACCTTCACCGCTGTCGCGGAGTCCCCCACCTTGCTCACCGTCGGCGGGTCGGGCGGGCTGATCGCCACCGCGGACGGAACCAGGAACGACAGCAGCAGGGCGAGCGCAGCGACCATCATCACCGTGAGTCGCAATGGCCGCGCGGCGCCGCTGATGCTGCTCATGTCTCCCCGGTGGTGAAGCCGACTCTGGGTCCGATGGGTCCCGCGCATCCTAACAACGACTCGACAAAAAACGCCGCATCACGACACCACGCCGGTTTCACAACGATTCGACAGATCAGCGTGTCGATACTTGACTTCTGGGCTTCCGATACTCGAGTGACGGCTGTTACGTTTGGGGCTCGATTGCCATGGAACGGAGCCCCGGATGTCCATCCCGCGCCGCCTCGCCGTCGTTCTCGTCGCTTCCGTCCTCGCCGCCGCCGGGGTCGTCACGGAGGGAAGCCTGACCGCACCGCCCGCCGGAGCAGCCACCGCTGCGCCGAAGCAACTGCATGTGGTGAGCCGCTCGACCTCCGCGGTCGCCGTCTCCTGGTCCGCCATCGCTCGCGCCCCGAAGTACCGGATCCAGCTGTCCCGGTCGGCCTCGATGAAGCATCCGAGCTACCAACGGTTCGCCGGGACCTCGGCCGAGCTGACCGGACTGCGGTCGGGCACCACCTACTACGTCAAGGTGCGCGCGATCACCGCGGCCGGCAAGAACCTGACGCCGTACTCCACAGCCGTCAAGGTCGCGACCCGGTCGAAGAGCAGCAGCTACCGCTACCTCAGCCCGGCCGGGCTGCGTGCTACGTCCGACAGCCCGACCAGCATCACGCTCGGCTGGTCGAGCCGCGGCTCGGGCATCCGCTACCGGGTGCAGTACTCCCGCTCGTCGAGCATGGCGCACCCGACGTACGTCCGCAGCACCCGGCCTTCGGTGTCGATCGAGAAGCTGCGGCCGGGTACGACGTACTGGTTCAAGGTGCGGGTCATCACCAGCGGCGGCACGAATCGCAGCGAGTACTCGCGTGCCGTCAAGGTGTCCACCCGGCCGGCTGCGGCCAGCCGTCCGCTGCGGGTGGGCAGCTACAACATCCGCTGCTCGAACTGCTTCGCCGGCGAGCCGAACGAGCTCACCTGGCAGGGCCGCCGGAACGCCGTGGCGTCGACCATCAAGGGGGCCGATCTCGACGTCGTCGGGCTGCAGGAAGCCGGCCAGGCCTGGCTGAAGGACGCTGCCGGGAAGTCCGTCGACCAATCCCAGTTCGAGGACCTGCTGGCCCGGCTCGGCGGCTCCTGGCGGCTGACCAACACCAAGCGGAATAATTGCGTGAAGGACACCACGCCGACGAAGTGCGTCCATGCCGACAAGGGCGCCTCGAAGGGCACCCGGATCGCCTACGACGCGAGCAAGCTGGAGCTGCTGTCCGCGGGCTCGAAGCGGCTGAGCTACGACAAGGCGGAGTCCTCCGAACGCTTCGTCGCCTGGGCGGTGCTGCGCCAGCGCAGCACCGGTCACAAGTTCTTCTTCGCCGACGCGCACCTGGAACCGGCCGCCGACCCGGCCGGATCGCGGCTGTTCTACGACCTGCGGCGGCGGCAGGCGGCGGACGTGGTGGCCACCGTCAAGGCGCGCAACACGGCACGGCTGCCGGTGATCGTGGTCGGCGACTTCAACTCGCACAAGTGGACCGTGCCCGGCAACGGGCCGTACGACGTCTTCGGCAAGGCCGGCCTGGTCGACCCGCTCGGCAACACCTACGAGTCCACCAAGACCGCGACCGGTGCCACCGTCGGCCGCCGGGTGCGGACCACGCTGAACAGCTTCAACGGGTTCGCCCGGGTCGCGCCGAACCACCCGAGCTGGGTCAACGGGACCTACATCGACTACATCATGACGTCGCGGCTGCCGGTGGCGGAGTGGGAGACGGTCGCCCGGCTGGACAGCGCCGGTCGCTTCGTCGGGGTGATCCCGTCCGACCACAACCTGATCCGGGCCACCGTCTCACTGCGCTGACGCTGTCTACGGGACTGGACGGGTGTAGGCCATCAACCGTTTCACTACGCGCTCACCGGAGTGCCCGTCGTCGCAGTCGTTGAACTGGTCGGTCCAGCGCCGGTACCGCTCGGCGAACCGCTCGGACTGGGTGTCGAGGGATCTGATCGCCGCCGTCACCTCCTCCTGGGTGGACAGCACCGGCCCGGGGGCCAGCTCCGCCAGGTCGAAGTACGTCCCGCGCAGGGTGTCGCGATAGGCCGCCATGTCCGGGGTGAAGAAGATCATCGGCCGGCGGGTCACCGAGTAGTCGAACATCACCGAGGAGTAGTCGGTGATCATCGCGTCCGCGGCCAGGTACAGGTCGGTGATCTCGGGATACGTCGTCACGTCGATCAGCCCCGGCACCTGCACGCTCTCGCCGAACTCCACCGTCCGGGAGTGTCCGCGCAGCAGCAGCACGTAGTCCTCGCCGATGTCGGCGCACAGCCGCTCCAGATCGAGGAAGGCGACCAAGCCCTCGAGGTTCTCCCGCCAGGTCGGGGCATACAGGATGACCGTCTTGCCGGGGTCGATCCCGAGCCGCTCCAGGACGGCGGAACCGTCGGCGTGGGTGAGCGGGTCGTTGCGCGGATAGCCCTCCTCCAGCACCGGCCCGTCCCACGCGTACGCGCTCGCGAAGATCTCCGCGCTGTGGTGGTTCTGGGCCAGCAGCAGGTCCCAGTTCCTGGTCTCGACCAGCAGACCTCGGCGCTTGTCCCACGGCACGTGCGGGCGGTCCAGCCCGATCCGCTTGAACATCGAGCCGTGCCAGGTCTGCAGCACCGTCTGGAACGGCTGCCGCACGAACCGGGTGCGCAGCCAGTCGTTGGCGATCACCCAGCGTGAGGTGGCGCGCGCCTCCCACCACTCCCGGCTGCCCTGGACCACCGCGACCGAGCCCTCCGGCACCGGGACCGACGCGTCCACCACACCCCAGATCCGCTCCAGCTCCGGGTGCAGCTCGGCGATCACGGCGTCCAGCGCGCGCGGGTTGCAGGTGGCGTTGCGGCCGTAGAAACTCTCGAAGTACACCGCGTCGCGCGGCTGCCACTGCGTCGACAGATAGATTCCGTGCAGTCGCTGCTGGTGATAGGGGCCCATCTCGTCCGGACGGCGGGCCGGCTGCACCCGGAACTGGAAGCGCTGCCCCGGCCCGGCCTGAACCCGGAACAAGAAGCCGGGCGCGAGATCGTGCCGCGGCAGGGTCGTGGTCAGCAGCGGGCTGCAGTAGGCCGGGATCCGGCGCCCGGTGGCGCCCGCTTTGCCGGCGGCGCGGATCTCGATCCGGAATCCGCCGACCCGCGGCGGCAGCGGCCGCTGCCCCCAGACCGAGGCGAGCAACGGGACGTACAGCTCGAAGGTGCGGTCCGGGTTGACCGCGATCTTCGCCGGCAGAACCTGTCGGGGGCTCCAGAACTGGGCCGTCCACTCCGCCGCGGCGGGGCCGAACAGCCGGCCGCGCACTCGGAGTGCGGGTTCCGGCTCGCGCTCGTAGCTGTAGTCGTCGACCACGGCTTGGCGCGGCGCGTCCAGCAGCAGCAGCTCGCCGGCCCGGCCCGAGGTGACCAGCAGGCTCGCGTCCGGGTCGTCCGCGACCAGCGTCGCGTCGAGTCCGGACAGCACGGTCAACTCGGCGCCGGCGTCGGTGCGCACCCGGAACCAGCGACGGGCCGGCTGACCGGGGTCGATCAGCTCCGCCGGCCGGGTGGTCGGCAGCTCCCCGGACAGCACCCAGGTGCCATCGTCGGCGGCGCTGCAGTCCAGCGCCGCGACCACCTCCTCGCAGACCATCTCCGCCTGCCGGACCCCGACCCCGCCGGTGTCCACGGCGATCTCGACCCGCCGGCCTTGCACCGCCGTTGCGGTGGCCAACGCCCGGACCCGGGCGCAGACGATCTCCAGACCACCGTCGATCGGGATCCAGCGCGGCAGGATCTGGACGCCGTCGACGGTCCTGGCGAACAGGTGCCCGGCGCAGGCGAGCGGATAGCGGCTGCGGAAGCCGCCCTCGCTGCTCCGGTTCGGACCGGAGACCCGGATCCGGGCCGTCCACGGGGTGGTGACGAAGGTCGCGCTGTTCCGTAGCGGGGCGAGGTCGAAGCGGGCCACGAAGCCGGTGTTGGCGTAGTCGTGGTCGCCGCTGCGGGCTCGGACGTTGGCCTCCGGCTCGGTCAGCGGCGCCACGGTTGCCGCGATCCGCTCCTCCCCGCGCTCCAGCCAGACCTCGATCTGCGGGGGTTCGTCGGGGAAGCCGTAGCCCCGCTCGTACGCCCACCCGGTCAGCTCGAGCACGTCGGCGTCCCGCCAGCGGGCGGTCCACAGCATGGCGACCCAGCCCAGCTGCTTCCCGGTCAGCGCGTTCACCGCGTGCCGGGCCGCATTGCGGGTGGTGGCGTACGTCCAGCGCAGGGCCGGGTTCGAGGAGCGAGCGGCGGTGCTCAGCAGCATCCGTGCCGCGACCGCCGCCGACGAGGCGACCCGGCGCAGCGACGCCGCGGCGTCGGTGACGACGTCCGGTGGTCTCACCGCAGCACCACCGCGTTTCGCCGCGCCTCCTCGATGATGCCGGCGATGGCGGCCGACTCCGCCGCCCGGAGCTTGAACGACTCGGGTGTCTCGTTGCGGATCAGCGAGGCGAACTCCGCGATCTCGTAGCGCAGCCCGTCGCCGTCGAACTTGTAGTAGTACTTCTTGTTGTCCCGCTGGTCCTCGAACCGGGCCTCGAAGTACTCGGTCTTCCACCAGGGCGCGGGAACGTAGATATAGCCCTTCGTGCCGGCGACCACCAGGTCTCCCTCCGCCTTCACCCCGAGCCCGACCCGGGCCGACGCCACGGCGTGCGGGTAGGTCAGGTCGATCCTGGAGAACGTGTCGACCTCGGAGTCGTCCGGCCAGACCGATGTCGTGCGCTGGTCGATGTGGCCGGTGCCGAGCAGCTTGACGACGGCCAGCAGCGGATAGCTCGCCAGTTCGGAGATGCTGCCCCCGTCCGGCGCCTGGATCTCCCGGCCGGTCTCGCCCAGCTTGGTGAACGTGCCGTCCACCGACCGGACCTGGCCGATCGACCCGCTCCGGGCCACCGCGACCATCCGCTGGAACCCGGGCGAGAAGGCGGTCTTGATCGCCTCCAGGAGCACCACCCGGTGCTCGGCTGCGACGGCGTACAGCTCGTCGGCCTCCTTCCGGGTCAGGGTCAGCGGCTTCTCGCACAGCACGTGCTTGCCGGCCTCCATGGCCTCGGTCGCGATCGCCGCGTGGGTGCCGTGCGGCGCGGCGACGTAGACCGCGTCGACCTCCTCCAACAGGTGCGGCAGCGAGTGGCCGACCACCCGCAGCTCGTGGGTGTCGGCGAACCGGCGCGCGTTGCTGGGCGTGGTGGAGTAGACGCCCTCCACCGACACGCCGCTGACGAAACGGGCCTCGGCGACCAGCCGATGCGCGATCCGGCCCGACCCGACCACGCCGAGCTTCAGGATGCCGGTCTCGTCGCGCAACTGCGTGCTGGAGACGCCCTTGGTGCGCTCCAGGTAGACGACCTCGCAGTAGTCGCTGAGGTAGTCGAACCGGCCCAGCCAGTCCGAGCCGATGGCGAAGATGTCCACGTCGTACTTCTGGATGTCGGTGACCTTCTGGCCCTCGTACTCCTCGATGATCACCTCGTCGGCCAGCCCGCTGCGCTCGACGTTGCGGATCCGTTCCATCAGCGACTGCCGGACGTTCAGCTTGCCCCGGGCGTCGTCGAAGTTCTCCGTGGTCACGGCGACGATCAGGTGGTCGCCGAGCGCCTTCGCCCGCTCGAGGAGCCGAACGTGACCCTCGTGGAAGAGGTCGAACGTCCCGTACGTGATCACCCGCATCTGCTGCGCATCCTCTCCCGGTGCCGACGGAGGGGGAGTTTATCGTCCCGTAACCTGCCGGGCGGGAATTCGACACCCGGGATCAGTCGGCCGAGCCCTTTCCGCGACCGCCCTCGCCGCGGCCCCGCAGGCCGAGCGCGACCGCGCCGGCGCCGACCGCGATCAACACCACGGCCCCGCCGACGATCAGCGGCAGCCGGCCCCCGGGGCCGCTGGTGGCCGTCGTCGGCCCGCCCGCCGCGGTCGCCGCCGGCCCGGTCGTCTCGGTGCCGGGGTCCTCGCCGGCTTGGCCTCGGTCCTGCGAGCGGCCGGGCGCGGTGCTCGTCGGGGACGGTCCGGGATCGACGGTCTCGGTCTTGTCGCCCTTCTCCACTTCGACCTCGGGCGGCTCGGAGGAGGCGGTGTCCGGCGGCTCGGTGGTGGCGTTCGGGTCGGTGCCCTTGAGGATGGCCGGCTCGTGCGCGCTGCCGGACCACTTCTTGTCCGCCGGAGTGGAGAAGGATCCGCTGCCGTAGGCGAACTGGAACGCCCCGCCCTCGATCCCGCCGCCGGCGGAATTGACCCGGAAGTGCACGGTGTAGGTGCCCTGCGGGAGCTCGTCGCGGAGCTGGGTGGTGACGTTGGTGCCCTCCACGATCAGCGTCCCGGTGGTCACGTTGTCGCCGTCCGGGCCCTGCACGATCACCTTCGCCGCCGAGTCGTCGATCGGTGCGCTGAACGCGATGGTGACCCAGCCGGGCTGATCGTCCACGGTCTGCTCCGAGCGCGGCTCGCTGGCGACCACGGTCACCGCGCGGGCCCCAGCCGGCTGAGCGGCCAGCATCGAGACGCCGATAGCGAGCGCCAGGGCGACCACGATCCGGGCCCACCGGACGGATCGAACCGCGAGATTGCGCACGCGCCACGCTTCCTTCCGATGTGCGGCCAGGCTTTTCGGATTGTATATTCCCCCCATCATGGGGAGCTTCCGTCGAAGGCAGCGCCGGGTCGGGTCGGGTCGGGTCGGCCTGATCACGCGGCTGATCGCGCTGGTCAGCGCCCTGCTGCTGGCGGGCGTCCTCGCCACCTCCTCGGCCTCGGCGATCACCTTCTCCACCACCGGTTCTGGCGCCATCGCCCCAGTCACCTCGACCAGCTGCCCCACCATCTCCACCCCGGCACCGTTCGAGACCTGGACCAACATCCCCGATCTGGAGAGCCGCGGGTTCTGGGACCCGAACGTGCAACAACCGTGGGACGTGCTGACCAAGACCGCCCAGGTGATCTGCGGGGCCGCCCCGGGCTCCACCATCAAGATCGGGATGTACTTCATCCGGGCGATCGGCACGATGACCTCGACCGGCTACGGAATCCGCCCCGAGACCGATCCGGAGCAGGTCTGGCGGGCGCTGGAGTGGGTCAAGAAGAACCGCAAGGTGACCATCGGCATCGTCCTCGACAACAGCGCCGACATCGCCACCGCGGTCGCGAAGAAGCAGGTCAGCCAGCGGCTGCGCAACATCGGGTCGGTCTACTACTGCAGCTACGGCTGCTTCAACCTCAATGCGGGCTGGGTGCACCCCGACGCGATCAACCACGAGAAGTTCGTCAGCATCACCAACACGACCTGGCCGAACAGCTCGAAGGGCCCGCATCCGGTGGTGCTGTCGATGTCGGCGAATTTCGCCCGCAGCCAGGTCCGGCTGTATCAGCAGGAAATCACCCTGATCTACGACGACAAGACGCTGGCCAAGCTGTTCGACATCCGCTACGACGGCATGGTCAACTGCGCCCGGACCGGCTGCAAGTCCGCCAAGGGCTTCCCCTCGTCGCTGCAGCTGTCGAAGCAGGGCAACATCTGGGTCGACCCGTTCTACCGGCACTACACCGACGCGGGCCGGGGCACCACGGTCTCGTTCGCACCGCAGGCCTCGACGGCCTCCGACTTCTACATCCGCCAGTTCGACGACGTCGACTGCACCGTGGACCGGAAGATCCGGATCGCCATGTTCAAGCTCACCGACGCCCGGGCCCAGCAGATGGTGAGCTCGCTGGTCCGGCTGAAGAAGCGCGGCTGCGACATCCAGATGCTGCTGACCTACCAGGGCGGCCGGTTCACCCTGTCGCCTGCGGTCGCCAAGCTGCTCAGGACGTCGAGGATCCCGGTCCGGTGCACCCAGGTGGCGATGCACACGAAGATGATCCTGATCGGGCCGATGCACAACAACAACGGCCGGGTGCTGATGGGCACCCAGAACATGTCCGTGCCAGGCCTGCGCTACAACGAGGAGCACGTGATCACGCTGGACGTCCGGCGCGCGACCGGCCGATTCGTGGAGCCGATGCGCCGCGTCTACGGGCAGTACCTGTCCGACTGGTACGAGTTCTCCAAGTCGACCCGCTCCTGCACGTGAGCCGGTTGCGTACGGTCGCGGTCGTGCTGGCGGGCGGGACCGGGACCCGGGTGGGTCTCGACATCCCCAAGCAGCTGATCAAGATCTCCGGCAAGCCGATCATCGAGCACACCATCGCGGCCATGCAGGCCTCGCCGCTGGTGGACGAGATCCTGGTGATGATGACGCCCGGCTACCTGGACGAGGTGCGAGCCGTGGTCCGCAAGGGCGGCTACGACAAGGTGACCCAGATCCTGGAGGGTGCCGGCACCCGCAACGACACCACCGCTGCGGCTCTGGCCGCGCTCGGCGAACAGGAGTGCAACGTGCTGTTGCACGACGCCGTGCGCCCGCTCGTGTCCCAGGCGATCATCGAGGCCAACGTGGCCGCGCTGCAGACGCACGAGGCGGTGGACACCGCGATCCCGTCGGCCGACACCGTGATCCAGGTCGACGGCGACCGCGGCAGCATCGCCGACGTCCTCCCCCGGCACCTGTTGCGGCGCGGGCAGACCCCGCAGTCTTTCCGGCTGTCGACCATCCGGGCCGCCTACGCCCAGGCCGCCCTGGACCCGGCGTTCACCGCCACCGACGACTGCACGGTCGTCCTGCGCTATCTCCCCGACGTACCGATCGTGGTGGTGCCGGGCCACGAGCGGAACATGAAGGTGACCGAGCCGATCGACGTCTACATCGCCGACAAGCTGTTCCAGCTCACCTCCGCCGACCCGCGGGTGGCGCTCACCGGCGAGCAGTACCGGGAGCGGCTGGCGGGCAAGACCGTGGTCGTCTTCGGCGGCTCGTACGGGATCGGGGCCGACCTCGCCGCCCTGGCCGAAGCGCACGGGGCCGACGTCTTCACCTTCTCCCGGTCAGCCACCAGGACCCACGTGGAACAGCGCTCCGACGTGGCGGCCGCGGCTGCGGCCGTGCTGGCGAAGACTGGCCGGATCGACTTCGTCGCCAACACCGCCGGGCTGCTGCCGCGCGGTGAGCTGACCGAGACAACCGAGGAGACCGTCTACGCCGCGACCGAGATCAACTATCTCGGGCCGGTGTTCGTCGCGCAGGAGTTCTTCCCGCACCTGGCCCGGACCGGTGGCTCGCTGCTGCTCTACACCTCCTCCTCCTACACCCGGGGCCGCGCGGGGTACTCGTTGTACTCCTCGGCCAAGGCCGCCGTGGTGAACCTGACCCAGGCCCTCGCCGACGAGTGGGCGCCGAGCGGGGTGCGGGTCAACTGCATCAATCCGGAGCGGACCGGCACACCGATGCGGACGAAGGCATTCGGCGACGAACCGCCGGGCACGCTGCTGGCGTCGAAGGAGGTTGCCCGGCAGTCTTTGGACGTGCTCTTGTCCACGATCACCGGTCACATCATCGACATCCGCCGCGAGGAGGGGCCCGCGGCCCTGACCGAGCCGTGATCCGGCGATGGCACGCCGACTGATCGACCTGCCGCCGCGCGAGCGGTGGCGCCGGATCGGACTCGCCATGGCGCGGGTGGTGGCGGTCTGGGCGGTGCTCACCCTTGGCTACTACCTGCTTCCGCTGGAGGACATCAGCGGATCGCACCCGGTCTATCTGGTGGCCTTCGTGCTGGTGCTGTTCGGCGCGGTGTTCGCCTGGACCACCTACCGGGTCTTCACCGCGGACCTGCCACAGCTTCGCGCGGCCGAGGCGGTCGGCTTCACGGTGCCGTTCTTCCTCAGCCTGTTCGCCGTGCTCTATCTGGTGCTGGACAAGCAAGCGGCCGGCTTCTCGGTGCCGCTGGACCGGATCACCTCGCTCTACTTCACCGTCACCGTCTTCGCCACCGTCGGATTCGGCGACATCACGCCTACCACGCACGCCTCCGAGCTGCTGGTCAGCCTGCAGATGGTCCTCGACCTGGTCGTCCTCGGCGTCGTGGTCAAGGTCATCTTCGGCGCGGCTCGCCGGGGGCTCGAATCGTCCGGACAGGAGCCAGCGGAATGAGTGAACCGGACTGGATCGCCCACGCGGTGTTCTGGCAGGTGTATCCGCTCGGCTTCGTCGGCGCCGAGCCGGCGCGGCTACCTGCCGGCGCGGACCCCCGGCACCGGCTCGACGCGATCACGGAGCGGCTGTCCTACACGATCGAGCTCGGCGCGAACGGTGTGCTGCTCGGCCCGATCTTCGAGTCCGAGACCCACGGCTACGACACGGTCGACTATTTTGCGGTCGACCGCCGGCTCGGCACCGCCGAGGACCTCGCCGACCTGATCCGGGCAGCCCACGACCGGGGGCTGCGGGTGCTGCTGGACGGGGTGTTCAACCATGTCGGACGCGGTTTCGACCGGTTCGCGGCGACGGTCGCGCACGGCCCGGGTGCGCCGGAGGAGGACTGGTTCCGGGTGCGCTGGGGCGCCGGTGCCGAACCCGGCGACGTGCCGGCGTACGACGATTTCGAAGGCCACGAGCAGCTGGTCGCGCTGAACCACGACTCCCCCGCCGTGATCGACTTCGTCACCGAGGTGATGTGTCACTGGCTCGAGGCCGGGGTGGACGGCTGGCGGCTGGACGCCGCGTACGCCGTGCCGCTGCCGTTCTGGGCGGAGGTGTCCCGGCGGGTGCGGGAGCGCTTCCCGGACGCCTATCTCGTCGGCGAGGTGATCCATGGCGACTACCGGTCGTTCGTCACCGACGGCGGCCTTGACTCGGTCACCCAGTACGAGCTGTGGAAGGCCGTCCGCAGCTCGATCGCGGAGCGCAACCTCTTCGAGTTGGCGCACGCGCTGGGCCGGCACGACGAGTTCCTCGACACCTTCGTGCCGCTGACCTTCGTCGGGAACCACGACGTGACCCGGATCGCCAGCGCGGTGCCGGCCGAGCACCTGCCGCACGCGCTGGCGGTGCTCTGCTGCGTGGGTGGCACGCCGACCATCTACTACGGCGACGAGCTGGGCTGGGAGGGGGTCAAGGAGGAGCGGTTCGGCGGCGACGACGCGATCCGGACCACGTTCCCCACCGCGGACATCGCTGCCGATCCACGTCAGGCGGCGGTGCTGGACCTGCACCGCGACTTGATCGGCGTCCGCCGCCGGCACCCCTGGCTGCACCGGGCCTCGACCACCGTGCCGCACCTGGCCAACGAGCACGCGGTGCTGGTCAGTGCGCACGACAAGCACTGGCTGGCGCTCGCGTTGAACTTGTCCGACCAGGAGCAGACCATGCCGGTGCCCGGCGACGGGACCGTCACCGTGGCGCCCCACGGCTGGGCGATCGTCGACTCGGACGGCTAGCGGCTGCTACCGCCAGCCGAGGGCCGGAGCCAGTTCGGTGACCACGCTCTCGATCACGTGCGCGTTGTAGTCGACGCCGAGCTGATTCGGCACGGTCAGCAGCAGCGTGTCCGCAGCCGCGACGGCCTCGTCCTCGGCGAGCTCGGCGATCAGCTTGTCCGGCTCACCGGCGTACGTCTTGCCGAAGCGGGCGTTGCCGCCCTCGAGGAAGCCGACCTGGTCGGTGCTGTGGGTGTCCCGCCAGAACAGCCGCCGGTCGAGGTCGCTGACGATCGGGAAGATGCTGCGGCTGACCGACACCCGCGGCTCACGCTCGTGCCCCGCCTCGGTCCAGGCGGACCGGAAGCGTTGGATCTGTTCCGCCTGCAGCTGGTGGAACGGCACGCCGGTGTCCTCGGTCAGCAGGGTCGAGCTCATCAGGTTCATCCCCTGCTGCGCGGTCCACTCGGCGGTCGCCCGGGTGCCGGCGCCCCACCAGATCCGGTCCCGCAGCCCGGGCGAGTGCGGCTCGACCCGGAGCAGTCCCGGCGGGTTCGGAAACATCGGACGCGGGTTCGGCTGCGCGAAACCCTCGCCGCCGAGCACGTCCAGGAAGACTGCGGTGTGCTCGCGGGCCATGTCCGCGTCGGACGTGCCGTCGGCGGGGACGTACCCGAAGTAGCGGTAGCCGTCGATCACCTGCTCGGGCGATCCGCGGCTGATCCCGAGCTGAAGCCGGCGGGCGGAGATCAGGTCGGCGGCGCCGGCGTCTTCGGCCATGTAGAGCGGGTTCTCGTAGCGCATGTCGATCACCGCGGTGCCGAGCTCGATCCGGCTGGTCCTGGCGGCGGCGGCCGCCAGCAACGGGAACGGCGACGCGAGTTGCCGCGCGAAGTGGTGGACCCGGAAGTAGGCCCCGTCCGCACCGACCTCCTCGGCGGCGACCGCCAGCTCGATCGACTGCAGCAAGGCGTCCGAGGCGGTCCGCACCATGGACCCCTCGGCCGGCGTCCAGTGCCCGAAAGACAGGAACCCGATCTTCTTCACGGGGTGTGGAACGTCTCGACGTACGTACGCATTCCGCGGCTCAGACCAGGGCGATCGCCAGGCAGATCACGCCGACCAGCGGAGCGACCAGCTGGATCAAGGCGGCCCGCGCCTTGCTCGGTGAGGAGATCAGCAGGACCAGGCCGGCCAGGGTCATCGAGCCGGCGCCGGCGAACACCAGCGCAGACCCGACCGCGAGGTGACCGGCCACGATCCCGACGATTCCGATCAACGCGACGACGGCGAGGAACAGGTTGTAGAAGCCCTGGTTGAACGCCAGCGGCTTGGTGATCTCCGCCTCCTGCGCCGAGCCGACGCCGAAGATCCGGCGGGTCCTCGGCGTGGTCCAGGTCAGCGACTCGAGCACGAAGATGTAGCAGTGGATCGCGATGGCGATCCCGATCAGGACCAGGGCGAAGACGAGCACGACCGGGCTCAGTCCACCGCGGCGGCGAACAGCGCGCCGAACCAGTCTAGCTGGCGATCGTACTGGTAGGCCTCGCCGCCCTCGTGGTCGTTGTGCGGGTAGACCGCGATCTCCTTCGCCGGCAGCCCGCCGGGTGCGGCCTCACCCCACGCGTTGTAGGCGGCATAGACCGTCGACGGCGGGCAGGTCAGGTCCATCAGCGCGACCGAGAACAGCGCCGGACAGCTCGCCAGCCGGCCGAGGTTGACGCCGTCGTGGTAGCTGAGCGTGCGGTAGGCGGCGTCCGCGTGATCGCGCCAGCCGGCGAGATAGAGCGCGATCTCGCGGTACGGGTGGCTGTCGGTCAGCTCCACCGCGCGCCGGAAATGACAGAGGAAAGGTACGTCGGGCGCCGCGCCGAGCAGGCGGACGCCGGCGAGTTCCGCGCCGGGCAACACGGCGAGCCCGGCCGTCGCGATGGTGATCCCGCCGCCCTGGCTGCCACCGGTCAGGACCACCCGGCTCGGATCGACCTGTGGCAGAAACGCAAGGCACTCCACCAACCGGAGCGCGTCGACGTACACCCGCCGGTAGTAGTAGTCCTCCGGGCGCAGGATGCCACCGGTCATGAAACCGGGGGACTGCGACACTCCGCCGTCGATCGAGCGGTCGTCGCTCCCGGCCGGGCCGCCTTCGCGCCAGCCCTGACCGCGGGTGTCCATCACCAGGGTCGCCCAGCCCGCCTGCGCGAACTCGGTGTTGCTGTGCGGAAACCCCCGGCCGCGGGAGTAGCCGCGGTACTGCACCACGGTCGGCAGCGGCCCGGACGCCCCGGCCGGGACATGCAGCCAGGCCCTCACCGACGTACCGCCGAAGCCGGAGTAGCCGACGTCATAGGTGTCGATCAGGGCCAGCTTGTTGTCCACCAGCTCGGCGCTGAGCTCCAGCTCGTGGGCGCGCGACTCCGCGAGGGTGCGCTGCCAGAACTCGACGAGGTCGTCCGGCCGCTCGATCTCGGGACGGTACGCCTCGAGCTCGGCAAGCGGCAGGTCGAACATGGCCATGGGGCGGTGCTCCGTTCCGGTGCGCGGGAGATCCTGGCTCCACCCTAGGGTGAGCAGGTGACCAGTCTGCTGCCGGCGCTCACCGGCTCCTTCTCCACGCCCGCCGCGGGCAATCCGACCGGTGCGATGGTCGAGGCCGCCTACGTCCATCACGGGATCGACGCCCGCTATCTGAACTGCGACGTGGCGCCGGACGATCTGCCGGCCGCGGTCGCCGGCGCTCGTGCGATGGGCTGGATCGGATTCAACTGCTCGCTCCCCCACAAGGTCGCGGTGATCGAGGAGATCGACGGCCTGGCCCGCTCGGCCGAGCTGATCGGCGCCGTGAACTGCGTCGTCCGCACCGACCAGGGCTGGCTCGGCGAGAACACCGACGGTCAGGGCTTCCTGAGCTCGTTGCGGACGGTCGCCGACCCGGCCGCCCAACGAGTGCTGATCCTGGGCGCCGGCGGTGCCGCGCGGGCGATCGCGGTCGAGCTGGCGCTGGCCGGTGCGGACCGGATCTGGATTGCCAACCGGAGTGTGGGCAAGGCGGAGGAGATCGCGACCCTGGTGGACTCCGCCGACGGCGGAACCACGGCGTACGCGCTGGCCTGGGACGGCGTGCTGACGCCGCCGGACGACGCGACGATCGTGGTGAATGGGACGTCGCTGGGACTGCCCGGATCGGGTCCGGTGCCGGTGTCCTTCGAGGGCGTCGCGCCGGGGCTGGTCGTCTGCGACGTGATCCCCAACCCGCCCGACACCGACCTGCTGCAGCGGGCCCGGGCGGCCGGGGCCACGACCCTCGACGGGCGCGGCATGCTGCTCGACCAGGCGGCGATCAACATCCGGCTCTGGACCGGTGTCGACCCGGACCGGACGGTGATGGGCCGGGCCCTGGATATCGCGATTGCCGGTTGGGAGCACCCCTGAGTCTTGGCCGAGCTCGGGCTGTGCCCAGCTCGGTTCAGCCCAGCTCGGTTCAGCCCAGCTCGGCCACCAGCCGGTCGATTTCGGCCTCGGCGGCCGCCAGGGACGCAGCGCCGTCCGCCGCTCGCGGCGCGAGGTCGGACACCCGGCCGGCCAGGGTGAGTTCGGCCAGCACCGGATAGACCGTCATCTGCATCGAGCCGGCGAACAGCTGGGTCAGCGCCGCCAGCTCGTGGTCGTCCATTCCGGTGCCCGGGCCGTAGGCGAGGCCGCGACCGGAGGCGATCACGATCGGCTTGCCGCCGAGCGGTGCGGGATCGTCCGCCCCGGCGGGCGCGGTCAGGCCGGGGACGTGGATCCAGTCGATCCACGCCTTGAGGGTCGACGGCACGGACCAGTTGTACATCGGGGCGCCGAGCAGCACCACGTCCGCGTTCAGTAGCTCCTCGATCAGTTGGGTCTGGTAAGCCTCGTCGGCCGGCGCGACGCTCTCTGCGGGCAGGCGAAGCGCGGGCGCCCAGTGCAGTGCGTTGGTCGGCAGGTGCGGCGGCTGGTCGACGAACAGGTCGCGGTTGACCACCCGGTGGCCGCGGGTGCGCCAGCCGTCGGCGAAGCGCGCGGTCAGTCGACGGCTGGCCGAGCCGGTCAGGTCGGCTGAGGAGTCGAGCTGCAGCAGTGTGGGCACGCTGGCAGGCTATCGGCCGGCACCAGGTTCCCGGAGATTCGCCCGAACCTCGCGCTGGTCCGCCAGGCGCTCGCGCTCGTCGGCTATCCGGTCGCGTTCGTCGGCCATGCGCTCGCGTTCGTCGGCCACCCGGTCGCGTTCGTCGGCCTGGCCTTCGCGGATCTCCGCATCGATCTCACGTTCGTCGGCGCGGTCATCGCGCAGTCTCTGCTCGTCCTCGCGGCGTCGGTACAGGTTCGCCTGCGCGTCGCGCCGGTCCGCTCCGCGTTCGCGCTCGTCGGCCACCCGGTCGCGCTCGTCGGCCACCCGTTCGCGCTGGTCGGCCTCGCGGTCGCGTTGGTCGGCGACCCGTTCGCGTTCGTCAGCCTGGCCGTCGCGGATCTCGGCATTGATCTCACGCTGGTCGGCACGTACCTCGCGTCGGCTGATCTTCTCGTCAGCGCCGGTCATGCGAGCACTCTGGTGCCGCGACGGTGAGTAGAGATCGCCCTCACGCTCGACGAATCCACCTATGACTCCTGCTCGACGAACACCAAACAATCGCCTCGGCTCGGGCTGCGCCAGAGCTCCCCCACCATCACCGTCGAGACGACTCGATGCCGGCTCAGCCGGTCAGCCTCGCTATGGGTGACCATGGCTCCCAGAATGTCCCGCTCGAAGCGCGCACGCGTCCCTCGCACCGGAGCCGCCTTGGTTCGCTCGACGAGGTACGGCAATCCCATCGCGAAGCGAGCCGCCGCCTCGTCCGGCTCGAGCCAGTCGACCACCCGCTGCCACGTCGATCCCTCCTCGTCGACGAGGTCACCGTTCTCGCTGTACGTCGCGCGCAGGAGCACAGCACCCACTTCGCTTCCACTTGGGATCGGACGGAGACTCCCCCATACCCCCGATGCCCTCCGCCAATCCGACGCAACGGAATACGCGCCCGAGACGCCTCGATCGACCAGCTGCCTCGCGGGTGCACGCTGTCGGCGTCGGCAGCCGACTCGTCGTTCACGCTCAGAATCACGGTCGGGCTGACAGGATTTGAACCTGCGACCCCTTGACCCCCAGATCGGCGGGGTCGGTTGGTGAGCGTGGCTCAAGCGTCGAATGATCGTTCGACACCCGGCCCACCCAGGGCGTCGCGTCCACGGCATCGCGGACGTTGGGCCCAAATTGGTCCCAGATCCGCCACCCGTCCACTGAGCCTGGGCTCTCGGATGCGCTCGCCAACCGAAACCAGGCGGGTCGATGAACCGGTTTAGCTGCACCGAATTCCTCGTGATCGAGTTCGACCACGGCAACGGCCAGCTGGTCCGATGCGAGCCAGCTGCGCGCGGTCTGTCGACTCTTAGTTCGTACGTTCTGCACCTGTATCAACCGCCCGCACAGTTCCGTCGCTCAGCACGTCGACGTGTCTGGTGGCCATTGCTCCAGTTGCTTGAGATAGCATTACCGGCACGATTGCCGTTAGGTTGCAGCATTCACAGGTGCTTAAAAGTGTAACCTTGATTCGATTATAGACGGGCGCGCGTTCGATCCTGCGAGACTTCGTGTGGAGCTGATTGGGGTCACTCGGCTCCGGAGGGAGCTGGTAGGTTCTCTCTTCAGTGACACTAGAAGTCAGCTCCACGGTAGAGGCGCTCTTCACGCGAGCAGAGATCTCACCCTTCAACGCCAAGCTGAGGCTTTGGAGTTCATACGGCTTCAGGCCGAGGTCTGTGGCCAGTTTACTCTGACTTTCGCGTTCTAGAGTTACGCTCTTCTTGAGGGAGTCAGTCCTGGTGACCTTTGTCACTTCTCCGGCTTGAAGCGATGCGATCGTCACCCACTCATTGTCGGCAGTGTAGTTTTCGTCAACGATCTCTATCCTTTGAAGCCTGTAGTTGACCGATCTGCGCCAGGGCGGGATGCCATGTTTTCTGGCAAGCACCGTGACTGGGGAATGTTCAAGTAGAGCTGAGGCAGCCTCTACCTGGTAGCGGTGATATTGAGCGAGTACAACCGCGCCGAGCTGTGCAACATCGCCTTTGCGGAGGTATTCAGCGTAACCTTGCCTGAGCGCCTCGCCCACTTCGGACGCACTTGCAAGACCGGTGAACATGACGGCCCGGACTCGAGAATCTATTTCGCAGATCTGCCGAAACAGATCGGTGCCTTTGGTTGCCCCAATCCTCTGATCCAAAACAGCAACCTTCACCAGATCGGCTCGCACTAAGTCAAGGGCCTCATTAGGGCTCACGGTGAAGGTAACATCGAGCCCGGACTCTCGCCTAACCAATCGTGCATACTCTTCTCCGGCACCGCGATCATCGTCTACGATGAGGACATCGATGCTCATTTGTTTGGCACGTAATTCAGACGGATGATCGCTTCGTTGACCGCGGCAACCACCTGAGGCCTGACGTTTGTCGAGCCATTGATCACGCGGGACACGGTGGCCCGACTGACGCCCGCGGCCGCGGCTACCATCTCTAGCGTGGGCGGCATAGAAGTCGTCATGCCCGAAATGCTAGCGCCAGTGACAGCCTCCTTCGGAAGTCGCACCTCAAATGTGATCCAGCCGTTCTCGCAGGTGTGCCCGATGGCACCTCCACGCGTGTCGAGCAGGCGTCGCACGCCACTGAGGCCAAGGCCCTGATGACCCGACTTCGTGGTCATTCCGCTGGTATATATCGCTCTGTCCAGGCTTTCTCTGAGAGTCTGGTTCGTGATTTCAATAATCGTACTGTTTGTATCTTCGCTGGCTACGACACCTACAGGCCAGCCTTCTTCGGACTCGTCCAAAGCATTCTCCAGAATTGGTAGCAGGGTTGCAAGCAGGAAATGGTTTGTGTAACCCGCGATTGCGTTGGGCAATTCAACCAAGACGTTTGAAGTATCGCTGTAGACTTTGGCGGCCGCCTGAAGCGACTCCCTCAGCGAGCTTGAAGGCCAGGGTCCCAAACGTGCTCGCACCTTGGCGACTTCCGCGTAGGCCGAAAGCAGATCTTTGCAAAGGTCTACGCTCGCGCGAATGCGATCGAGTGAATCCAGGTTCGTCTGCTGATCGGCCCCTGGCGTCATTTCGATGCTACTTGTCAACGATAGTGTGGCCGCTTCAATTTGACTCAATGGAGTGTTGAGCCCGTGCGCGATCTCGCGAATTATCGGACTATTGTCGGCGAAGGCACCAGCAACTTCACTTCGGCGGGCTGCGACTTGAGCGGTTTGCGCGACGGTAGGGTTGCTGACCACGATGGGTCGCTCAGCATCTCGGGCTAGGCGCGCAACGAGCTCTCGAAGTAACGAGTCGTCCGTACTTGGCCGGGAATTTGCGTCGGCGAATTCACGAATCATCTGACTTTGCCGAGAGCCTACTTCTTGGGCCAACTCAATGCTATGTCGTTGAGCGCGAAGCGAAAGGTATGAGGCAACCAATGCTCCGATTAGCGCAGCCGTGGCGGTAACAATACTCGCGACAACTAAGGGCTCCACTCCGCAACCTCTCCACTGTGCCAAGAGCTGAGTGCAGACTAGCGGCTCAACGGGCCTCCGCATGCCAAGTCAGCGTGCATGTGCGGTACTTGATGTGGGGTACCTCAAGTCGAGTGTGCTTCTCCTCAAACTGAGGATGACTGGTACAGACGGCAGTAAACGGGGTTCTGGGACACCGTGCGACGGCGGCTGGCCGTCCTGAATACCGGCACCCCTGACGTGCTTGACCGACGTCGGTAGCACTCAACCCGGGCTCGTGTACGTAGGCCGGTGGACTTGGGACGGTCTGTGTGCGGCCCCGCAAGGCGCACCGGTCGTCTGCGGCGGACCCAACCTGGTCGCAGCTGTAGCCGACACCAAGTCTGAGTCGCAGAGGTTGGGTCACGGGTCGAGGTAGGAGCGTTGCAGCTCCCGATGGTTCGGTCGGACCCACAAGCCGCCGAGAGACTGGAAGTGTCCACCTACGGTCCATGTTCGCCGTACGCCATGACAGCGCTCGGCGTGGCACCTGCGGTCGTCTGCGATTCGCGCTGAGCTGTTCGTGACAGCGCCGTGACAGTGCACCGACCTCGCGTGGATCTGACCCATAGTGCCGACCACCGTCGTGGGAGCATCGAGTCATGTCGTTGGCCGAAATTGACCGAAGTGCCGTTCTGGACGCGATGGCTGAGTTTGACCGGTTGGGCCGCCATCAGTTTCTGGAGACCTACGGATACGGACCGGCACGTGAGTATTTCGTCGTCGAAGGCGGTCGATCCTACGACTCGAAGGCACTGCTGGGTGTGGCACACGGCTACGTCGACGGCCAGGAAGCTTTGCGGCCGTCGGAGTTCAGCGGCGGAGACCGGACTGTGGGTGCGCAGTTGACGCGTCTCGGCTTCCGAGTTGTTCGCGACCCTGACAGTCAGGCGTCTCCCAAGGACTCATCGGGTTGGGATCTCAACGTCGGAGAACAGATCCGTCGAGTCGATCTGCATGCTCAGTATGGCGGTAGCCGGCAAGATGGAGTCAGCCCAAGCGCGCGCACTCCAAATGTGCTCATCTTCACCGATCCGCAGTCTGGCGAGCAGCATGGCTACTTTGACTCCTGGCGAGAGGACGGATTCTTTTACTACACCGGGCGCGGCCAGCGAGGCAATCAGACTTTCACGTCGGGAAATCTTGCGATCCTCAATTACCAGCAAGATGGGCGCGCGCTGAGGCTCTTCGAAGGCGCCCGAGGGATCGTGACCTACGCAGGACGCTTCGAACTGGCAGAGGATCAAGCTTGGGTCGAAGAAATTGCGCCCGAGACCGGAGGCGGACCCAAACGACGGGTGATCGTGTTTCGTCTATCTCCGGTACTCGAGTCAGATCCGGCACCGACCAAGGCTGGCGGTCGAACAGAGGTCGGTAGGCCCTTCAGGCGGCGCGACGACGAGAAGAGCCCCGCACCAGCCCAACCCAGGTCGACCGATCCTGATGTAGTTGGTCGCGGTCTGAATGCACATCGACGTCTAGAGAATCTGCTCGCGGAGAGCGCGAGCGCGAGCGGATTCCAGCCTCTCGACCCATCGGTGGACGACCCTGCATTCGATGTGGCTTGGACACAGGGTGCACGCATGACCGTGTGCGAAGTCAAGAGTATTACCGACGGGAATCAAACAGGCCAGCTCCGCCTAGGTCTCGGGCAAGTACTTGACTACGCGCACACCCTTCGTCGGCGCGGCAGCCAGGTACATCCTGTGCTCTTTATCGAACGGGCTCCAGCTGGCGACCACTGGAGCACTCTGTGTAAGGAGCTCGGTGTTGTGCTGGCGTGGCCGGAAAGTCTGGCCGATGTTTGGCGCTGATTCCGGACACCACGCGCGCCGGGCTCCCCACTGCTGCCACGCGCGTTGAGAGCCGGCAGATGGGACCCTTGCTCAACATACATGGAGGGAAGCAACGTCATGATTGCACTTGAAGGGGCGCTGGGGAAGGCCGCCCTCACTGGCGTTTCGAAGATCGCCGGGATTGGCGCGCCCGCCATAACAAGACGTTGGTCACGACAGCAAGCTGTCAAAAGGCTCAGTGACCGACACAGCCAGAGATCATCGAAGCGCCCCTCGCTAGAAGATCTCGACGGGCCCACTGCCAATGCCATCACTGAACTATTCGAATCTGGAGAAGCGGATGCTTTCGCAATCTCGATTGCAGCCGCGCTCCTATTAAGGGAGTGCGGGACCGATCCAGGGGCACGCCTCCGTGATCTTCGAAACCAATTTGCTGCCGTGGTGAAATTGAGAGGCGCATCAAAGGACTCAAGTAAGATAACAGGCGATGTATTTGACGCTCTGGAAACCTCTGTGGCGAATGAGGTAGGCCGGCTCAAGGACTTGGACGGGGCCGGCCTCCCTCCCGCGGTGAAAAGCACAGTGATCAAGTCCGCCGCGCAATACGCCACGGCCATCGCCCGAAACTCGGCTATACTTCAAGACCTGAGCAGCGTCGCCAGTATCGATCGCTTTAGAAGCGAAATTCGCTCACAAATTGCCGCGGTGCATCGCACCATGCGCCTACCGCATGCTGGGATAACTCGCCAGGTGCCATACGAAGATCTCTTTGTCGAGTCCCGGCTTGACCGAGGGCTCGAAGAATATGTGGACCTTGCGGAACATGCTGATAACGCGCTTAGACTTCTTGTGCTCGGAGATCCGGGCGGAGGGAAGTCCACCCTAGCTTTAAAGCGCACATACGACCTTGCAAGCTCCGGCACCTCCACCTTCGTGCCGTTTCTAATAGTTCTTCGTGATTATGCACCCCATTTGGAGAGGTCCAGAACGAGTATACTCGACTACATTGAAAGCCTTTGCAAGACTCCTTACGGCGTTACGCCAGCCCCTCATGCTGTGGAATACATGCTATTGAATGGACAGGCGGTCGTAATTTTCGACGGGCTGGATGAGTTGTTGGATACATCGGATCGCCGAAGGATAGTCGCCGTCGTCGAGGGGTTCGCCCACCGATATCCAGCTGCGCAAATTCTGGTGACGTCGCGTCGTATCGGATACGAGGAGGCGCCGCTCGATAAGGATCTATTTGGGACGGCACTCTTGCTAGAGTTCGACAACGACCAGGTCGACTCGTATGCCCGTCGTTGGTTCCATTTGGATGAGTCTCACACTCCTGCTCAACAAGAAGCGCTTGCAAGCTCATTTTTGCAAGATAGCCGATTCGTTCGCGACTTGCGTGTGAATCCGCTTCTGCTGAGTCTGATGTGCGGCATTTACAGCAGCGAGCATTATATTCCTCGGAACCGACCCGACGTCTACGAGAAGTGTGCTCTCCTTCTCTTTGATCAATGGGATAAGCAGCGCGGAATTGAACCGCGCTTGTCCTTTGATGCCCACGTGCGCAGCGCAATGCGGGCGTTGGCATTGTGGATGTATCCTAAGCAGCAGAGTCAGAAGGGTCTGCCCAAGGGTGAATTGGTTGGTTTCATCGCCTCGTACCTTTTAAGCAAGCGATTTGATGACGAGGATGAGGCAACGGATGCCGCAATCGATTTCATCGATTTCTGCAAGGGGCGAGCATGGGTTCTGACCGATGTTGGCTCGGAGATATTTGGTTTCACCCACCGAACTTTCTTGGAGTACTTCGCAGCTAGCCAGCTGGTTCGTTTGTCGCCCAGTGCAGACGCGCTATATGAAGAGCTCTTTGAGCGAATCGTGGCTCAGGAATGGGACGTCGTGGCGCAACTTGCGGTGCAGATATTGGGACGGACGGTTGAGGATGGAGCGGACGACTTTCTTCAATTGGTCGTCTCGAACGCGCATCTCAAAGACCAAGTTTCGCGACTCAATGTTGCATCTTTCGCGGCGCGATCTCTTACATTCATTGTTCCCCGGCCACCTGTGCTTCGAGACATAGTTGACCACATTTTCAGCCTATACGTGGAGGAGGGAGTCAACGAAGCTAGATCCTCCGAGGTGCTTGGGCAGCTGACGGGAGCAGCGGCTGAAAACTTGCCCCTCATCGAAAAGTACTTGGCAGATGCAGCCGAACGATCGCTAAGGGCATCGTTTGGGTCCGCATCGCGGGCGCTGTTGGTGCTTTGGTATACTTGGACCTTCCGCTCCTCCGTTGAGGTTGATGACGAGAATCGGCAGTACTGGAAGAAGAACAGGGCCGCACTCCGGGAGCGAGCCAAACCACACATGAAGGAAGTTTATCGGGATCACAGTTGGGTCGCAGTTCGACTGTGGGCTGACGGAGATATCGAGCTCTCCGAGCTGCTTTCGGTTCACGGACTGGTAAGTCTGTACGAGAGGCTGGACGTCTCCGGGTCATCAAGGATTGCGCCGTTTGCGACAACGGTCGTGGGTCATCTACTTTCTGGTAGCGAGGTAGAGCGATTCGACCGGCTGGCCAAGGAGCTAAACGATTCCTTGGTCACACTGCCTACGCCGTGGATATCCGCTCGGCCCGAAGCCTTGGAGCACAGCGCGCGTATAGACTTGGATCCGTCTCCGATTGCGATTGTACCTAGTGACGCCGATATCCCCTCCGATGCAACGCGTTTGGGAGCCGTCATACTGCTCGGTTTGCCATACTTGGAACTACGGGCTCGGGCTAAGGGTGGACACAAGAGGCAGAATCGGCTTCTTGACGCGTGGGGCTTCTTGCTTGCCTTCCGCGGCGGTCAGATTCCGCGGCGCGAAGGGATCCCATTCGTCGAGCGGCTGGGGCTGGAGTCGGCTGCACTTGAGTTTGTGCTGTCTTGGGCCGAACGTCGAGTTTCGGTGCTAGCAGAGCCTAGATAAGGCCGGCAGGCGGTCCGGTTTCTGGGGGCTCTGTACGACTGGTCTGTGCGCGATGCTGGGTCGCAGTGGCTCCTCCGCGAGGACCGGCTCGCAGCGAGCGCTTGCGCGAGCGAGGACACGGATCCTCGCGCGGCGGCGAAGCCGCCGCCTTGAACGAGTATGGAAAGTTCTCACGGGGCATGACGGGGGGGCATGTCCGACTCCGCTTGATGGTTGACATCTTGGCTTCATTTGATGCTTGACAGTCCGCTGAGGG
>NZ_BAABAB010000038.1:0-9206 GCF_039537205.1 Microlunatus ginsengisoli | reverse complement strand
CACGAACGCGGAGCGGGGACTTTCACCTGGCCACCAGCGGGGACCAGAAACTGGCCGTTGACAGCACCGGAGAGGATTGACTGAGCACATTTAGCCTTGTCAGCCGCAGTTTGATTGACCGCGGATTACCGATGATGACCGTGCTTAGTGCCCACTTTGGGCACGATGACAGGGCACGAAGCAGGTGCTGTTCGATTTTGCGCGCCTAAGGCCGAGCGGCTGCCGTCAATGGGCCTGGCTGGAGAGCCGACAACCCGGCGAGAGACTGGAAGGATGGATCGACGGCTATCGGTGACTGATGTTCAGCGCACAGACCGCTGGCAACTTGCGGTGCCCGCCGGATCGCTGCTGGCCACTTGATGACAGCGCCGTGACAGTACATCAGCGCGGGTGACTGCTTCCGTGTCAGGGCAGGCCGCGGCGCAAGGCACGCACGTATGGCCGCTTAACTTAACGCTGTGCGTCGGTGTTCAGGCGTGGGTCCTGCTGGTCGTGGCGATTGGCTGACAGTCTGGCCTCAGGCGGGCGAGCAACACACCTTCGGGTGGTCGTCGGCGCGTCTGCTGACAGCGTTCAGTGTGGCGCGGTTGGAAGCTCCTGCATTCGATGGCGGTGGGGTGGCGTAGTGTCGGTCAATAGCCAGAAGCGGTGAATTACCCACATCGAGAACGGCTGGCCTGGGGCGCGGCTAGCGTGACCGAATCGAGACCTGAGTCTCGGTAGGTCCCGGGCCCCTTACCCCCAGAGGCATAGATGATGAAGATCGCAGATTCTCGTGTAGGCGTATGGGCGGCGGTCATCTTCACCGTTTGTCTGCTGCTGGGATCGTTTGCACCGGTAGCTGCCGCCGACGACGTGCTGCCCACTCCCACGGTCGTGCCAGGTCAGGTGGTCAGTTGGGGCGGCCCCGCGGACATGCAGGAGGTGTTGAGGCCGCCTGCGGACCTGACTGACGTTGTCGCGGTTGCGGCCAGCGATGTGCCAGGGGGCTACACCAACCTGGCGCTTCGAGCCGACGGCACGGTTGTCGGCTGGGGGCTCGACCGATATCAGGAGGCAAACGTCCCCGACGACCTACGAGACGTTGTGGCCATCGACAGCGGCGCGGGATTCTCGCTGGCCCTTCGCGCCGATGGTTCGGTGGCCGCGTGGGGGGCCGACGACTCCGGGCAGATCGACGTTCCGGCCGATCTCGGTCCGGTGACCGCTATCGCTGCCGGCGGCTACTTCGGCTACCGCGGCTTCGGCGTGCCAGACGTCGTCTGTGGCTATGCTCTCGCGCTTCGGCCCGATGGCACCGTGGTCCGCTGGGGCAGAGACCGGGACGGCCTGGGCTGTGATCAACTCGACGACCGGATGGATCCACCAGCGGACCTGACCGATGTCGTGGCCATCTCCGCTGGGTCTCGGCAGGCGCTTGCCCTGCGAGCCGACCACACGGTGGTCGCCTGGGGTAGCGGTGTCGCTGCTGGCCTGGACGGCCTGCCGCCGGCCAATTGGTCCGACATCGTTGCGATCTCCGCGGGCTCGGGCAACAGTCTCGGGCTTCGTTCCGATGGCACCGTGCAGGCTTACGGCATCTGGGGCGAGGCAGGGCCACCGGATGCCGCCGGCGTGGCCGCCATCTCGGCGTCCAACATCGACCTGTTCCTGAACCGAGACACCACCATCTCCGCCTACCCCAGCCAGGCCGGGACCCTGCCCAGCGACGCCGGCTACCGCGCGGTCTCCGCAGGCTACGGCTACGGCCTGGCCATTGAATCCGCAGACGCGTCGGAGCCGTCGCTACCGCCGGGAACCGACCAACCCGATGCCACCCTGCCAGCTCTCGGGTCTGCCGTGGTGCAACCGTCGGTGGATTCCAATCCGCCCGGAACCGGCGAAGCCTTCCAATACACCGCGTCACGCAGCGCCTCGGCGGACACCGTGCATCTGTACCTCGACGACCAAAACGAGGCCGCGCAAGTCATCGTCGGAGTGTACGCCGATGCGAACAATGAACCCTTCACGCTACTCGGCACCGGCCACTCAACGACACTGGTCAACGGGGAATGGAACTCCGTCACCCTAAACACCCCGGTGACCCTCGAGGCCAACGAACACTACTGGCTAGCCATACTCAGCCCAAGAGGATCCGGGGTCATCAACTTCCGAGACCTTCCAAGCGGGTCGGGCGGCCTAACCCAGATCAGCGCGCGACACGATCTGAATGCCAGGTATGGGCTACCCCACCAATGGAGCAGCGGCACCAAATTCGCAAACGCACCAGCATCGGCCTACCTCAGCTGAACACATCAGATCGATGTCGGTAGACGACTGCTTCCATGCCATCGACACTCGGCCTTCCGTGAGAGCGGTGGACGAGCGCGAAGACCGTTCGCTGGTGTACGCAGCTGGACCTCAGTGGGCGGGTCGATTGGTAAGCAGAAGGGCAAGCATCGGCTCCGCTGTTCGATTACGCTGGCGCGGCGACCCCACAGCGGAGACCCACAACCCGCGGAGTGACTGGCGGACCGAGTTTGTGGACACCAGCCGCTGCGTGCTGAGCGTGATGGTTGTGGTCAATTGTCACCATCTGCGATCAGGCCGCGATCGTTCGTGACAGCATCGTGACGGCATCCGCCCCTTCAGTCGTGACTTCTTCCGTGTCAGCGCAGTCGATCGGGCGCTGCCCGGGTGTTGATGCGCCTGAGGCCGTTCGTCGATGTGCGTCGGCAGCATGCCTGGTTCGCGACTGCTGGCTGTCATTTTGGCTGGCAGGGAGCGAGGAGCTGGCCATGGCGCTCTCGGACGGGCACCGCGACGGTAGAATTGTTACCTCATCCCACAACTCACGGGCGGGAGTTGCTCACAGTGGCTTAGCGCGCTGTCATCACGCTTATCGACGACCTCGACCACAGGGAGATCGAGGCCGATGGACACACGATCAAATTCGCCTACCAGGGCATCCAGTACGAGATCGATCTGTCTGAGAAGAATGCGAAGAAACTGGACAAGGCGCTGGCCCCGTTCCTGGCCGCGGCGCATCGAGTGAGCACCCGAGCACCACAGCCCAAGGCAATTGCCGCCGGCGTGGACACCAAGGCCGCGCGCAAGTGGGCAGAATCCCACGGGCATACAGGTGTCCGCCCGAGGCCGCATCCCTATCTCTGAGTTACCTAGAGGAGTTTCATAAGCCCTGTTCGGTTCCCTAGCGAGCACCCAATACGCATAATTCTAGTTCGGCTGGGCGCTCGTATCCTTGTACTCGGTGTCTATGCCATCTGGTACCTGTACGACTCGATTCCCAACCCGGGACGGACCGTGTCGGCTCCAGCTCGTCGGGCAGGTGTCCACCGTTCGGCGCGTAGCGGTCCGTGTCCTCGCTAGCCACGAGATTCTGGAGCGGCCTTCGGTCGCCTCCAAGGGTCACAAGTGATCTGACCGCTCACCGCGTACGACCGGCCAGAAACCGTCATCACCAGGTTTCACGTGGGAGGGGACGCTAGCTCCGGAATCCTATCTCTGAGTTACTTAGAGGAGTTTCATAAGCCCTATTCGGTTCCCTAGCGAGCACCCAATACGCATAATTCTGGTTCGGCTGGGCGCTCGTATCCTTGTACTCGGTGTCTATGCCATCTGATACCTGTACGACTCGATTCCCAACCGGGACGGACCGTGTCTTGGGCTGAATCCGAGCGATGGACTCAGCCTGCGAAAAGTCGGCGATCGTTGATCTGAACACTTCGAACTCAATATCTTTGGAGAAGGGGTTCCACGCAGGGTAACTCCATGCGACAAGAACGTAATCGGGGAAATCCCCCTTTGATGCTGTCACTGTCAGGGGCGCAAGGCCGTACCGACCTCGTGCGGGACCCGAAAATGCCGTTACGCGATCATTTGCCAGCGTCGCCCTCACATAGTAGTCGGCAACCCCCGCACTCCCAAGTGCACCCTGATGATCAAACGACTGTGTGACGATTGGTGACGAGTTCAGCTTAATCATCGCTGGCCCGAGAAAAACATCGTAGTGCGTAGCGGGAGGTAGAGGATTCCATGATATTACGATCTTGTCTATGAACTCACCGTTACTTGCCCGAACGCCAGTCGGGCCTGCCACAGGCCTGTAGACAACTATGTTGGCCTGCGTGGTCGGGCTGGACACCCGCTCCCCGTTCAGGTCAGCAGTGAAGAACGTTCTCGCACGAACTCGCTGTGTTGCCGGCATGTTCAGCCTTAATTCTTCGAAACCGTAGCCAATCACCTGTCTCGAGTTGGCTGCTCCCTCGACCGGATCGGTACCATCGGTCGTGTACCAGGTCTTGAAATCGTAGCCTTGAGTGTTGCCTGGACGATCATAAATCGAAACCAGGCAGGGCAAGGGAAAGCTGCCTGACGCTGGGTCGATTTCAGGTTGGCGAGGAATGGATCGATCCAACAGCCCGATCGACCTTCGGAGGTTTGGCAGCGGTCCGATATGTTGAGAGAGATTGCCGGCCTGCGCGCTATCTGTTTCCAGCAGCAACTGCAGAATCTCGTCTACAGTTGCGACTCTGCCAAATCGCGCTAGGTGAATGCCCTGAAGGGAGGCGCAGACGCCGGCAACAATTGGTGTCGCGCTAGAGGTTCCAGAGAAACGGCTTGTGTAGAGGAGGTTGGGACCGTCACTGCTCCAAGCATCCGCCTTTGTTGCATCGTAGGCAGTCGTAAGGACGTTTCTGCCCCAAGCCTGAACGTCAACCCTGGAGCCGAAGTTTGAGAACGCCAATCTCTGACGGGTCCTTGGATCGCCCGCGCCCACAAGTATTGCTCCCGATCCATTCTCGGTCCGAAAGGGCCTATGATTGTCGCTGTTGCGGTAGACGTTGGCGTCGAGATTCTGGCCCCCATTTCCGGCAGCTTCAACCACTATGAATCCGTTGGAGGTTGCGGTTCGCACACTATCGTACGTACTCCTGTCCCACTCGACTGGTACGAAGCCGTTCTGACTCGGGCCAGCGGGATCGTGGTTGGGTCCAGGTATATGCTGCTCAAGCACGATGATGTCACCAGGACTCAGGGTTGCCATGGCAGCAGAGATTGCGCCGGGAATGTTATAGAAGGGTATCGGGTTCTGGGTGAAGACGGATGCGCAGAATTTCGCGGCGTTGAAGGCAATTCCTTTCGTGCCAACGCCGTTATCGCGGGAACCGTAGATTCCTACGACGCTGGTTCCATGGTCCCTGGTACTGGGTCCACCAAATGGATTCAACGGGTCGTTGCCAAGCATGCGAAGTCCCAGATTAGCTCGGAATTCCCCATGCCGTAGATGCCAGTCGTACTCAATATCGCATATCGCAATTCCAGCTCCGTCACCACCACTCACGCCCCATCCGACAAAGGCATCAACACCGTTGGCACCCCCGTTTGACGTGGACGGCCCTAGGTATAGCTGCGCGGGATTGATATTCCCGATGTCCGTGAAGTCTGGAGGCTGGGGTGGTTCAGGCGGCAGGTACACACGCGACACCTCCTCCACTTCCGGTAGGTCGGCAAGCACGCTCGCCGTTCGCGTAGCATCCGTGCCTTCAGCAAGAAACAAGATATAGTAGTTCCCCAAGTCAGGCAAAGTATCGCCCTTCGCGGAGCCATTCTTGCGGTACCGCTCCAGTTGATCAGGATCAACTGTGTGCACGGGATGCCAGATTGATCTTTGCGACATGTCCGAAAGGAAATCAGCGGACTTCTTCGACTGAAAGCCAGTTCCATTCAGATCGACCAATCGGCCGCGCTGGATACGCACTCTGTGTGTATCCCGAAACTTGACTTGCAGCTTGTCCGATTCGAATGCCGCAACACTCGAATCGGTTGGACCTGTGGTCATGCGCATGCTCCCTTATGTCTCTTCCCCGGCACAGGATGGTGCCTATTCACCTGGACGTGAGCAGCAAGGGGGTCTCGTCTGGCGGCTTGTGACCGAGGCTGATTTTCAAGCCCGGGGGCGAACTTCATCATCGCCGTATTCGGTGACTAGGTCAACCCGAATTTTGGATCGGCGTGAAACTGCTCGGCATTGAGTCGGGTAACTGACGGGCCGCCGGCGCGGCCACCTCGATGCTGTGTCTGTTACATATGCTGCCATCGTTGCCGCCAGGGCCGCCATCGCTGGCTCCCAAAACTCGGTCCAGCACAGGCAGACAGAGTATCGCCAGAGCGAGCGAGGCGGAGGGTGGATCAGGTACCACAACAACAACTCGCTGGTGAAGTCGGTCCACCTTGATTGGCTTTTGCCTCGCGCCCGGCACGCGGCGGAGGTCGGTGCAGGACAGCTCATCGCGCTCTACGTCTACGCCAGATACCGAGGAGTTCGACGACGAACGCTGCGTTGGGCGACGTTCATCGATGAGCTGGCGCGCGCACCATCATGGCACGCTGGACGGCTCTTCAAGGGATCGGGTGGGGATTCGGACCAAGCCCGTCCGGGCCATTAACCATCGGCAGGGGCCTGGGGCACTTTTCAACGGAATCTCGGATGCAGCCGTGAAATATAGACCCATCTGAGTTGAATCGCATTTGCGCGGTCGTCACACCAGGGATAGGGTCGGTGCAAGCATCGAGGTTAACGGTGCATGTTGTTTCAGACAAAACTGGCTCAGGAATGACTCTGTCGTCGCCAGTGGTATCTGAGTTGCGAAGATTGGTCGATCTTCAACCAGGAAACACTTAAGTCCGCCTCCTGGAAGTAGTCCCACGCGAGTCACGATGTAGTGGCCCTGGCCAGGTCGTGCGGCCAAGATCACCATCTGCTTCTGTCCAACGACGCCATCGCCGATGTCGTCGAGGTACTTCGGGGCGAGTTCTAGGTACGATCGCTTGCCCTCATATTCGTGGAGTGCTCTTCGCGCCATGAATTCCGCCTTGCTGAAACTGTAAATTCCGCCCGGACCACTCGACCACTCGAAGTTCTCAGGTCCCTCGCCGGAGGCGAGCCAAGCAGGTCATCGCGTTTTAAGTCGGTCAGTGAATGCGTCCTATAGGAGCGACATATGGCATGGTGGGATGACGCAGCGGAAGCCGCGGGATCAGCAATTGGCTGGGTCGGTGATGGGGTTGAAGCTGTCGTCGACATTGCGACCGAGACGGCTGAGGAAGTGACAGAAACGGTCACTGAGGTGGCGATCGACGTACTGGATGGAGCACGGGATGGGGCAGCTGCCGTTTCACCAGCCCTAGGTGGCGTTGCCAACGTGGTGCTGGGCGTCGTTAAGGGTGGAGTTCAGGCTACCCAGGAAACCTTCGCAATCGTGTTTGACACAGTGCGCAACGCGGGTTCATTGGTTAACGCGGTACTGCACTTCGACCTGGCGGGCATAATTGCGGATTTGGGAAACATAGCAATCAATGTCGGACAAGCAGTCGTCTTGGTTGTGCGCGTTGGAACAGGCGCATACTTTGGTGCGGCTGTTAGCGACTACTTCGCCCGCGATGACTCACTCGGCGTCATTCGCGCACTAGTCATCGATGAGTTCGGAACTCCGGAAGGGGAGTCTATTCTCAGAAGGCTCGGGTGGGGCACGACACATTTCGGGTTCCCGATCGTCGCGAGCGCGTCCATCATGGTAGCCGATAGCAACTCGTTTCCCTTCGTTGAACTACACGACGATGACGATCACACGCTGGACCTTTACGCAATGGCAGGGCTACTTAGCTTGAACGGGTTTCAGATCGCCCGCGAGCGCACGCGCGTAGTAAGAGTAGACGATGACGGCAACGACATGTGGTATCTCCCAATTCATCGCTACGCGATCCGATCATTCCTCGACAGCGGCGGTACTAACATGCGTATACGCGCGTATGCGATGGAACCGGCCGCGACCGGCAAGGCTATGCGTACTGCCCGCAAGAAGTTCAAGAAGCTCTGCATCGACATTGGTTGGGACACTCCGTTCAACTTTGCGACGTTTCAGGCGTTCAACGCGCAGCCGTGCACCAATCTTCGCGAATTCGACTTCTTCCCCGGTCGCACGTTCGAGGCGGGCAGATGGTTTGCAACTAATACGCCACGAGAAGGCCGCTTAGAAGAAGATGGGTCACCACTGTGTATCGGGGTCTTCGGCTTCGCTGATGATAAGCACGGTTTGGTCACCGGGCGCCGCATCAAGCGTGGTTTGGACGGCTGCGGTCCTGACGACGCCAGCGATGCGTGTATCACGACAATTGACCGCTCTAGAAAGGACTTTATGAGCCTAGATAGCGATGGAGATGGAGTAGATGACCTCAAAGATGATCGAACTGGCTGTGGATGCACTTGGCGCGACACTTATCCTCCCTACTTTAGTCGTATCGTTCTGGCGCACGAACTAGGCCACTACTTCGGGCTCGCTCACGCTGGACATGACGGCGTTCACAACATCATGTTCTCCAAAGCAGAAAACGAAACCTTCGGTAAAGGCAGTTGGCGACTCTGGTTGCACGGAGACCCCAACTTCGTGGAGGAGGATGTTGAGCATGCTTGGCGGTTTATTGTGAAGCAGATGCCTCACGTGCTCAGGGCGCTGTGACACTTGTCGATGCTCAGTCAACTAGCTTGCAACGGGCTGGGGGAAGCTTGGTCGCAGTGATTGTCCAGTCGCTTGACCAAGCAACGCCTAGATGCACAGGGGGGCCACACGAGGAGCACTCGTGCCGACTTGCCAGTTCATTTCTATGCAATGACTAACGCCCGGTCCCGATCAGGGGATGCCTGGCACGATGTGCGTGCGCGGGTGTACCTTTTATCCGGGTTTGAATCGGCTCTAATGCCTTAGCGGGAGTGGGGCATGGGGTGGATAAATTATCGCAACCTATGTTGTCAAATGCGAACTCGGGATTGGGCTGGGGGTGCCAACAGTTGAACGCTCTCCCTGAGGAGGCAGGGAATGCGGCCTTCGGTTGGCCCGGCTTGCTAGAGTGCATCTGGCGGATCTCTGCGGCGTGACAACGAACCTGGCTCGACGACCATTGTCATTATTGCTGCGGTATTCTGGTTCGGAGCCGCGGGATTGCGGCCCTTTGCACGCGGGTAGTGGGTGCCGGCGAGGCCCGCAGCGCAGCGAGGACACGTGGCCGGAACCCACTACCCGCCGCGGCCGGAGGCCGCGCTTGACGGAGTAAGGAAAGTTCTCACCGCACGGCGGTCCAGACAGTGTCCGACTCCGCTTGATGGTTGACATCTTGGCTTCATTTGATGCTTGACAGTCCGCTGAGGG
>NZ_BAABAB010000037.1:406-4578 GCF_039537205.1 Microlunatus ginsengisoli | reverse complement strand
GACCCCGACCTTCACGCTGTCGACCGGCGCCTGGGAATGGCATCCGGCACCAGCCCATCCATCACGCTGGTGGGCGGGGGCAACTTGTACGCAGTCGCATTCCACGCGAACACCGGCTCCCTGTGGACTCTGGATCCTGAGCACGAAGGCTTCGACCGTGGCCCAGAAATCCGACCGGGTGCTAGCCCCGCAATTGCGCTGAACCCGTGGTCCGGATCGCTCTCAGTTCCGCCTAGCGCCAGCGTCACGGAGATTGGGACGCACTCCTTGACCGTCAGCTTCAGCGGACCGCCGGCAAGCCTTCTGGACGGCTATGACGTCTGGTGGGCAAAGACTGGAGGAGAATCACTTGGGTCCCGCAGACTCCCGGCAGACGCAACGCGATATCAGATTGATGACCTGCAGGGGGGAACGCAATACGACATCGGTGTCGGATACACGACCCGCGACCAGCACCACGGTGGCGTGAGAGTATCGCAGTCCACCAGTGGGTCACCCCCACCTCCGCCGCCACGGGTGCCCGTTCCGGATTTGATAGGAGAGATGGTCCCCCGCGCCGAGAGGCTCCTCGCGGCGGCTGGCTTACATGAGGGACAGGTATTTAATGCAAGCGGCGAGTACAGGAGTGACCATTTGAAGGTGTCTGGGACGAATCCGGTGGCCGGCACTCGGGTTGACCAAGGCTCTGCCGTCGACCTTGCTGTCGTCGCTGTCACCGACCCTCCGGCGGAGATCGCGGACCTGGTAGTTACAACCACAAGGGCGGACCCAGGTGACTTTCCAACCCTCACGGACACCGTTACCATTTATTTCGTCTTCGCCAATATCGGCGCGAAGGACGCTTCGGCTTTCCGAGTTCGATTCGTTCTTGATCGGGGTGCATCAACTCAGAGCATTTACGATCTGGACGTCTCGGGTCTAGCCTCGGGTGGTGAAAAGACTGCATACTTGCGGATGAGTGGTCTGAAGCTCGGCTCCCACTACGTTGAATTTTACCTCGATGTCGACAACGCCATTCCAGAAGTCAACAAAACTAACAATACCAGTACCCACGGGTTCGAAGTTGGGCTGCCCGATGGCCCGTGGGAGGAAATTCCCTTCAAGGCCGATGCCGGTATAAACTAGGTTATCTGCCCTGAAAGGTCGAGGGGTGCTGAGCTTAGCGGCTCGCACGTTGCGTTTGCGGTTGAGCTTCTCGAGAAGGCTTTTGTACGACGTCTGTGGAGTGCCGATCGGAGTCGGCTTCCTCCGGGCGGCCGAGTAACGCGGACTCGTCGTCCGAAGAAACGGTGGCTTATCGCCCCCGGCCCTGAACCCATCGGCGACCAGCGAAAGTACCTGCACCTCCCGGTCGGTCAGCACGGGTCGCTAATTGCGACGGAGCGGGGCGACATCGCGCTATCCGAGACTGACTGCTTTTGGCCGCCATCGCCCAGCCGGCAGAGGGCTGCGGATGAGGGATGCACAGCTGCCGCCGAGTCCTATCTTCGCACCCGCTGGGGAACGATGGTCAGCCGAGCGCTGCGCGACATTGTCCAGTAGTACCTGAGTTTATCGCTGAGGCGGATTCGGCGGGATCGGCTGCCGGCATATTGCGCTGATCAGGGGATTCGCTATCGCTGCACGGTGGTGGGTGGTCACTAATAACCCGCTGTCGGGGGTGGGTAGCCTCCCTGGGTGGGGTCGTTCGTGCGTCGGGTGAAGACCGCGTCCGGTGCGACCGCGGTCCAGATCGTGCACAAGCGCGGCCGTGCCCTGCTCGGGATCGAGCACATCGGCTCGGCTCACAGCGATGCTCAGCTGGCGGTGCTTGTGCAGACCGCCCAAGCGCGGCTGCATGCGGGGCAAGAGACGCTGCCGCTCGGCGACAACGCCGCGGCAGGTGGCCGCCCGATCGGCACGCCGGTGGTGGAGGGCACCGCGTCGCTGATCGTGTGGGAGACGTTGGCAGCGATCTACGACCAGCTCGGGTTCGACCAGATCCACGATGATGCGTTCAAAGCGTTGGTGTTGGCCAGGATCATCGAGCCGACCAGCAAGGCCGACACGGTGCGGGTGCTGGCCGAACTGGGCGTGCCCGGACCGACTCGGGTGACGTTCATGCGCTGCCTGAAACGGGTGATCGAACGCGACTACCGGACCGTCATCGCGTCTGCCTGCTACACCCACGCGGTCGGAGCCGGTGGGGTCGCGATGGTGCTCTATGACTTGACGACGCTTCACTTCGAGACCGACATGGAGGATCGGCTCCGCAAGGTCGGGATGAGCAAGGAACGCCGCGTCGACCCCCAGGTCACCGTCGGCCTCCTCACCACCGGTTCGGGGTTCCCTCTGGATGTGCACGTGTTCGAAGGGAACAAGGCCGAGACCAAGACCCTGATCCCGGTCCTGACCGGCTTCGCCGAACGCCACCACGTCACCGACGTGATCGTGGTCGCCGACGCCGGGATGCTGTCCGCGGCGAACCTGGTCGCGTTGGAGCAGGCCGGGTTCGGCTTCATCGTCGGCTCCAAGACGACCACCGCCGCCGATGATCTGGCCGACCACTTCCGACTCCACGGGAACGCGTTCGCCGACGGACAGATCATCGAAACCATCCGCACCATGGGCACCGGCGGCCAGGCCCGGGACCGGCGGGTGGTCTATGAGTACTCGTTCAAACGGTCCCAGCACGACAACCGGGCGATCAACAAGATGATCGAACGTGCCCAAGCCGTCGCGGCCGGCACGAGACCGTTGAAGAAGGACCGATTCGTCAAGATCACCAACACCGTCAAGGACGTCGACTGGAAACTGGTCGACCGGGCCCGCTACCTGGCCGGATTGAAAGGCTACGTCACCAACATCGACCCCGACATCATGGACGGGCAGCAGGTCTGCGTCGCCTACCACGAGCTCTACCAGGTCGAACGGTCGTTCCGGATGACCAAGTCCGACCTCGCCGCTCGGCCGATCTTCCACCGGATCCGTGACAGCATCGAAGCCCACCTGACCATTGTGTTCGCCGCCCTCGCCATCTCCCGCGAAGCCCAAGCCCGGACCGGTATCAGCATCAAGAAGATCGTGCAATCACTACGACCGTTGAGAAGCGCCACCATCAGCCTCGGCCACCAACAGCTCACCGCCCCACCACGGATCCCTGACCACGCCCAATCCATCCTCGACGACCTCGCCCAGGGTGGTCACTAATCCGATACAACTCAGGTAGTACGAGCACGTAGACGGCGGCTTCGATGATGTCGGTGATTTCTCCCGTCGTGCCGGCCGCGGACCAGTAACGTGGGGGCCGCAGCTGGCCGGCCAAACTTTCAGGAATCAGCCAAGAAGAGCAGCAAGGAAGGCAAGCACGCATGGATGAGAGTGCCGCACGGTTGGCGTTACTCCAGGGAGAGCTCGTGTCGATCGAGTCAAGTATCCGCGGGTTCGACACGATCGCTTTCCAGGTTAAGGGTTGGTGCGTTACAACGGCCCTTGCGATAGCTGGCATAGCAGCCGCGGGCCATCCACAGCTGCTCCTTGTTGGCGTCGGTTCAGTTGTCGGCTTTTGGCTAGTAGATAGTCAAAACCGTTCCATCCAGCGGGTTTTTATCGATCGTGCCAAGACGATACGCGAGAGCATCAGGAAGGACGGCATAGCTAGGGTATTGGCTGGCCAAAGCGATCTCAGTATCCTTGGCAGTCCCGACATCATTACCGGTGCGATGCCAACTCGCGGACAGTTTGGACTATATAGCAGACGCTACTCTCATCGAATCCTCTACGAGGCAGTCCAGGTACACACGATGAGTCTGTACTTGTTTTTGTTGCTCTGTCTTTGCGTGGAAGCAGTCATTATCTGGAGTTAGTGCGGCGGCGTCATCGCGGACGGACGCCGTCTTACATGTCGTTCTCTGATTGCCGCCGACTTGTGCGGAAGTTAGTCGGTGTATTTTGCTCTGATCGGCTGTGGTCGACCTAATTTAATTGGGGTCGTCGTGTACGTACCACTCCGGAGCGCATTCAACACCGCCGCACGCGTAGGCCCTAAGTTTTACACCAGAACCTGCGATTGGCTGGCCAGAGTGCCCGCGCACTCAAGTGCAGAACGCGAATTGCGCCTCGTTGGGGGCGCTGCTGGCGGCCGCGACGGTGGTTACGGGCCCGGGGATGGCGACGTAGGCGTTGACGTCTCC
>NZ_BAABAB010000037.1:0-323 GCF_039537205.1 Microlunatus ginsengisoli | reverse complement strand
GGCGAAGAGGAATTGCGCCTCGTTGGGGGCGCTGCTGGCGGCCGCGACTCTCCGAACCAGTCCGGGCAGTCGGAACGCGCTGTTTACATCTCCGAGGCCGGACCAGGAGCCGTCGGGTCGGCGGATGGTGTGCCACAGGTTTCCGTTGCTGGTGTCGTTGTCATTTGAAGCGAATGCCGAGGCGAAGAGGAATTGGACCTCGGACGAGGTGCTGCTTGCGGCCGCAACCGCCCTGATTAGGGGCGGGAGAGTGAACTGCCCGTTGACGTCTCCGAGGCCGGACCAGGAGCCGTCGGGTCGGCGGATGGTGTGCCACAGGTGTC